>JADGCQ010000046.1 GCA_015228925.1 Magnetococcales bacterium | reverse complement strand
GGCAATCCCCCAGACCCCTTTTTTCTTTTAATAATTTTCTAGGATGTATCTCAAGCTATCGGATATCAATACGCCCTAATGTCAAGGGATTCCAAATGCAATTGCCCTGGGCACCAACGACTGTGTTCTTTACTGTACGCACATTTGACGGTACAATGGCGGTCATGGACATTGAATGGGACAAGATCAAGGCTAAGATTAACGAACGAAAACACGGTGTGTCTTTTTCGGACGCTGCGGTCGTGATGAATGATCCCATGTCTGTGACGATTGATGACGATGTTGTTGTTGATGATGAAGAGCGATTCGTGTCCATTGGCATGGACGGTCAAGGGCGTATCTTGATTGTTGTGTACACCTACCGTGGCAAAAGCAGTATTCGTATCATTTCTGCTCGTCGTGCGACAAATAACGAACGCAAACAATATGGAGGTTGAGACATGAAAGATGAATATGATTTTAACGGTGGTCGTCGAGGTTCCGTCATTCCCCAAACCGGCAACAAGGAAAAAATCACGATTCGGATTGACGCTGACATTCTCGGTTGGTTCAGGGGGTACGTGGAAGATGCCGGTGGCGGCAACTACCAAAGCATGATGAACGATGCGTTGCGGGAATACGTGGAAAGAAAACGGGAGCCACTGGAATCGACGTTGCGTCGTGTCATCCGCGAGGAATTGCGTGCAGCAGGATAAACCAACACAGCCCGGTTCCGACTGGAAAGAAATAGGAACAGTATACATTAACAATCCGGTACTTCGAGCAGCAACGATAGAACAGTCTATTCCGCCAAAACCGTGCGGTTACGACCCTGATCTTTGGCGCAATAAAGGGCACGATCAGCGCGTTCAATCAGACCGCAAAACGTTTTTTCCTTGGTAGGGATCGTCGTAGCGACACCCAGACTGATGGTTACGTGTGGAACCACCGTGGAAAAGGCATGGGGAATGTCCAATTCCTCCACAGTGCTTCTCAGACGTTCCGCAACCGCCAAAGCCCCCTCAACACCCGTCTCCGGCAAAATACACGCAAATTCCTCTCCGCCGTAACGAGACACCAAATCCATCGTCCGCTGTGTCGGTTTGGATAACGCCCGCGCCACCTGGATCAAACAACGATCCCCCTTCCCATGACCATAATTATCATTAAAAAGCTTAAAATAATCGACATCGATCAAAACCAGCGACAACGTGTGCCCCGTCCGTACCGAACGGTTCCATTCAAAATTTAAAAATTCATCAAAACGCCGCCGATTGGCGATTCCCGTCAAAGGGTCCAAACTCGACAGACGCTCCAAAATATCACCACGACGCTTGAGTTCCACATGGGTACGGACGCGCGCCCTGACAATCGCCGGATGAAACGGTTTGGTAATATAATCCACCGCTCCGACATCAAACCCCAAAGTTTCATCATCTTCACCCGTCCGAGACGTGACAAAAATCACCGGAATATTATGGGTCAGCAAATTGGCCTTCATCCTCCGACATATTTCAAAACCATCCATCCCCGGCATGGTCACATCCAATAACACCAGATCGGGCAGCGGGACGGTCTCCAAACGCTTCAACGCCTGCACACCATCCTTGGCGATCACCGTGCGATATTCCTGACTCAACAGACCCGTCAATATGTCCAGATTGATTTTTTCATCATCGACAATCAATAATTTTGGCTTATGGTCTTCCACTTCAAACCTCCCCCCCCAACGTCACGTTACACCATGCACCGAAGACCACAGCCGCCGTAACGTCGGTCCGGCCAAGTCGAAATCATAGTCATCCACCTGCTGCACCAAATCCTGGAAAATAGGGCTATCCCGCCATTCCCCAAGAAAATTTCCAAAAGCTGATAATTTTCTCATCACATCGCCATCCCCCTCTTGGATCGCCCATTCCAAGGCTTTGAACGATGCCTCCAAATGGGCAGCGACCGTCACCTTTTCATCCAACTTCCCACCAGAACGGTCGCTTGCACCTTGGTCCAACATATTTTCCCCATCCAGTTCCGACAAGGAATGGATGACACGCCCCAAAGATTTTTTAAAACTCCGCATCAACACATCCGGTACCTGCAACCCATTCTCAGCCATGGCGCGTTCCACATCTTCGGCACTCTTGCGCAATTCCCTCGCTCCAATAGAACCGGCCAACCCCTTGAGGGTGTGAAACATCCGCTTGACTTCATCGGTATCACCCCGATCCCGAGCCGCATCCAGTTGGTGTTCAAACTGACAACAACGGCGCAACATGTTCACCAAGATCCTCAGATACAGACTCCGGCTGCCATCCATATTGGCCAACCCTTCCTGAACATCGACACCATCCAGAAAATCGGGCAATTGCGTCCCCTGCGGTCCAGAGTTACCTTCAGAAAAATGTGACGATTGCAAAACCATATCCCCCCCAACACAACAAACCAGACGGTATCAAACACACCCATCAACCATCCATGGATCCCGCCCCCTGAATGGGCACCCCTTGTTTGATCAGCATTCGTTCCAATTGAGCTTTTTTCAAATCCTGGGCCACCATTTCTTGGACCAGTTCCTTGAAACTGATCCGAGGTTTCCATCCCAATTTTTCCCGCGCTTTTGTGGGATCTCCCAAGAGGTTATCCACCTCCGTCGGTCTGAAATAACGTGGATCGACACGAACAATGACCCGTCCCGTTTTGACATCCAAACCAACCTCATCCACCCCCCGGCCTTGCCAGGAAATTTCCAGGCCAAGGCATTCCCCTGCCGCTTCCACGAATGCCCGCACCGAATACTGGCAACCGGTCGCGATGACATAATCATCCGGTTCTTCCTGCTGCAACATCAGCCACTGCATTTCCACATAATCGCGGGCATGTCCCCAATCACGCAGTGAATCCATGTTACCCAGCAACAGACAGGTTTCCGATCCCAAGGCGATCCGGGTCAAGGCACGGGTAATCTTACGGGTTACGAAGGTTTCACCCCGAAGGGGAGACTCATGATTGAAAAGAATCCCGTTACAACCATAGATCCCATACGCTTCCCGATAATTGACCGTGATCCAATAAGCATAAAGCTTGGCGGCAGCGTAGGGAGAACGGGGGCAAAATGGTGTGGTTTCCCGTTGGGGTGTTTCCTGAACCTTGCCAAATAACTCCGAAGTCGAGGCTTGATAGAATCGGGTTTTATCCACAAGCCCCAGAATACGGATAGCCTCCAAGATCCGCAGTGGTCCCAAAGCGTCGGTGTTGGCGGTATATTCGGGGGTTTCAAATGAAACCGCCACATGGCTCTGTGCCGCCAAGTTATAGATCTCATCCGGTTGCGTTTTTTGGATGATGCGGATCAGGTTGGTCGAGTCGGTGACATCCCCATAATGGAGGATAAAGCTTCGATTTTCAACATCCGGCCCTTGGTACAAATGATCAACGCGCTCGGTATTCAACTGCGAAGAACGCCGTTTAATGCCATGAACCTCGTACCCCTTTTCCAAGAGAAACTCGGCCAGATAAGCACCATCCTGTCCGGTGACGCCAGTAATCAGAGCGACTTTTCTTTTTGACACAAGCGATACCAACTCTAAATGATAAGTAAATGATCCGTTAATTCAACAAGACAGATACCAACGCAGTCGCGATGATACCCGACCCTGACTTTCAAGTAAAGCCGAGGGGACGCAGACACTCATGGCAAAGCATCATGGCGGGCAAGAGGTTATCCACCCACCAAGTTCGGGAGTTCTCGCCGCAACAGTTTGCCCGAAGGGGTACGGGGCAATGCATCGACCAGACGGTAGATTTGCGGATGTTTATAAGGCTCCAAGCGGGTTTGCAACCAGTCACGCAGTTCCTTTTCATCGAAGGGGCGCAAGCCATCGCATTGAATCAGAGCCATGATCTGCATCCCCTTTCCCGCGTCTCGGACGAAAACGGCAACATCCACGACACCCGGAAAGGCGGCCAGAGCCAATTCCACCTCGGAAGGATACACCTTGAATCCCCCCAGATTGATACAATCATCAACGCGACCCACATAGTGATAATCACCCAATGAATCCCGTTGAACCCAATCACCCGTGGCAAACCATCCCTGCCCCTGTGGTATCATCGGATCCCTTGGAAAAACGACATATCCGGGGGTAACGTGCGGTCCACGGACAAGAAGTTCCCCTTCCTCGACCCCATGGGTGACCACCTCTCCCGATTCCGACCGCAATGCCACCTCCACACCCACGGGCGGTTGTCCCAAGGCATTCAGGCACCCCATAGCCTGGGCCTGATGGTATTCGAGGAACAAAGAACGCGACGCCTCCGTCAACCCATAATGATGCCATAGCCGCGCCTGAGGCATGAGTATCATGAGGCGTTCCTTTTCTTCAATCTTCATCGGGGCACTACCGATCTCCACCAAACGGACGTTTTGCAACCACGGAACCACCCGTTGTCCCAAAGCCAAAAGCAACCGTATCCCCGCCGGAACCTGGGCCAAAACACTGGCACCACACCGTTGAACCTCTTTCAGCAACCGTTCCGGGCGAAATCGCCCCGGTAACAGATAAATACGACACCCCGCACTCAGACCACAGCGCAAACGCCCCAACCCAAACGAATGAAACAAAGGCAATGTAATCACCTCGATATCGGATGACATCAACCCCATGGTCGTGTTGATATGGTGTACAGAAGCACTGATATTACCCAAAGTCAGCGTCACATACTTGGCCATTCCCGTGGTACCCGTGGTGGCAAGAATCAGGATCACCGCCTCATGCGTCGGAAATGGGGGAGGAGTCTCTCCGACCCCATCTCCGACCAAGCGATCTACCGTCTGATCGGAAAGCTCCAACGG
Organism: Magnetococcales bacterium; assembly: GCA_015228925.1. Taxonomy (GTDB): domain Bacteria; phylum Pseudomonadota; class Magnetococcia; order Magnetococcales; family UBA8363; genus UBA8363. The sequence continues at coordinate 25,945 of JADGCQ010000046.1, read as the reverse complement.
CACCCTTTTCTCACCGGGCAAATGGGCAATGGCTTCCAAAATTTCTCTCGGTGCCACAACCATCTCAGGGGACAAATCCCGCAATCTTCCCGACCATTGCGCCATCGTCAACCCTGGATCCATCAAAACCGCCACCCCCCCCAGACGCATCACCCCCAGATACACCAAAACCGACGCCAAGGAACCATCCATCACCAGAAAAACCCGTTGACCCACCTTCACCCCCCGGCCCATCAAACCAACGGCGATCCCCACAATCGAAGACCACAACGTCCCATAGTCCAATGTTTGCCCCTCTGCCGACACCAACGCCGGCCTGCTGCCATTCTCCACGGCATGGCAGTGCAACCTTTCCAGAAGGTTTTCCCCAGTAAATGGCATCGTCCAAAACTCGTGTGTCATTCTTTATTTAATCCATCAATGGGCTGACAGGCCCCCAGGTTGGGAAAATTATGCGTGACACCAATGCTCTGAATGATGCATCATAGAGGAGGTGTAACGTGACAGAGAAAGGAGAGCCACGATGACGACCATTGCATTTGACACCCTGGAATTCACGGGACAACTCAAAACATCCGGCGTCCCTGACGACCAAGCCAAGGGACATGCCAAAGCGATGGCCCATGTCTTGGAACAAGTGGAAGAAACCCGCCTGAAAGAGTTGGCTACCAAAAAGGATATTGCTGAACTCAAGGCTGAAACCATTAAGTGGATGTTCGGCGTGGCAACAGGCCAGGCTATGTTCATTATCGCCATTCTCAAGCTGTTCCCATCGCATTGATTTCGAGACCCTCACGAAAGTGACGGCGTGACTGATTCAAGGCAGACGCATCATGGCCCGCCCAAAGTCACCCAGCGCACCATGTGACCCATAACCAATAATCCATCCCACAGGGGTTCAAACAACGTCATGCGGCCCACCTCCGGCAAGCGGCAGACCCCCCGACGCGCCGCCTCGCGGGCATAGGCCAAACGGCGTTCGCCACCCAACGCCAAACCGATGGTTTGAATATCCTCATGGGCCAAACCCGCTGTCGGCATGATATCCGCCACCCCACGCACCGTCACCACCCGCGAATAACAAGGATCGGCCAGTTTCATCTCTTCATCATAAAGGACCGTCCAGCCGGTATCCTGGGAATGCCACACATCGTGGAGCATATCATGGGTGATACGGCGTAACGCAATCGCCATCACCGTCGCCGCATCGGGAGGCATCTTGGGTATGCGCGTCAGCGTCCGTCCCATCTCATCCCCCAACCGTTGCGCAAAAGCTTCTGGCGTCACAGCCCCCCCCTGTTCCACAAAAATAGTGTGCGGCGATGAACAGGCATATTGATCAAAAACCGAACAATCGGTCGCCGCCCGGCGCAGCAATTTTTTCAAGCCCCGCCCATCGGTCAATTGCTCCTTCCCGATAACCATGTAAGAGAGTTTCGGTCCAAAAAAAATATCCCGCACATCATAACGCCGTGGCCAACGTGCCAAACTCTCCACCGCCTCCCGCCCACCCCAAGCCACCCGTATGTCCGCCATCGCCGACAAATCGGATCCCAGGGGATGATCGCTGGGAAAATGGACCACCGCCAACGTTTCGAGAAAATCGGCCCCTTTCAGGCAATATCCCCCCGGTAACCGCACCTCAAGATTGACCAAAGGGGACAACAAAGCCGCCATGATATGCCGCTCCGCCGATGGTGCCCGTATTAGATTGATATTTTTTGTCACCATCGCCTGAACCAGGACAAACAACCCAATCAAAGGGACATTCCCCGCCACCCAATGGAGGGCCAAACCCTTGGGACTCGCCATCGCCTTGCGGCGGGTACTCCGTTCCCATGGATAAAAATCATCGAGGAATCCATGGTGTCCCCCCAAGCTGGCCGCTGCCATCCGTCGCAAAGAATCGGCACTACACCAATCACAAAGAAACGCCAGTCCCCGCTTATCCAAATCGGCATACATTTCCGATTGCCGCCAAACCTTGGCCAATTGATCCACCAACACAATGATCGCCTCGACCGGAACCTGGGCCAACCAGTCACGGCGCGATAACAAAGAGGGCAAGACACCATCCAAATCATCCGCAAACCCCCGATGTTCCCCACGTACCAACAACAACTCCACCACCCCCGCCGCCCGCATAGCATCATTCCGGCTGACATCCAGAGTTGCGACCCGCGTTTCCATCACATCGCCGCATCCCCGCACCTCCGCTTTGGCCATGCGCCCCGTAATCTCAAAACGGACCCCCTCCCGACCGCAAGAACACCGATCCCGACCCAAAATACGGCCCATATCATCGGTCAAAACCGAATTGCCCGGATAGGAATGGGGAATCGGCGTCAAAAATTGCAATACCCCTTCCACCCCATCCACCACTGGCTCCAAGGTCTGGGGATCGCGCACGATGATCTGGGCAACCGCCGGGGGATGTTTCACCCCCGCCACACAATCGGGATAGTTGACCCCCATCTGTTCGGTAAACCCATAGACATCCACCACGCCACTCGGTTCAATACCCAGGACATCATGAATCATCCTTTTAAAGCGTTTCGGATCGATGGCCAGATCGCGCAATTTTTTCCAACCACCAATATGCAAAACCTGGCTCCCCTGGGGAAAAGAAAATCGGCAACCAGCCTGATGCAGCGGAAGAAGCACCGCTTGGTAGAAAATATACGTAAAACCAAAGATGACCGGCGGTGTCCCACCGTGCCGCCATTTTTCCAAAGTTGCCAAGAACAAGTCGCGGTTCAGGGTCACCCCCTCCGCCCCTTCCGGTTCCAAACAAAATACCGCTTCAGAGGCATAATTCAAATATCCCAGTATCGCCGCACCACGGGCTTTCAATTGGGCCAAGTGGGTTTTGGGGTCCACATCCATGAATAAAAAGGGACGCCGACGATTGCCAATGGCTTCACTGATGGAAAGGCTCATGGCCCGCGTCTGACGCTTGGCGGTCACATGATCGATCTGAACTGTGCTGGGGACACCGGAAGTCCCGGAGGATTGAAGTTTGACACGAACCTCCTCCGGTGGCACCGACAACAACCGCCCACCCAAAAACTTAAACGCATGGACGGGGAGCCATGGGAGCGATACCAGATCGTGCAACGGCTCCTCAAAACTGACCCCGCGCCGCTGACAATAACGACGAAAAGGGGGGCAATGTTGAAAATGGTGCCGCATCTCCTGAGTCATGGCGTCCAAAAACAACGCCACGCGCTCCTCTTCACACCAACCCTCAGGAGGTTTGGAAAACAGCTTTTGCAAAGAGTCGTTAAATTCCTTCATGGTTCAGGCCGCACAGTCATTCATCGGTGAATCGAGAGACAGAATAAAAGGATTGCAATTGCCGAGCATCCACCGATCGCGGATTGAATCGGGTGCAAACATCCACCCAGGCATCTCCCGCCAAGGCTTCCGCATGCAACACTGGCCCTCCCAGACGATTTCCGGCCACCAGGGCCTCAAAATCTTGCGCTAGCCCCCCAGCCTGCTGAAATTCCGCAACACGCTCGCCAATGGAAAATCCCGCCAAGGATTCCATATGGTCCAAACGCCGGGCCACTTTTTCCTCCTCGCGGTTCAACGCCAGAACCGGTGCCAGAAACACCCCATTGGCCTCTCCGTGACCGACGCCAAAACGGGCCAGTTGATGGGCCAAGGAGTGACAAATACCCACGCCACAATGATTCTGCACCATTCCGGCCATATGGGCAGCATATTGCAGTTGCAGGATGGTCGTCATGTCCGCCTCATCCCCCAACCATTGCCGCCCCAAACGACCCAAACGCTCCAAAGCGGTCTCCGCCAAGGCATCGGCCAAAGGGTTATCCACGTTGGAGATGGTCCCTTCCACCGCGTGTGTCATGGCATCGATCACCCCCGACATCATCACCGATCGGGGAATATCCAACAAAAAACGGGGGTCCAGCACAACCATGTCATAGATAAAATCATGGGTGATGATGGCCGATTTAGATCCGGCGGTCCCGTTCATGACCAAAGCGGCGGAGGAGACCTCCGCACCGGAACCTGCCGTCGTGGGAATGGCACACATACGAATACGATTCTTTAACGGCGGCACCGCAAATGGGCGACTCATCCGTACCGCATCCCCCATGGGATCCACTTCGGGCCAAGCCAGCCGAAGCAATACCAGTTTTGCCAGATCCAGAACCGCACCGCCACCCGCAGCCACAATCAGATCGGGGATATCCCCCGCCAACATCGATAAAATCGATGCCACCTGATCCCAATCGGGATCTCCCATCCCTGGCCGCTCCACCACCACCACCGATTCGGCGATAAGCATTTTTTGAATTTCCGTCCGAAGGTCTTGCCGCAACGAACGCCCCGTCAACAACAATGTCCGAGAGGAACCCAGCCCCTTGAGGGCCATCAATCCCCGTGGTCCGGCAAAAAGGTCGGGATTCGTCAACAAACGCGGGACCGGAAACAACATGCGAATTGGGGAATAACCCATCATCACCCTCCAGAAACTAAAATTTGTTATTCCCCACCCAGGAAAGGTCGAACAGTATCCAAAAGTTGTTGTCTACGCACCGGTTTGGTCAAATAATGATTACATCCACTCTCCAGGCACCGCCGCAATTCCTCACCCGAAGAATGGCCCGTCAATGCGAAAATGGGGGTCGGAGCATCAACTTGATTTTGCTTTTCCCAGGCGCGGATGTTCATTGTTGCCGCAATGCCATCCATGACAGGCATCTCGATATCCATCAACACCACGGAAAACCTTTCTTTCATAAACATCGCCACCGCTTCGGCACCATTTTCCGCTGTTTTCACGCGGCAGTTCAATGGTTTTAAAAAAGCCTCCAAGACCATCCTGTTTTCTTCCGCATCCTCCACCAGGAGGATCGCAAGAGGCGATGGGATCACATGGCCATCATCTTGAACTTTTTGATTACCCTGTTTCATCATCACATTCCCCGTAAAAAAACCAGCAGAACAACCACCCCCCCTCAACCACAAAAAACGCAAGACACCTTTCAACTCATGTTTGGATCCCCCAAACCGATAAGAATCTGAAATTTGTCATGTCGCGGAATCATCCTTAAAAACCATCCATTATCAAGAGCCATCATGCGGAATCACCTGACCGTTACCATCCAAACCGTTTCAGGCGAGCATTGTTATCGAATCCCCATCCTATGGGTAGGTTCCTTTTTGATCCTACTCTGTTTTACCCTAGGAATCTTCCATTTTTATCCAACATTCACCCCCTGGCGCACAACCAACGCATTTCAGGAGGCTCCCAAAGAACCTTCCGTCCTCCACGCCAGCCCGATTCAGGACCGTTTGAATCCCCAGTGGATCCCCGAATTGGAATCCCTGGAGGATTTGTTCAAACCGGCCATCCACCCAGGTCAAAAGAATGGATCCAAAGATGGTTTGAAAAACCGCGTCATTGAACGCTCCAATATCGGTTCCCAACCGACTCCCAAAAAACCGCGTCTCCCCCCCAAACCAGAAAGAAAATCTCAGACCATCCACACCGTCGCCCTGCACCCTCCCCCATTGTCTCGCCAAAATTCGGGACTTGATGGCATTATTTTCACCATGATACCCAACGGTTCCCCGGTCGAGTTCAAGGGGATCAACAGCTCCTACGGAAATCGTACCCATCCGAAGAATGGCGTTAAGAAATTTCACCCCGGTATTGATTTATTCGCCGATATGAATACACCCGTCGTCGCTCCTGCCGATGGGATTGTTGAATTTGCGGGATTACAAAGTATCCAAAGCTATGGCACCCTCATTACACTCCGTCACGAGTATGGGTTCAGGACATGTTATGCCCATCTGGCCGAGGTCCGGGTCAAAGAGGGAGATTTTGTCCGAAGGGGCGACATCATTGGTTTTTCAGGAAGTTCCGGTCGCTCCAGTGGCCCACACCTGCATTATGAGGTCCGTTTTTTCCGCCGAACCCTCGACCCCGCCGGCTTTTTGCACTGGAACGAAGATGATCTGATTGCACCATCCCCTGAACGGCAGGTCGCTTGGTACCCCCTGATCAATCAAATCAAACGCCAACAAAACAATGAAATGCCATTGGCACTGCGGTTAGCCCTGAACCAGAGTGGTTTTTTCAAACCTCTCTGACACGCCCGTTCCCCCCCGTTACACCCTGTATCCCCCCAGGTTCCATGTCACTTATGAACGATTGATTCTAAAACGCAACAACGTCATCAAAGCGATCAACCCATCCCTAGGACGAATTTTTTTCCCTTCCGTGATGCTGCGCGGGTGGTAGGAAATGGGAACCTCGATAATCGGGATCCCTTGGCCAAACAGTTTGGCGGACAATTCATGATCCGTTTCAAAACCGCACGTCCGAATGGTCCATTGCCGCAGAACGTGCAATGGATAGACCTTGTATCCCGTCAACATGTCGGTAATGAACCGGCCATAGAGGAGGAAAGTCCAGATGGCAAGAATGATGTTCATCGCCCAAGGCCCCACCCCCTGGGAGGGATGACGCCCCGGAAACGGCCAACGATACCCCCGTTCACGGATCTGGCCCAAAATACGACTGCCATAGACCGCGACATCACCCCGCCCTTCCAGGGCCATGAGCAGGGATGGATAATCTTCGGGATCGTATTCCAGATCGGCATCCTGCACCAACACGTAGTCCCCCGTTGCCTCCTTGATCCCCCGCTGAACGGCAGCCCCTTTACCCTGGTTGTTTTGTCGAATCAAGCGGACCCGATCAAACTCCCGGACCCGCTCCCCCGTACCATCCGTCGAGCCATCATCAACGACGATCACTTCTGCCAAGAAGCCGATCCGGTGTAATGGTACCTGAAAAATTTTCCCCAACAAATCGCCGATAAAAGCGGCTTCGTTATAGGCGGGGATGACGATGGAGACTGTTTTCATCGAAGGATACTCTCCAGGGTTTGTTCGACAATCCGGGCCTCTTCGGGGGTATTGACCCCCATGGTTTCCCTTGCGTCGTTAATTCTCACCGTCACCACATCACCCGGTTTTTGTTCAAAGAGCGGGAGGGTTTGCAGCAAATTGAATTCGCGGGTATGGGAGCCATACGCCAATCCCTGATTTTGGCAGGATTTGAGCGTCGAAAACAACGCTTCCGAGTTGAACAAAAAAAGCCCACAATCATTTTCCCCAACCGTCTCTTCGATCTCCCCTTCCCGGGCTTGCAACACGCGGATAATTTTTCCGTGGGGATTACGTTGCAAATGGATATAAGGATTTTTTTTCAGGATGGTCGCCACGGTAAGACGGGGTTTCCCGGTCTGCTCGTGGGCCAGGGCGCAACGGCAAATCGTTTGTCTCTGCAAAGCGGCCTGATCGCCCCATACCACCAGGCAATGGGGTGTCTGAACCCAGGTTTCAGCCCGCAGCACCGCATCCCCCATACCGATGGGGTTGGGCTGAATGACGATGCGGCCCCGATCACCGACCCGTTCAAGAAAATGCGGTTCCACCTGGGAACGCGCATGGGGTGCCAAGACCAGGATCACGCAGTGGGCAACATCTTCCAAGGCATCCAAGAGCCAGTCAAGGATGGGCCGTCCCAAGAGAGGGTAAAGAATTTTTGCCCGATCAAACCCCAGACGTGACCCCGTACCCGCTGCGGGTATGACCACCGTCCACTGGGCAAAGTTGGGTTTGCCATCGGGAATATCATCCATGGCTAGAATAGGGCTGGAATCAGGCATCATGCACAAGCTCGCGCAAACGGTCAATGAAGGCATGGATATCGGGCGTTTTTGGGATGTCCAAAGGGATGGCACCATTTTTCACAATCACGGGGATGCCGGCCTGGATGGCCGCCTGGACCCCATGGATAGAATCTTCGACCACCAATGCCTCACGGGCGCACAAACCCAGTTTGGCCAGGGCCAAAAGATAAATCTCCGGGTCCGGTTTGGCCCTTTGGACATCATCGCCACAAAGAACCACAGAAAATACCGGCGCAAGGCCACTTACCTGCAAAAACAGCGCAACCCCAGCACGACTGGCAGAACTGGCTAACGCCACCTTCATCCGGCGGGAAAGGGCCAGAATAACCTCGGAACATTGCGGATCAACCGGGGGATTGGCCATCAGCAATTCCCTGGCAAGGGCCTGTTTTTGTTGCGTAAGACGCTGAACCTCTTGTTCAGAATAGTGTCGGCCTTGATCGCGCAATAGTTCACGAAATATTTGGTCAGTCCGGCGTCCGGCCAGGAAGCGATAATCCACCTCTGGCAGGCGATTGGCCGCCAATACTTGGGAAAAGGCCTGCGCATGGATCCGGTTGGACAACCACAGCACCCCATCCATGTCAAAAATAATCCCTTTGGTCCCTGTGGGGATCATAAATCATTCCGCGTGGCGACGACCAACGTTTGTCCCATGTTGTAACTCACGGCATACCGACCTATCCGGCGATTTTCCACCCATCGGGCCAAGTGTCCAACCACAGGGAAATAAGCCGATGCCCGTTTGAGGAGATACCCCAAAGCGAGCTTTTGCCAGTGGGTACGGATTTCCCGTACCTGGAAACCATGATTGGCCAATAATTGGGTCATGGTCCCAGGGTCAAAATAGTAAAGATGGACGCTGAGAAAAAACGGCCAACGAAATCCCAAAAGCCGCCTGGCGATACTGGCATGATCGGGATAGTTGATGATCAACACTCCGCGCTCCGTCAGCAGGGAGCGGATACGTTGCAACGCTTGGCCGGGATCGGCCATATGTTCGATGACATCCCACAGGGTGATCATGTCAAACCGGGTATCGCCAAAGTCCGCCTCCTCCAGGATGCCGGACCGGATCTCCAATCCGTAGCGTTGACGCGCTTGGGCAGCCATCCATGCGCTGGGTTCCAATCCCACCGGATGAAATCCCAAATCGCTGGCCGCCTTGGGAAACGCACCGCCCGCACAACCGATATCCAATACCGCTGGGTGGGTTTGCGGACTGATGGAGTGCCGACACATGATCCCTTGCAGACATTTCGTGAACGTACTGATACGGGCTTCGTTCTGTGCGATAAACAGGGGATCCTCGGCACTGCGATAGCCATCCAGAATGATGGCCTGTTTGATTCTGGGATTGAGATAGACCAACCCGCACCCGCAACAGCGCACCAATGGATCCAGCAACGTCTTATCACTGGAAGCACAATATATTTTCCGAAGTTCCTGTTCAGAAATGTGGGAATCGTAGGTAGACTCCTTGATCACGGTATGCGCCCATTGTCCACAGACGGGGCATGGGACCGTTTCGGTGAACGAGGACAGGATCGATTTTTCCGATGTTTCCGTCATGATCTTCCCTGGGGCATCGTTATGCGGCATGAATGTTTGATCCCTAACGCATGAAACCATGTTTCAGGCCAATCCATTTCCAGACCAAAGCGCGGTAAGGAATCATCTCCATCTTGGTCTCAAAGCGTCTGCGGACAAAAAAGTTAAATGCCTGACGTAATATTTTAAAAGGGAAATAACGAAGTTTCCAAAGTAAAAACGCAAGATACAACGTTTTTCTGAACTGGTTCAACGCGGCATAGTCGGTTCGCCACACCGGGGTAAAATTAAGGTCTGAAAGGGAATCAAATCCGGTTGCCTGGGCAAACAACTCCGAGCCTGGCGTTGGGGTTATGATAAAAATAGCAATCTCATCCACCCCGGCCCGAGTCAGGGTATGGACCAATTGTCGGCTTTTCTGACGCTCGACTGGCCCCTCACCGGGGAAACCAATGACAAAACACGCCTGGGAACGGATACCATTCAGGTTCATGTGGTGGATGATTTCCATGGCATGATTCAGTTTGAACGGTTTATTCATCGCCGCCAGCATTTCCGGTGCGCCACTTTCGGGGGAGATGGAGACATATTCACACCCCGCCTGGGCCATCATCCGCACCGTGGTCCCATCCTTGATGGATTCCACCTTGGTCCCGGCGACAATTTTCCAGGAAATTTTAAGCTTTCTTTCGATAATCTGGGCACAGATCTCCCGGATGCGCTTATCCGAAACGGTGGGATTAAGATCCTCGATGTGGAATTCATGGACCTGAAATTTTTCCACGAAGAATGCCATTTCATCAACCACCACCTGGGCACTGCGTCCCCGCCAGCGGCGTCCGGTCGTCGATGGTGCCACACAAAACCGGCACGGGTAGGGACACCCCCGAGAGGTCATCAAAGGGAGATAACGCCCGCTGGTCTGGGGGCCATGGCCAAATCGGAGCGACCAATAATTCTCCAACGGAAACAAATCCCATGCCGGACTCGCCAAGCTATCCAGATCGGGGACTTCTCCCCTGGAGGCATTCCGCCGATCCGGCGTCAGAATACCAGAACATTCGGGCATGGAGGCCAGGGAATTTCCGTTCACCAACCACTGCGCCACGGTGATTCCCCCCGCTTCCAAATCCCCAATCACCGCAAAATCGGCACCATGGGTAAAAAATTCATCCACAACCGGCGTCAGGGCATAGGCGGTTACCGCTTGCGAATTTTCCAAAATGCCTAAAACTGCATTGGGAAACCGTTGTTTGATCGCCTGGAGAATCGCCACCAGGGAGAGGTGATTGATCACCTGATTGGCGAAGAGAAAAATGCATCGGGACTCTTGGGGAATGCCTTGCAAAATCTGGTCGGTATCGATTCCCAAGACCAAAAATTTTTCCTGAATACGGGCATGATGAGGTGCCAATCCGAACGCATCGATCACCCCGACATCCAGGTTTTTCTGGCGCAACGCCGCCGCAAAGCTGGCCAGTGCCACCGGCATGTATACGACACCCGTCGTCATGGGATCGTTGCGCTGGATGACCAAATGGGGATTGATCAATAGAATGGACATGATACCCTTTGGGTCAGAAGTGCGGCAAAAAACGACGCATCTTGAGAATAAACTACCAAGATCGTCCCGCTTGGGCCATCCGGTCCGATGGGTCGGGTTTTAACAGAGACATGACCATGCTATCAACATGGATGGATGCTTTTTCGCCGTGGATGACCAAATCATACCGGGTGATGGGGTTCGCAACATAAGTCACCCATGAAACGTCCTGCTTTTGATTGGCAATCCGTTCAAAATAAACAATGCCCAAGGGTTGATCCTTCTCCATATCCCTCACCCCATCGTGATCATGTAAATTCATCCTGAGTATAGCAAAAGGAGCCTCGGTGGTCACATTCATACGAACGTGCAACCAGTTCCCCCCTGGTAATACCAGTGCGGGATCGGGTTGTCCGTCAGGCAAAAGCGATGTCAATGTCATCGTACCATTCTTGGGCAGCACCAGGGGCGTAGTGGGATGCGTTGGCGTAGCCGCCCCAACCTTTTGACCATGATCATCGGAAATGGTCCATAATTGATGATTGAAAACGGCCAGTTCTGTAGTCTCCCGCCGAATCTTCCGTGATCCCACCTGAAGAACATCGGTGAAAGCTCCGTGGATGTTGTGACGAAAAACAAAGGGATAATCAAGAAACATGTGGGACAAAACAAACGGACGCTCGTTCCCATCGGAATTGATACGGGGCCAGGAAAGGATCAAATAGCCCGGCTCCATAAAGTCAGGGGCGACCAAATCGGTAAGCGTCATCTCTCCCGTAACCCAACCATCCTCGCGGGAAAAATAAAACGGCACGATGGGTTGCATCCCCGCTTTGACAAAAAGCCTCTTTGGGGTTCCGGTTTTGGCGGCGTCCACGACAAGTGCCGATTGCAGGGCAGTGTTGGCATCAAACCCGTTTTTCTTTAACCAGGGGAGATATTCCGCAACGGCCATAAGATTCCAGATGATCAATACCGCATAACAAAGAATACCGCCACTCACAAAAAGGAGGAGTAAAGGACGACGACATCGACGAACCATCCATTGCCATCCCCACAGAGAAAAATCGGCCATGGCCAAATAAATAAATGGCAAATATGGAACGTAATAACGGAGAACCACGTCAAAATAGGGCTGAATGGGATGGATGCTTTTGACCGCAAGAATGACAAATGCGGGAGGGACAACAAACAAAATAATCTTGATCCAGGAAATCCTGGATTTCCATTGCCCACACCAGAGAAAAAAACCCAACATAGCCAACAGAAAAATGGAAGACTCGGCGGATCGGGTATAGTGGACAACCTTCGGTAACCGGAGCAAAAAAGACTTTAAATCCAACGGTTCGAATTTGGCGTTGACCCCATCGATAACGGCGTCGATCCCCCTGAAATAATGGACCCTCGCAAAAGGATCTCCAAACTGGACCCAAAACCAAATCAGTTCCACCAAACCGCCAATCATCAGACCCAAGATGACATACCGAAAAATCTGCCAGCGGTTGCGATGGAGCAAAATGATCAGAAACACGGCCAAAACATAGATAACGAACGTCTCCTTGGCGGCACAGGAGGCCCACAACATCAAACCACTCGCAAGCGACCAAAGGGCTGGACTACCCCAAATCCTAGGCGTTCCCGATTGTCCATCGTTTCGGTCAGAAGAACGCATGGCCAATACCACCGCAGAGATACCAAACAGGGCCATGGAGGTGCCCCAGTTGTCTGGGACGATGGTAAGATCCGCCGACAAGGCGGCAAAACTGGTAGTCCATAAAACGGCAACCAGAAACGCTGCGCGGGTTCCCGAAAGGACGGTAGCTACCACCCACCACGACAACACAGTCACCAATGCTCCCGCATGGACGACCGTATAAAACGTCTCCAAGGAATACCCAAAGACAAGGGCAGGCAGCCAGACGATCCACGTCATCAACGGACGCAAATGGTGATGGTGAAGAAAAAGATGAAAGTCAGGGTCCAGGTATTGCCCCGCCCCAGCTATGAAATAAGAAATCGGGTCGGAGTTGGCAGGTTCCATGACAAGCCAAGCACGCACGGCACCGCCCGCCAACACAATGAGAATGAAGATACTCACCGTTGTCAGGAAACCAATACGCTCATTTGCCACCCTATCAAGCATCCCTTCAACTCCCTATTCCAGTACGACTATCCCCCGAATGACCGCTGGTTACGAATGATCAAAAGTGTTCTGTTTGAGGGGGAACAGTCGGCACGCGACAAAGCGATACAAAGCCAAAAGGCCGGCGGCCACTGTCGATTTTTTCCCCTCCGCCAGGGTACGTGGCGTATAATCCACCGGAACCTCCAAAATATAAGTCTGGGATTGGTGTACCCGGGCGATAATCTCCAGGTCAAGATCCATCCCTTTAGACTTGAGTTGCAGCGAACGCAACAACCTAGTATCAAAAGCTTTAAGCGATGACAAGGGATCGGACAAATATCTGTTAAAGAACAACCAAGAGAAAAAGCTTAATATATACCCCCCATATTTGCTGACCAGATACATAGAGATATTGTCACCATAAATTTTCTTAATAACCGGGTTAACATTCAAACATTTGATTGCCCGACTGCCCATGACGCATTGGAACTGATCTTCGACGATAGGTCTGACGACCTTGAGAATATCGTTCGCGGAATATTCCCCATCGGCGGGAAAAAAGACGATGATATTTCCTTTGGCCTTGGAAAGCCCCAACCGCATGGCCACGCCACGTCCTCTGTCATCCCCTTTCACCTGAAAACAGCGGACAAACCGCTCCTGCAACGCCTCTTTCAAGGTATCATCCTGGGAGCCGCCATCGACGAGAATAATCTCCTTACCGACGCCAAGTTCAGAAAAATCAAGGTGAATGAGATCTTGCAAAACGCGACGGATCGTCCGCACCTCATTGAGGGCAGGGACGACGATGGAAATCAAAAAATGATGTGACTGAAGTTTATAATCGTGCAGTTGTTTGAAAAGAGTCAATAGTTCCGCAATAATCTGATCGCCGGAATGGCGACCAGAAGACCCTTCCCAATCTCCGATGGTAACCGATTTGGGGTCCAGTTGAAGATCTTTGATGTTCATGGGAAGGTAGGAGGCACGATCTTTCGTAAGCGCAATTTGATCGCTGTCCGGTTCCTGTACGAACAATCGGGTAACCAGATTGGTCTTGTTGGGAATCCGTCTCCCTTTGGCCGACATGTAATGGAAAAACCGTTCAATCAACTCCTGAACAGTCGCCGATGGACTATCGTGGTCAGGGGCGATATTACCGATAAATACTTTTTCTGCTTTCTCATTATGTTCGATACATTCGGGAATACCGGCGATCATATAGGAAGGATACAACGACGAGTGTTGTGTCCCCGGGCCGTAAATGATCAAATCGGCCTGAGAAAGTGCTGTGATGGCTTCAGGGTTAGCATGGGGAATCACATGTCTGGCATCGAGAAATGAACGTCGCTGGTGAATAGGTAGGCTCTGAAGCGTCGCCAGCTCCTCATGGGTTAAATAATCAGGCAATAAAAATAGATCTGCAATTTTTGATCGATCCGAATGAACGGCAACAATGGAAGCTTCATCCAGAAGATAATTTCCGTTCTCCTTGATCCCCACAAGAACTTGGTTGCTCCCATCGGTGATGTTGAGGACACGACCGAAGATTTCACACTTCTCCTGGAAGATTTGTGTGGCGCGATTATAATCTTGACCCTCTGCTAGGTAGCAACCGCTGAATAACAGGTTGCCGATAGAGGTATCTCCGTAATCAAAAGATACCCCCTTGTCCCGTTGTCTTTGTTCGTATTCCAAGAAAGATTGCAGATAATCAGAGATCCAAAGGGTTTGTTGTACCGTAATCATCTGGTAGGGCTGTGCCAACTTGGGATAGGGAAGATCACGTTCGCGGTCAATGAGGGCCTGCAAGCAGGTCAGTGCCACATGACGCGGGGTCTCATCGGGAAACCGATGTTCCAGAATGAGTTTCAGTGATTTGGCGGCAGAAGTGTCATTTGGGATCAGATTGATGATGTTTTTGCGAACATCGGAGGGACCCAACATGCCTGGAATGAATGCCCGCAGGCGTCCCGTCGAAAGTCCATCGTCATAGGCATTGACCAGGATGATCAGGTCGATCCTGGCGTAGTCCTGAAATGCCTTGATAATGTTGGATGCGCCACGTCCCCCACTGAAGATGACGACTTTGAGCAATTTGTCCATGGACCGGCCATCTCCAACGTTCATTATTTTGAACACCCGTCAATCCCGGTATGATACCCACCGCATCGGCGAAATGTGCATCCTAACTATTGGATGAACCCAAAGTTACGGCCTTGTTTAACTGGTCAAGAATAACTTTTGTTATCTTATCAGGCTGGAACTTGGGTATAAAATCATTTGCACCCATTTGTTTGGCTTTTTCACTGTTGGACTTATTGCTCAGCGAACTGTGCAATACCAGATAGATATGTGCGAGTTTGGGATTACTCCGTACTTTTCGGGTAAAAGTAAATCCATCCATGATGGGCATTTCAATATCGGAGATCACCATGCTATAGGCACACTGGCCGTTGCCTTCAACGACGGACTGTTCCAAGAGTTCATAGGCATGTTGTGCATCTTCGACGATGGTATGTTTAACGCCCAACTGGTCAAGTGCGGATGCCAAAAGAATTCTGGCGGCCCTGGAATCGTCTGCGGCCAGGATGTGGTGATGACTTTGGACGATTTGTTTCCCCTCTGAAACAAGATCCTTGGAGACGTGGGCGTCAACGCCAATAATGTCAACCAGGATCATTTCCACATCAAGAATTTGGATGGGGATATCGCGATAATAAGTGATCGCCGTCAGATAGCTCCCTTCAAAAACGGATCCGTGGGGAGCGATCACTTCATTCCAACTTTTATTGATCAGTCGATCGGGGCGGGAAATGAGGAACCCCTGGGTGGTGGTGCTGTATTCGCACACCAGGATATAGGAAACGCCCTGGGTCAAGTCCATCGGGGTCAAGCCGAGAACCATGGCCAAGTCGATGACGGTGATGGGATGCCCACGAAAATCAATGGTCCCAATGACCCCCAGTCCCGACTCTGGCATGGCTGTGATGGTTTTTGGCGTTTCGAGAATTTCGATGATTTTAAATACGTTAAGTCCGTAGAGCTGTTCGTCGGTGAGAAAAAACGTCAGCATTTCCATCTCATTGCTGAATGCCAGATTGGCACGCTGATTCACCTCCGACATTAAATCATCCATCGATTCACTCCTATTATTTGGTTTTCTGGGCAAACCGACGAGCCTGTTGACAAAGAAAAAAGATCCAACCATTCCCCCCAGTAACTCTCGAAGCCCAATTTGTGATTCATACCACAGTCATGCACAAAGTGAAACCTTGTTCAAACAGGTGATTCGTTTAGAATGGAAGGGCATTTGCGAAGATGTCATCACCCCATGACGACGGTCGAACAAAGAGAGGATGTTTTATGAAAATCACCTTGAATGGCGAAATCAAGAATATTGCCGAACCGACCACCATCATTGAACTCCTCCAAGGTTTGAAACTCGATCCCAACCGCGTTGCTGTGGAACGGAACCTTGAGGTTGCCAAACGGGGCAGTTTTCACGAGATACCATTGGCCGATGGCGACACAATCGAAATCGTCCATTTTATCGGTGGTGGTCAGGAAACGCTGGATGATCCCTTGGTTGTTGCCGGGCGTTCTTTTGGCAGCCGTTTGCTGGTTGGAACCGGAAAATACAAAGACTTTGAAGAAACACAACGGGCCATTGTTGCCTCCGGTGCCGAAATTGTCACCGTGGCCGTGCGACGGGTCAATGTCAGCGATCCCAACGCCCCCATGCTGACCGATTACCTGGATCCGAAACAATACACCTACCTCCCCAATACTGCGGGATGCTTCAGTGCCGATGACGCCGTGCGTACCTTGCGTTTGGCCCGGGAGGCGGGGGGGTGGAACTTGGTTAAACTGGAAGTCCTGTCCGATCCCAAATACCTCTGGCCCAACAATCCAGAAACCATCAAAGCGGCAGAACTTCTCATCCGGGATGGCTTCCATGTGATGGTCTATACCACCGACGATCCCTATATCTGCAAGCTTTTTGAAGAGATGGGCTGCGTCGCCGTCATGCCCCTGGCGGCTCCCATCGGTTCGGGATTGGGTGTCCGTAACCCCTACACCATCCGTATCATCATTGAACAAGCCAAAATTCCCGTGTTGGTAGATGCGGGTGTGGGGACCGCTTCCGATGCCGCAATCGCTATGGAATTGGGCTGTGATGGTGTCCTTATGAATACCGCCATCGCCGGTGCGAAAGACCCCATCCGCATGGCACGGGCCATGCGGTTTGCCGTACAGGCGGGAAGGGATGCCTTCTTGTCGGGGCGTATTCCCAAAAAATTATATGCTACCGCTTCAAGCCCTCTGGACGGAACTTTTTTTGGTTCAAACGAACATGACTGACGTGGTTACTCCTCCGCAAACTTCCCAGTGGGATTGCCGCTGGCCCGATCCTGTCGCCCTCAAAGTGGCAAACGACCGCCTGTTGGCCAGCCTTTCCCCCGACGATCCCAGCCTGAATCGCACCCTCGGTGTTACGGTACGCATGGAACCCCCCGATCACCCCAACGATCCTGTCAGTGCCCTCCTGGTATCGCCATGGGCGGTGGAGCGGGTTTTCTGGCACCATGGTCAACCGGGTTCCCCTCCCCCCATCATTCATGTCGCCGAACTGGAGTTGGATGCACACGGGCGCGTTGCCGCCGGACAGGGGGTCATCCTAGAAACCCAGGAACGAACCGTTCCGGTGGTTATCGGCTGGGAACCTGAAACCGGTCACCATTTTGTCCATACCCTCCTGCACCGGGTCCACGACTTCGATACCGTCGATGCCGCCATCAACGAGGCTTTAGGCGTCCATCCCCTGGCCCCCACCCACCGCTCCCTCAGCGGCCACATGCAAAAAAAGATCTCCCGCAGAGGTCTGTTCGGCTTATCATCACTGTTTAAAAACCGCACCGATGATTGATTGAGCATATTTGACCGATGGTGAGTTTGCGTAATAGACTCAAAATCATTGACTTCCACCATGTTACCAACAACCAAATCCACTTGCTTACCTTGTACTGGGAGAGTGATGTAACAAACCTCACCAAAGACAAAATCAAGATTCTGAATCGACTTTTAGAAGGGATGGAACCATGGAAAAACGTGAGTTATTCAAAGAACTCGTCGATGGAATCGATGATATCAATGCGTTCCATGAGAGTAAGATCACCTTGCGACGCTATCATGATATGCCAGAGCCACCCATAGCCATAGAACCGGAACTCATTGTCAAGATCCGTGGAAAAATGTCCCAAGGCGTCTTCTCTTAGCGTCACTTAGACACAATATTTTGGAGCATCAGTGCATCCAAGAAATATTTGGTGGCCCAATTGGGATACCCCGCCGTCATGTAACTCCCCAAAAACATGGGATAGGAACCCGCCAAAGCACCGCGAATACCGGGATGTGGGGTGGTGATGTTTTGTAACCCCTTTAGAAAATTAACGATTCTGTCCGCAGTGTTGCGATAAGTGATCTTTCCGGTCAGTTGGTACATCCGGTAAGCGACGATGGCAATTTGCGCACTGCCCGTCAGGCAACTGGAAAAGCCACCCGGACGCCATTGATCATCAAACCGACCGTGAAGGAATCCCTGCGAGTCAACCTGGGCCAATAGCGGCTCCAACCCTCGGGTCACCGCAGCCATCATGGCGGCATCCTCTACGATGGCACCAACCTCCAGCAACCCTTGAAGGGTATACCCCAAGGTGTGGGTCAGCGGCACCTCCGGTCTGGTTAGATCGTTATGAGCAAACCAACCATTGTCGTGCTGCATGGCCATGGCGGCACGGGTTGCCTTGAGGGCGGCATCGCAATAACCACGATGGTTCAAAAGACGCCCCAGTCGCATTAAAGGCCAAGCGCACAGAACATTGTAGGTTTTGATCCGATCCTGCTCCACAAACGGACCATGGGTACGAAAATGGCCATCCTCAGCCTGATCGGCAAGCAAGAAATTGGCTGCGCGAATCGCCGCCTGCGCCAAGGAATCGTCCCATCGGTACTCCAGCAAAGCAACCCACCCTTGAAGCACCATCCCGGTGTTGAAGACCGCCGGTTTCCTTGCGTTCGCCGGCACCAAGACACCACCCTGCACCGCCCCAGATTCCATCTGCACATGAACCTCCCAGTGTCCCATGGCCCACCCCCTGTCCATAGCCTGGGTATTGTGAAAAAGCTTCCCATACTCCAGCAAAGTCACAATAATATAGCCTGTAGTTTCGGGGTAGGAAGGCCGCCACGGCTCGACATGCGCAGACAAGGGAAAATACCCCATGGATACCCCATCATCCGGTGTCGCATCTTGTCCTCTGAACAACCATTGCAACGCTTCATCAGCCCTGGCAACCGTTTCACCGTTGACAGCGATAGGTCTCCCCAGGATAAACCGCAGTTGATCTCGCCATACCAGATTTTTAAACGCAGAATCGCGGCTGCGAACCAATCGGTTCCATCGGACGGCATGGTCCACCATAGTCCAATACCGATGACGCCAATGGCCATGCGCGTGGCCTGTGAACGGGTGCGTCAGGAGGGAGGTCATAGACATGAAACAATCACCTGTCCCCAGTCGGAAGATGCCATAAAAAGCAACGATTGAAGGATCATTTTCACGCAGTGTCAAGCCTCAAAACCAATTTTCTGGGAAGGAAACATTCTGGTTGCCATATCGACATTCGTGCTATACCATGAGCGACTATTTTCGGGACTTCATTGGCACGCTCACATGAAACACGGCGCACACCACCATGATCCCGCACACTGCGAAAATTCCTACAAAATAAGGAGAGCCTTTCATGCCCCTGACCTTGACGCCGAGTGCCAGTAAAAAACTTGGTTCCCTCCTGGCCGAAGAAAACAACCCCAATCTTAAGCTGCGTATTTTTGTCTCCGGTGGTGGTTGTTCTGGTTTCCAATACGGATTCACATTCGATGAAAACCAGGAAGACAACGATGAACTTATCGAGTGCGATGGGGCCAAAGTTCTCGTCGATCCCATGTCGGGAAACTATTTAAACGGGTCCGAAGTGGACTATGTCGAGGACCTCAATGGTGCCCAGTTTGTCATCAAAAACCCCAATGCCGCCAGTTCCTGCGGTTGTGGCAAATCATTCACCCCCGCCACAGGTGGTGGATGCGGTAATGCCTGATGATCGTCTGGATCCCGCCCTTTCGGCGGGATCCAAACCACCCTCCCTACCGTAGCCGACTGTCTCCTTTTTTCTCCCCCAAGCCCCCCGGAAACAGCACAATCTGTCATGTTACACGGCAGTGAACAGCCAAGATAGCGATAATTTCTCCTCACGGGCTTGCATATTCGTGCAACTGGCCCCATATAGTGTGGATCACCTGTATCGGTAACGGGGAAATAAGATCCGTAGGCTATCACGTTAAGGATGAACTTCATGTCAGATGATTCAAAAAAAAGCAAACGCGCTGGGGAGGCCGACAAGGAGACTGAAGAAACACCCATCGAAGAACAACATGAGGATATACCAGCACAGTCAAAAACGGATGATGCCGCAGCCAATGTGGAAGATACTGTGGAGGTCTCTGGCCATCCACCCGCCAAAATCGAGGATATTCTTCCTGACCAACTGGTTTTATACCCCCTGGGAGGTCGTCCGTTTTTCCCAGGCATGTTGACCCCTATTCAGGTTGAAGGCTCCCCCTACTACGATACCATCCGCTATGCCCTGGATACCCCTGGTAAAATGTTTGGGATCATCTTGTCCCACGCCGAGGATGGAGACAAAGTGTTCAACGCCGACCAACTGTTTAAGTTTGGTACCGTTGCACGCATCATGGAAGCGGCAGTCAATGAGGAAAATAAACAGGTCAAGCTGTTGGCCGAAGGGATCTCCCGTTTTGAAATTGTCGAAATCGTCAAAGAAGAGCCTCCCATTGTTGCGCGTGTCGTCCATCATGACAAAGCCAGTCACAAAATGGATGTGGAGATCATCAAACCCTACACCCTGGCGGTCATCAGTGCCCTGAAAGATATTTTAAAGTATGATTCCCTATACCAGGAACAGGTCAAGATGTTTCTTTCGCGACATAATTTTGGTGAGCCGGACCGGCTGGCCGATTTTGTCGCCTCCATGACCAGTTCCAAAAGAGAGGAATTGCAAGAGGTATTGGAAACACTAGATATTCGTGAACGTTTGGAAAAAGTCCTGGTTCTGCTGAAAAAAGAACTGGAGATGGTGAAAGTTCAGGATAAAATTTCCAAACAGGTGGAAGAGGGGATTTCGGAGCATCAACGGCATTTTTTTCTGCGTGAACAACTCAAAGAGATTCAAAAGGAACTCGGTATCACCAAAGATGACCGAACCGCCGATGTCGAACAGTATCGGGCACGATTGGAAAAGCTAACGCTTACGGAAGAGGCCGCAAAGAAAATCAACGATGAACTGAGCAAACTTTCGGTGTTGGAAACCGGTTCTTCGGAATATGGTGTCACCCGCAACTATGTCGATTGGCTGACGAGTCTGCCGTGGGGGGTGCATTCAAAAGACAAACTAGATATCAAACGGGCTAGGCAAATTCTCAACCGAGATCATGAAGGGTTGGATGATGTCAAGGAGAGGATCCTTGAATTTTTGGCCGTCGGTAAGCTTAAAGGGGAAATTGGTGGCTCCATTATCCTGCTGGTAGGCCCCCCAGGGGTTGGAAAAACTTCGATCGGTCGTTCCGTCGCTCAGGCGGTGGGACGCGAATTTTTCCGTTTTTCTGTCGGTGGAATGCGGGACGAAGCGGAAATCAAAGGTCATCGGCGCACTTATGTCGGTGCCATGCCCGGTAAGGTCATGCAGGCCCTGCGCCTGAAAAAATTTTCCAATCCCATCATCATGCTTGACGAAGTGGACAAGATCGGGGCCAGTTATCAGGGCGACCCCGCCTCGGCACTTTTGGAAGTCTTGGATCCCGAACAAAACAATGAATTTCTCGACCATTACGTCGATGTCCGTTTTGATCTTTCCAAAATCTTATTTATCTGCACAGCCAACCAGTTGGATACGATTCCACGTCCACTGATGGATCGGATGGAAGTCATCCGCTTGTCTGGTTACATCAGCGAAGAGAAAGTCACGATTGCCCGAAAACATCTTATCCCGAAACAGCTCGAAAAGAATGGCTTGACCAAAGGCCACATCCGTTTTTCCCGAGAATCGTTACGTACCATCATTGAAGGTTACGCCAGAGAGGCTGGCGTCCGCCGACTGGAACAAAAAATAGGGGCCATCTCTCGTAAGGCGGCAGTGCGGATTTTGGAAAATGAAACTCAGATACCGATTCAAATTGGTCAAAACCAAGTTGAAGAATTCCTGGGGAAACCGGACTTTCGGGATGAAAAACCACTTTCGGGAGTTGGCGTGGTCACAGGATTGGCGTGGACCTCCATGGGTGGTGCCACCTTGGATGTGGAAGCGGCTTTCTATGCCACCGGGAAACCCCATTTAAGCTTGACGGGCCAACTTGGCGATGTGATGAAGGAATCCGCAGAAATCGCCTATCATTACATACTCGGCCAATGTACCGAGTTAGGCGGAGATCTTGGCCGCATTGAAGATAAATCCATCCACTTACACGTCCCCGAAGGGGCGACCCCCAAGGATGGACCATCGGCTGGTGTGACCATGGCCACAGCTTTGCTTTCTCTGACCTTGAATAAGCCCGTATCGCGACAATTAGCCATGACTGGGGAAATTACCCTGACCGGCCAAGTTTTGGCGGTAGGTGGCATTCGGGAGAAAGTGATCGCAGCCCGGAGGGTCGGATTGCGCGAGTTGATCATGCCAGAAACCAATCGCAAAGATTTTGAAGAGGTGCCTGATTATATCCGAGAGGGATTTACCGTTCACTTCGTTAGAAAATTTACCCAAGTACCCAAGTTGGTTTTTGATTGACCAAAACCGGGACAGCAAACCAAGTCGCGGAAAGAAAACGGCGTTTTGCCCAGTGGCAAAACGCCGTGTCACATCATCAACGCAGTTTCATTCAAATCGCTTAAGGCTGTTATTGAGCCGCAGCACCGTGGCACTCATGCTTTTCCATGGGAGTGATCGTTACCGGCATCATGCCAACATGGCTGTGTTGCGGTACTCCAACATGGACGTAGTGGTCATAGGCCCCATAGTACCCACGGCCATGACCATGATGGCCATGACCATGACCATGACCATCCCCGGTCACGCGATCATAGACATAAGTAAACGGGCTTACCACGGCGCGAACCGGCCAGGGATCATGCCACAAGGTCAATCCCAGGGCACTGCCAGCCAGGATGGTCGCCGTCACTGCATCCGCCTTTGCCGGGGTGGGTGCCGTGAAGCTGGAACCGATGAAAACGGCTCCAGCCAACGAAAGAACGGTCAGCATTGAAATTTTTGATGTTTTTTTCATCACATTACCCCAATTTTTGATAAGTAGATTCTACAAAGTTTAGATTGGACATCTGAAATAGAACTTATTTTTTCCCGTCTTTCCCTTGGTGGTGATGGGCACACTTGCAGGCACCAGCGGGACAAGCACAATGGCCCGAAGCTGCGCTATTCTTGTGGCAGACGCAACGCGCCATAAGTTCCGGGTTGGCGACTTCCAAGGCGGTCGTGGGCTTCAGAGGGCTGACGAAGTTATAAAAATAGGGATAGGGGAGAAAACCACGCCCCCCATTGGACATATAACGCTGAGTACCAACACTTCCCAGTTGGGTATATCCAGGAAGATTGTGCCACTGGACCCATCCATCGGCCCGCCACGTTCCTGGATAGGCATAGCCCCCATGGTGAAGCATGCCTGCGTGCAAAGGACACCCCTGGGCGTGCGCAGGACAAGCCTGGGCGGAAGCAGCAAAACCGACGGCAACAAACGCACCTGCGGCGATGGCTAGGATACGACTTTTCATAAGTGACCTCCCTCTTGCAATATGGTGAACCAGTCTGCGGAAATTATCGAATATCGGAGCGAATCACAAGCAAGTAAATTAATTTTTTTTCAAACACGGCTAGTAGATTAATGAAATTTTAAAGCAAACTGTTTTAGAATAACAAAGAAACACAACCTTCATCGGACAAACATTAATGAAATTCAGAGTATATAGTTACATTGTTATTATCTTATTGAGACTCAACATGCAATTTGTACCAGGGACATCACAACCCCTCCTGATGGGTTCCCCCTCCCACGAAAGAAGCCTCTTCCAATTTTTCATCGCTGGTACGGTTGTAGGTAAATTCCAAGGTTTCCTCACCACGTAAAACCTTGAAGTGCATAGTCTGAGCAAGATTTAATCTGCGTAGCGATTGCATCCCTTTTTCGTAGGAATCCAATTTTTCCCCATTCAGCCAAGTGATAATATCTCCCGATTTCAAACCGAATCGCCCCAGAAACCCCGCATCCTGTCCATGATCCAAACGGACACCAATCAGTTTTCCATCCTTTTCCGCCGGATTCAGCCGTACCAGTTGTAAGACCTCTTCCGGTTTTTCGGTAAAGGTTTTCCAGACACGGCTCACCTCTTTTTGCTGTTCGACGCGGGCACGAAAGCGAGCCAGGGTTTCCCTTTGCCCCTCGTCCGGGAGATGCAATTGCTCACGAATCCCATTTCGGAGAACCACAACCCGATCCTGGAGGATGGCGACCAATCTGGCCCCTTCCGGCAGCATAGCCCCGACACGGCGAATTTTTTCCCGCCCGAAGGGATCGAGGAAAGCGGCAAGGCTTTTGGCAGGATCCTCATCAAATAGGACGCCGATCAGGAGAATATTCAATGGAGAGACCGGCATTTTATCCAATTGCTCGCGTCCCATGCCATAAGTGACATCTTTGGCCACCGCCGATTCACCGAACAACCGCCCAAGCCAGTCTGCCCCCGGAGAAAGACGCATCACAAGGGGATCGGTCCAATCGGGTTCACGCTGGAGACTCACGATCCCAACCGTAGTCGGTGAACGGGAAATCTCCCAAGCCAACCAGGTCATGGCGGCCAATTCACGCGATATGGCAAGCACAAGGATTACATGAAAAATTTTTCGACCCAAAGAAACATTCTCCTGACGTTGACATCACCATCGCTCTGCCAAAGCAACTTGGATTGCTTGATGCTCGCCTGTCAAGCAAATCCAAAAAATTTATCACAATAAAAAAATACAATTTCAAGAATGGGTCTCGTCAATGGTACCCCGCCGACCATGGCTGTTAGAATATAAATATGAGGGATTTTTAAAAATGTCTTGGTGGAAACTGTCAATACCCTGCGCCGAGAGGCCTTCAGTAAGTTAAATGCGGTACGTAACATCAAGAAAAACCAGATTGAGGGTTATTTTAGCGAACGCTTTGGCGATATTCAGGTCTTATCGGGCAATCGTCATGTGGTACAAGCGTTGGAAGCCATCAACCGGGCTTTTGTCACCGAAGGGGGGAGCGGGCAGACTGGTTGGACTCAGGCGGTGGCGGAATTTGGCCCATGGTTGGAGCAATACGGGAAAGAATATGGTTATTATGATTTATTTCTTATCTCCCGCAATGGTGATGTTGTTTATACTGTGGCGAAAGAAAAAGATCTTGGGGAAAACCTGATCAAGGGTTCGTTGGCCACGAGTGGTCTTGGGAGAATGTTCAACAAAGCTTTGACGACATCCGTGTTAGTGTTCATTTTGCACAGCAGATTGCTCAGGGAGATTTAACCGCACATCTTGATTTAAACCAACAGGATGAATTGGGGATGTTGGCGAATGCCTTGAGGGGGATGGTGGAGAAACTTCGTAATGTTGTCAGTGAAGTGACCAACGCCTCGGACCAAGTTGCTTCGGGTTCCAATCAGCTTTCCGATGCGGCGCAGGGGTTATCTCAGGGGGCCACCGAACAGGCGGCGAGTATTGAAGAAACTTCATCGGCCATGGAACAGATGGCCTCCAACATTCAGCAAAATACGGATAATTCAGAGACTACCGCCACCATATCCCAGAA
>JADGCQ010000045.1 GCA_015228925.1 Magnetococcales bacterium | reverse complement strand
GTTGTCCGGTTCTATAGCCAAGAAAATCTTGAATCTCCAATCCCTCGGACTGGCTCGGTTAGGTTGTCGTCGATTTAAACCGCGACCGGGTGATGATTTTTATCGGTGCCCCGCTTTCTCCGAACGATGGGCATACCAACCTCTCCCAAAAAGCAAAACATCCCACCCCCAGGCACAATCAGCCCCATGCCGATCTCTTATGAGGGCAAACCGTTGGACACCGCACCCATGAAGCCCCGGCGGAGAAAAACTAAGACCGGAGCTTATGCCCCATCGATCATAATTTCCCTTTGCGCTCGGCCAGCAGGGCGCGAATTCTTTGAAGGTTGGATTCCATCACATAAATGTAATGAGACGCGCCGCTCTCCTGGGCAACCCGTAGGGCGTTCTGAACGGCAACCATGGCCTCCTCCAAGCGGGCTGTACCCCCCTCTCGTTCTCCCAATCTCCGAAGCGCAAGGCCCAGGTTGTTCTGGGTCGCGGCCCAATCCAGGGGGATACGGGCCTGGGTTCGCTCTTTCAGTGCCTCTCGGTGGGCCTGCACAGCCTCCTCCAAGCGGGTCGTGCCACTCTCTCGTTTTCCCAATATCGAAAGCGCACTACCCAGATTATCTTGGGTCACGGCCCAATTCAGGGGGACGCGAGCCTGGGTATATTCTTTCAACGCCTCCCGGTAGGCCTGCACAGCCTCCTCCAAGCGGGTCGTGCCGCTCTCTCGTTCTCCCAAACGGAAAAGCGCATTGCCCAGGTTGTTTTGGGTCATAGCCCAATCCAGGGGGACGCGAGCCTGGGTTCGCTCTTTCAGGGCCTCCCGGCAGGCCTGCACAGCCTCCTTCAAGCGGGTCGTGCCGCTCTCTCGTTCTCCCAATACCCGAAGCGCGTTGCCCAGGTTGTTTTGGGTCATAGCCCACATCAGGGGAACGCGAGCCTGGGTATACTCTTTCAGTGCCTCCCGGTAGGCCTGCAACGCCTCCTCCAAGCGGGTCGTCCCGATCTCTCGTTCTCCCAAACGCGAAAGCGCAAGGCCCAGATTATTTTGGGTCATAGCCCATTCCAGGGGGACGCGAGCCCGGGTCCATTCTTTCAGTGCCTCCCGGTAAGCCTGCGTCGCCTCCTCCAAGTGGGTCGTCCCGATCTCTCGTTCTCCCAAACGCAAAAGCGCAAGACCCAGGTTACTTTGTATCCTGACCCAATCATCGGGGGCGCGGTCACGCGGATAGGCTTCGAGGAGTTTTTTATACAGTTCGATGGATTTCTCCAAAGCGGCATTGTCGCCAAACTCATCCCCCTGGTGAACCCAAGCGCCGGCCTCCTGTTCCAGGTAGGTCAGCTTTTGGATCTCCTGGGTTGGGGGCAGGGCGTTGGCGGCAGAGGAAAAATGGTGGGCGGCATCGGCATAACGCAAGCGGGTCATGGCCAATTCCCCACGACTCGCCCAGATAGCGTCCCTCCCCACCCCTTGCAATTCCAACATCTGGACCAACAGAGCATCGGCTTCATCGTGACGGACAGCGGCAATGGCGGCTTCTACTTTTTGCTTCAACTCAAGACTGCTGCCATCATTGACCGGAATGGATTGCACCTGCTTGCGCAAGGCCATGTTCCGATCAGCAATCGCCACCAACCTCGCTGGCCATTGCTCCTGAGGAACGTTTTGCTCATGGATAACGGCAAAAAAACTTTGGAAAGCACCCTGATTGATCTCAATCTGCCGTTCCAGCTTGCGAACGGTCTGCTCTTGCTCACGAGTCAACCCTTGCCAACGAGCCGCTTCCGCCTCCACAAGAGCCTGGGCGTCTTCGAGTGTCAAACCGTTGTTGGCAGAGACACCGAAATAAATCGTCGCAACAACCCCAATAACGGCCACCATAACCGCAGCAATGCCACTCAAGGCCCGTACAAAACCTTCGTTGCCTCTGATCCATCGCAAAATGCGGCCCCACAAGTCACCCATCCCCCACCCCCGACGATCCGAGAACCTAGAAGTTCACATGATTCTAAAAGGAATGATCCTTTCATCATCCGGTTGGTGTATCACCCTTCGTTTGGCGGGGTCAATCATTTTTGCAACATCTCGTGGGAGAGCAACCACAACCTGGGCCGATGTCCCATCCTAAATCTCTTATCGATCATCCCCCTGTTTGCGGCGATCTAAAAAGGCGGAGAAAAACCGATGCTCATTCTCCGTCCTGTTGGTGGGGATGGCGAGATTCTCTGGTACGGTTTTCTTCTTCTCCGCAGCCGGTCCGTCCAAAACCTGTGGCACCTCCACCTTGAGAAATGGAGAGACCACGGCAACCCCTTCCCCCCCTTCCCGTCGGAACGGTAGCGGCTTGGCCACTTCCGGGATCGCTGTCTCCTCCTCACCCTTCGGACTGGATGGTTTGAAGGGGTTGGAAACCGACTTTACTTTCCTCACAACGGGAGGATCCACAGGCACCGCCGGTGTCACGACAGAAGCCTGCTGCGGCACCCCATGGTCCGGGCGTCTGACACGAAACACATCGGCAAAACGCTGTATCGCACCAACATCCGCCGCCACCAATGCCGGTGGTGCCACCACTTCCGGCTCCGGCGATACCAAAGGTGTCACATCCCAAGGGCGAAACCCCTTTACCAAACGATCCCGAGGAACACGTTGGGTCATGACGCTGATCTGCCCCTTCAATGACCCCGCCGCCTTCTGAAATCCATGGTCCAGTTCCCTGACCTCCATGGCATCATGATCATGCCCACGCATAAACGCATCACTACGCTCACCAAACTGATCCAGCAAACGGGCCGTGGTCGGATCGGATAACCCCGAACCCCACTGCAATCGACCCATCACATCTTCCAACATCTTGACCAGATGGCCCGCTTCACTGCCATAATGATTCCTTAAGTAACGCGCCATGCTTGCCAACAGTTCCGATAAACTCTTGCCATCAATCCCCTCATCACGCGATCCCTGCATGGTCTGGATCAACCGCGACCAACCCCGTCGTACCATACCCAGAGAACTGTCCCGTTTTGGACCCGAATCACCCCCCTGCCCCGTAAAAATATCGGGATAAACCACGGCAATCCGGTTGTCATCCAACGCCGCAACAACCCGAACTTCCTCCGTCTCCGCCGCCACACCCAGTTCACGCAAGGTCAAAACGGGCCGCAGATCGGCTTGGCGAACACCTCCCGACCAGGGCGAACCCTGCAAAACAGGCTTGGCCACAGAACGCTGGGTATAGGTAAACGGAAACCCCTTTTCATCCGGCAACGTCTCGGAGGATGGACGCGCTTCAACCAATCGTTTCAACACAGGTTCAGGCTCCGGTTCGGGTTCAGACTCCGGTTCGGGTTCAGGCTCCGGTTCGGGTTCAGGCTCCGGTTCGGGTTCAGGCTCCGGTTCGGGTGCTGGCTCTGGCTCTGGCTCAAGTTCAGGCTCCGACTCTAACTCTGGTTCTGGCGTACCCTCCTCATCATGCCCTTGGGGTACCCCATCGGTCTGAGTTATGATAACATCCGCCACGGAATTGAGCGAGCGATAATGAACAAAAACCTCCTGCAACCGTTGACTCTCCTCATGAATGACACCCACAACCGCCTGTAAATCTACCCCTTCCCCTTGGGACTCCTCGATGCGGCTCATGGCCTGGGCAAACAACACCTCCTGAACCGCTGCCAACCGATCAACCTCCGCTCCCAACACCTCCTGAACAGTCGGTTCCAAACCCTTCACAAGACCGTGCAATACCTCCGTCTGGGCCGACAGCAAACGATGCATCTCCCCACTCACCATCTCCCGAACCGGATTCCAATCCATGACCGGCGGGGCAACCGGATGGGTCAAATGATCCAAAATCGGGGTGATCTCCTGCCGATACTGCCGTTCCAACTGGGCGGTCTGCCCCTCCATGGCCCGCAACAAAGGATCCACCGTCGCCGCTGAAACCGCACCCTCCACAGCGGCCAATCCAACCCGGAAATCCTCCGACAAACGCGCCGTCTCCGCACGAACCTCGGCAACCACCTCGGCAACCGAAAACCGCCCCTCAAGATCGGCCAACAACGCCCCCTGTGTTTCATCCCAGCGCGCCGCCTGTGCCAGAAGCAACCCTTCCGATTCCTCCTTGAAGGCACTCACCAACCGCGCCGCCATGCCACTGGATTCCAACTTGGAGGCAATGGTCTCCTTGAACCAGTTCCCCTGACGTTCCAAAAGATCCCGAATCTCCGTACCCAAACTTTGAATGCCGCTCATCTGCGTCTCGGCGGTGATCATCACCGATTCCATCGCCGTCGCCGCCCGCGCCGCCAGCACCTCCAATCGTTGGGTCTCCGCCACCATCATCCCCGACCATTCACCCCGAAGGGTGGCTACCGCCGCCACCGCCTCTTCAATCCCCGCCATGGATGGGATGCGGGCCAAAATGGTCTCAAACCCCCGCTGCATCGCCATCCCATGCTCCGACAATAACCCTTCTCCCGCTTCCCGCAATGCGGGGGCAATCATCGTGGTCCTGGCAATGCCCGCCAATTTTTGCTCCAACGCCGCGTTAAAACCCTCCGCATGAACCGCCAGCCGCTCGCGTATCTCCCCACTCAGACCCGCCAATACTGGCTCCCAATCACGTCGCGAGGCAAGCGTCTCCTGACCCGCTAACAAACGACCCAAAAGACCATCGACAACCCCATGCCGTTCCCGAACCTCCTGTCCCAAAGATTCCAAAACCGCCGTCATCGCCCGGACCGAATCCCGCGCCAAATCCTCCACCTCCACACGCCATTCACCCCGGAAAGCGGTCAGTTGCCGCCCCATAATGTCTACGACATCCTCCGGCGACGCCCCACGCTCAACGCGATGCAACACCTCGGAAAATCCCTGGGCAAACGCCTCCCCCTGCGCCGTCAGCAATCGTTCCCCTTCCTCTTGAATGGCGCGTACCACCGACGTTTCCAGTTTGCCCACGTCCAGATGGGATGACAAAGATTGGGATGACAAAGACGCGGTAAAACTCTCCCGATGGTCCCGCAAAAGGGTCCGTATTTCCTCCAGCATCGATGCCAGCATCGGCTTGGGATCGATATCAAAACGCAAACCGGACAACCCCTGTACCCCCTGCAACACCTTCTCCAGTTCCTCCCCCTGCCGTGATATCACCTGCGACAACAATGAAAGCGTCCGATCCGACGCTGCCACAACCCCTTCCATCCCCTGGGATAACGCTGTCTCCGAAGAAATCAACGTCCCAATCCGCTCCAGCAACCGTGCTTCCGTTTGCGCCAACCCTGCCAAAATCCCTTCCCGCACCCCCCCTTCGGGGAGAGCATCCAACAATCGCCGACTCTCTTCCTGAATCATCCGGGTCACGGGTTCCCAATCACATTGGTTCAACACATCATGACGCAATTCTTCCCAACGCTCCGCCATCTGGGAAGAGGCTGCCACAACCCCTTCCATCCCCTGGGATAACACTGTCTCCGAAGAAAACAACGTCCCAATCCGCTCCAGCAACCGCGCTTCCGTTTGCGCCAACCCTGCCAAAATCCCTTCCCGCACCCCCCCTTCGGGGAGAGCATCCAGCAATCGCCGACTCTCCTCCTGAATCATCCGTGTCACGGGTTCCCAATCAAATTGGCTCACCACATCATGACGCCATTTTTCCCAACGCTCTGCCATCTGGGAAACCAGTTCTGCGGCATCCTCGCCATGCTCCTCGGCATGGCGACGCAGGGCCTCCGCAATCGCCGCGTTCTGGGCAGAAACAATCGTTTGCCCTTGTGCCATCAACGCATCCAAAATCGGCGTCAACGTCATCTGTTCCGTGAGCCTGGCCGACAACCGCGTCCCCTCCTCCCGCACCGCCGCAACAATCGGCTGAAGGTCCAAACGGTCCTCCGATAACCGAGAAACCATGGACATGAACGCATGATTCATCGTTTGAAACTGATTGTCCCCAAGCTCACGCAAATGACCTTCCAAAGCCTGCAATACCGGCTTCAACGCCAACCCCTCCGTCAACTGCGCCACCACCCGTTCGCTCTGTTCCCGCAACGTGTTCAGAATCTTATCAAAGGGAACCGCATCGCCGTCACCCACCAAAAGACGGGTGATGCTTTCGTGCAAAACCTCCTTTTGCTGTTGCAGAATATGGTCCGTCTGCAACTGCAACGCCTCGACGACCTGGACCATGGGGGTCTGCCGTTCCAGCCGTTCCAAAAATTGTTCATTCTCTTCCCGAAGATCCCGCAACCAGGTTTCCATCCCCTGGGGACGCGACAACTGCGCTAAAATCGCCTCTTTGCTCGCGGCAATCGCATCCATGACCGGTTCCAACGTCACAGGGGGATGAGAAAACCGATTCTTCAGATCCTCCAAAACATCCCGCAACACATCCCCATGGGTCTGCGACCAAGCATCCGCCTCCAGGCGAATCGTCTTGAGGATGGGATCCAACAATTGCGTCACAAACCGCTCTTCCCCAAACGTCATGTTGGCGGGATGATGGATCGCCTCCGGCGGGGTCTCACCCCCAGGCACCAACGCTCCCCGCGAAAGCATCTCCCGCAACCCATCCATCTGGCGTTGCATCAACACTTCTTGATCGCTGGCCAAGCGTTGCATCTCCCCCTGCAACACCTCCAACACTGCGGTCATCATTCCATCCCCCGCCGCCGTCGCGGGTACCGTCTGTTGCAGCCATGCGGTGATTTTCCCCGTCTGCCGCTCCAGCAACAGGGCAATCTGGTCACGCAACACCGTCATCAACATCTCCGGTGATCCATCGGGCTGCGCCAACGCCATGGGCTGCGCCCAATCGGCCATTTCCAACCGGATCATCTGGCGCAAATCCTCGGCGGAGGTCATCCCTTGCCATGCCGCCATCGCCGTCCCCAGCCACCCCTGAAGCTTCTCCTCTTGCTGCTGGGTCAGACGTTCCCCTTCCTGCCGGACGACCGCCAGAACCGACGTGACCAGATGTTCTGTATCGACC
Source organism: Magnetococcales bacterium (assembly GCA_015228925.1). Classification (GTDB taxonomy): domain Bacteria; phylum Pseudomonadota; class Magnetococcia; order Magnetococcales; family UBA8363; genus UBA8363. Next base: position 23,872 of record JADGCQ010000045.1, on the reverse strand, counting down.
TGTGAACCTTGCCATTGTGTACTGGCCTGATGGAACAGTTCGCGTGTCCCCTGGGCATACTCTTCCAGGAGGAGGCTTTGTTGCTGCCGGATCGTTTCCCAATCGACGCCAGAGTCGGAACCCCGTTCCTCCCGTACCCGCGCCAATACCCTTTCCATGGCGGTGTCCAAACGGGCGACAACGGTTTGGGAAAGTGCCGCAACCGCATCGACAACCGGCTGCATCGACAACATCCCGGTGGTCTCCTGCATCAGGCTGAACAGGGCTTCCCGTATGACGTGATCATGGGTCTCGGTAACCATGGCCATCTCACTGCGGATGGATTCCAACAATGGTTTAAGATCTTTGCCGGAATCATCCTGAGAGTCCTGCATTCCCGACAAGGCCAAGCTTATTTTATCATAAAGCTCCCCCCCCAACTCCTGAAAACGCTGTTCCAGGGTCTCCACAGTCTGCGTCAAAGATGACCGCATCTGCGCCAAAAGGCCGTCAAAGAAACGGTTCTCCCCCACGGCCTGGTTCCGCAACCCTTCGTGAACCGTTTCGGCCCACCACTTCTGCGAAAAAGATTCCCGTAATTGGGTCGCAAGACCGGTCATGATCCGGGCCGCCTGTTCATCCTGACGCAACGGAAGTTCTTCGATCAGCCGTTGCAACCCCTCCCAAACCGCCTGGGTCACCGATGGTTCCAAATCTTCGGATTGGCTGGTATTCGCCTGCGAATCTTGAAGCCGCAAATGATCGAGTATGGCGGCGGTCACTTTGTCAAAGGAAAGCTCTTCACCCAACCGCTGCGTCAACACCTCCAGGGAGTGCTGCATCATCCCTCTTTGGACATCCAATGCCCGGACGCTCTCCCTTTCCATAGTCGCAACCAGGGTAGACACCCCTTGCTGCACATGACCCGATACGACATCCTGGAAAATGCGCCATTGGTGCTGCAACGCCGATCCCTGGGCATCGAGCGTCGCCGTCATGGGCTGGATGACCCGTTCCATCTCCTCGGAAACGTGGGTCAAAAGTTCCTGTCTCTCCCGATGGAAAAATGCCGTCGCCTGGGGTGAGGAAAACACCTCCCCAAACCGGGATGAAGCGATATTCAAAGCTTCCTGGACCATCGCCTGTTGTTGCCGGAAAAACCGTTCACCATCGCTTCTGATGGCGACCAGCACCGGCTCCAGCGTGTCTCCCTGGACACCCTCCCCAGAAACCGCCCCCTTTTCCAATACTTCGTGGAAACGGGCCGTCAACCGTTCGACCAAAAACGCCCCCTGTTTTTCCAGGGTATCCAAGACCGGCTCCAGGGAACCGGAAAGGTGCGCCATCCCTTGGGTAAACGCCCCATGCAGACGGTCGATTTCTCCGATCATCCGTTGCGCACCCAAATCCTCGTCCAAGAGGTGGGAAAACCGGGTTTCCAGACCCGATAACGCCGTCTGCATCTCCTCGCCATGCCGCGTCATCAATGTGGCCATATCGGCGACAACTCGTGCAACCAAGGCTTCCTGTTGGTCGGAATCGACCCCCTCGGAGGTCAAACGCGCCAGTACCCCTTCCATGGTCTGGGTGTGATGATGAATGATCTGCTGTCCTTGATCTTGGAGTGCCTGAAGGATGGGGGCTAGGCTAAAACTGGCATCTTTATCCTGCTGGGGCGGGGTTTCCAACCCCTTCAACCGGGAAAAACCATCCTCAACGAGGGTCCGCACCGCCTCCATACTGTTGGAAACCTGCGCGATCACCGCCTCCTTGACGCCCAATACCAGGGAATCCCCCACCACACCCCATTCCGCTTTTTTCTCGCCCCCAGCCCCCCGCAACGCCGCCATCGCAGCTTCCATAGACTGGGTATGACGTTCCAAAAACAGACCTTCCATAGCATCCAAGTGGCGGCCCAATGTCACCGTTTCCGTGCGCACCGCTTCGATGATGGTTTCGGGGGCTATCCATTCCACAATGGCCGCCACCGCCCCTTCCAACGCGGTATGGATCAATTCCCCCTGCCGCGAGAGTGTACGTTCCCCTTCCGCTTTGATCGCAGCCAACAACGGTTCCACACGCAACTCGCCATCGATGCCACGCACCGCGACGTTTTCCAACATCTCACCCATGGCGCGACTGTACTGCACCATCTGCATCTGCCCCTGCACCTTCATGGCATCGATGATGGGTTTGATCAGCGTTTCACGATCATGGCGCGTTTCCCGTAAACTTTTCTGTATCGCCTCCTGGCCATCCAACAAGGATCGCAGCAAACCATGACCTTCCCGATCCACCATCAATTGGCGCATCCGTTCAAACGTTGCCGCAACAATTTTTTGCCCTTCCGCTTCGATTGCCGCAATTACCTGGGAAGAATCATGCTCTGCCGACGCCAACGCCCGCACAGCCTCCTGAAGGGCGGTATGATCGGCCAACAGTTGCCGCCCCTGGTCCTGAATGGCGGTCAGGATCGGATGCAGTCCGTTTTCATCCCAGCCACACCCCTTGACCCATGATGATGCCAGGCGGGCGTATTCATCGCGGATGGTTTGCAGTACCGGCTCCAGAGAGAAATTTTCCGCCAACGCCAGCCGCACCAGTTCCCCCTGGCGTGATAACAGACGTTCCCCTTCTGCCTTCACCGCCGCCAAGACCGGCTCCAACCGCATCACCCCATCATCCCCCTGGACGGCGACATGTTCCAAGGCCTCGGCCACGGTCTGGGCGTGACGTTGCGCCAGCTTTTCCCCCTGCGCCTGCAACGTCGCCACCGCCCACTTCAACCCTTCACTCTGATGAACCGGTATCTCCCGGAGACGATTTTCCATGGATTCATGGCCAGCGCGCAGGGTATCCAGCAAGGTATCGGCAAAGGACCATTCCCGTAATTCCTGACGGATCCCATCGCGCCCCTGCGCCACCAACCGGGCTTCCTGCCCCTTGAGTTCCGCCAAGAGCGGATCCACAATCGCCGCCGTGATCTCTTTCCCCGCCACCCCTTTCAAGGATTCCTGAATGGCCATATGACCTTCCAGCAACCGCTCACCCTGCCGTTGCAATTCCGCCAGCACCGGTCCCAACCGTTCTTCGTCACCCGCGACGCTCGCGGCCAATTGCTCCGCCAAGCGGCTATGCTCGGCGCGGATCGATTCCAGTATGGGGGCCAATGAAAATTCTTCCTTCAAAGCGACCCGCACCAATTCCCCCTGACGCGACAGAATCCTTTCCCCTTCCGCCTTCACCGCCACCAACACCGGCTCCAACCGGGTCGTCCCATCATCACCCCGGAAGGCCACCGCTTCCAACGCCTCCGCCATCGCTTTGGCATGACTCCTGGCTAAATCCCGCCCCTGGGTTTCAAACGCCGCCATGATGGTATGCAGCAACGTACCATGACCCTGGGAAATGTCCTGTAACCCCGTCTCCAACACCTTTTGACCATCCTGGAACCCCCGTAAGGATTCCTGAATCGCCTCATGCTGCACCGCCAACTGCGCCGCCTGGACCTTGAATGCCGCCAACACCGGCTCCAGAACCGGCTCATCACGGTCCATCCCCTCCGTTAAACGCGCCACCAACCCGTCCCATTCCCCCCGGATCCCCTCCAACAACGACTCCAGGGAAAACCGTTCCGCCATGCCCGACAATACCCGTTCCCCCTCCGCACGGACCGCCGCCAACACCGGCTCCAACGTCGCCACCTCCCCGGAACGCAACGATTCCACAATCACGCCAGCTTGGCGTTCCAGCAGGGTTTTCTCCAGTGTCACCACCGATTCCAAAACCCGATGCAACAAGTGATCACCCGAAGCCAGCGCATCTTGGATACGCCCTTCCAAAGATTCCACAACCCCCGATTCCCATGTCGGTGCCGTCCCTCCGATGACCCCATCGGCCAACAACCGTTCCAGATGTTGCCGCTGCTTGACGACAATCTCTTCCCCTTGCCGACGAATCTCCCCCGTCAATCGCTCCAAATGTTGGCCACCATCCGCACCCAAATCGGTTTTCAACACCGCCACGGCGCGGTCGATGGCTTCACAATGGCTCTGCGCCAACCGTGAACTCTGCTCCTCCAAACGCCGCGCCACCGGGGCCAACTCCGAACGCAACGCCTGCATCACCCCCTGGGGTGACAACATCTCCTTGAAACCCAGAGTCATCCCCTCCAACGCCAAGCGGATCGTCTCCCCTTGCTGCGAAACGATCCGTTCCCCCTCACCCTTGACCACCCGGAGCAGTTCCGTCAAGCGCGACTCCATCCCCCCCCCACGTCGCTCCAACGATGCGACAATCCCCTCCAGTGCGGCCCCCAATTGCGCCGCCATCGCCTCTCCCTGACCCTGCAATCCCTGAATCACCGGCCCCAACCGCTCTTCACGGACCGCAACCATCGTCTCAAAACGGCGGAAAAGATCTGCCTGTTCGCCACGGATCATCTCCTCCAAGGCGATGCGATCAAACCGCTTGTCCAACGCCCGTTCCACCAACGCCTCCTGGCGGGCCAACATCCGTTCCCCCTCCGCCTTGATGGCCACCAGCACCGGCTCCAACTGCATGTGACCCGTCTCACTGCGTACCGCAATGTTGGCAAACGCATCGCCGATGGCCCGCGCCTGTTCCCTGGCCAACCGTTCCCCATGACGATCTAACGCCTCCAACAAAGGGGTCAACGAAACCTTCACCTGGGCCAAATCTTCCCGAATGCGCACCCCCAGGCGATCATGCTCCACCCGCAGGGCCTCCCGCATGGACTCACCCGTCCAAATGCCCGACAACGCACCATTTAAAATCTCTTCCTGCCGCTTGAGCAAACGATCCCCATCCCGGCGCAGATCCACCAAAAGGGTCTGTAACCCCGGATCCTCCTCCCGCAACCGGGTTTCCATTCCGGCAAGGGCCGTCGCCACCGTTTGCGTTTGCCGTCTGAGCAACGCTTCCCCCTGCTGTTGCATCTGCCCCACCCAATGCCGCATTTCCCCCTGCACCGCCTGCACCAGGACATCGGGGGCCAGGGTGTCCTTGAAGCGATCCATCACCCCTTCCACCGCCAAACGCAGATTATCCCCCTGGCGACCTAAAATCCGCTCCCCTTCCTGCCGCACCGCCGCCAGGACCGTGGACAACCGTTCATCCCCAGCGGTCAGAGCCGGTGACACCTGGTCGAATAATCCTTTCAAAGACGCGCCATGTTCCTCCAACAACTGAGCATTTCTCGCTTGGGCCGCCTCCAATAAATGCCGCCATGTCCCCTCACCCTGACCGAGCCGCTTCTCGATCCGCGCAACCAAGCTTTCATGTTCGGCCCGCAAGGTCGCCAACACATCGATCTCTCGAATATCCTGCGCCAACCGCCCCCCCTGGGCTTCAAACCGTTGCGCCAAGGCTTCCGCTTCGGTGACCACCGCCTGAATGATTTTTTCGGTGGAAAATCCGGTGCTAAACCCCTCCTCAACCCGGCGGACCACCTGACCGAGTACCTCCCCTTGTTCGGTCAAAATCCGCCGACCTTCTGCACGAACCGTTTCTACAATCTCTCCCAGACGACCTTCCAAACCAAGATCCATTACCATCCGGGCTTGGTGGTGGGTCAACCGCTCTTCCATCTCCGACAGGGCGTCCCATATCGGGTCTAGAGAAATGGGGGAAATCGGGGCAACCTGCAAATCGTTCCGAATTTCCTGCCGAATCCCCTCCACAATCGGACCCGGAGAAAAATTTTCCCGAAAAACCCCAGCCATCTTTTCCATGGCCAGATGCATCGCCTCCCGTTGCTGGGATACCACCCGTTCCCCTTCCACCCGGATGGCCGCCAACATCGGTTCCAGTTGCAACGTGCCGTCACCGCCAGCCACGTTCAGGTCAGATAACGATAGGGCCATCTGGCTTTCCAATTGCCGATGATTGCGCTCCTGCAACTGCTCCAACAATCCACTCATATCGGTGCGGATGGAACGGACCAGCGCATCGGCATTGAACGATTCACGCAATGGCCCCACCACCCCTGCCAGGGCATCGTGCAACGCCTCCCCCTGGCGTTGGACGATCCGTTGACTCTCAATCCGCAACGCCTCCAAAACGGGTTGCAACCCCACCTTCCAATCGATAAAAGGTTCCGCTTTTTCCTCCAAGGCACGGGAGAGCGTATCCCGGATGATGTCGGCGTGACGCTCGGCCATCTGCCGTCCCTGAACCTGGAAGGTCGTAAGCAACGGTTCCAGGGTCTGACGCAATGCCGACAACTCCTGACGCCAATCCCCCGAAAATTCCCCCAACGCCTCCCGCACCGTCTGCATGAATACCTGGGGCGACAGGCGTTGCTCCAAAATTTCCTTCAGGTTGGATTCATTTTTGACACGCAACCGCTCCCCTTCGGTGCGCATGGCCAGAAGGAGCGGCTGCAATTCCAAAGTCCCCCCCGTACCACCGCGCACCACAACCGCGTCCAAAGCCTCGCGAATCGCCTCCCGATGCTGGTGGACCAATTTTTCCCCCTGTTCCTCCAGGGCGGTCAACACCGGATCCAAGGAAATTCTGACGGTTGCCAAATGCTTTTTGAATTTCTCCATGAGTGCGCGATTTTCTTCACGAACACCGTCAAGAATCCCATGGGAGGTCGCCATATCCGAAAAACCGCCGCGCATCTCCTTAAGCAGCGATTCAAAACCGTTTTGCTGCCGTTCCACCACCGTTTTACCGTGCAAAACGACCGCGCTCTGAACACCCTCGATTTGCTGTCCCGTCACCTCGGCCTGGGCCGCCATCCGGGCCAAGATTGTGTTGACAACCTCCGTATTCCCCGCCGCCAATATCCGGCTCACGGTCGAATCCAGGTGGGTTGCAATCTCCTGGGCCATGGACTCTGGATCTACCAGGGAACGGATCTCCTCCACCATCCGTTCGGAGGTGCTATCCTGGGATTCCAACCGTTCCTGTTGCACGCGCTCCGACAACAACCGGCGAAATTGCCGCGCATAAGCGGCCAGAAGATCCATTTGCAAACGATGGCCATAGGAAAACAATAACCCGGACAACAAACCGGCAAAGATGGGAAAAAGCTTGTAGGAAAAAGATTTGAGGAACAGCCCGGTCGCCTCCCAAGGGGTGTTGCGCATGTCGGCAGCATCCAGGGGGGGGTGATCCAGAGGGGAGAGCGTTTCTGGGGCAAAAAACAATCCGGCGATGAAACAGGCCAGAGAAATCAAAACCCCCGTCCCCACCAGATAATAGGGGAGCAGACGATAGAATCGAAGATCCATATGCCCCTGCAACAAGGCATCCACGGAAAAAAATTGTTCGGGGTCATGCCGGGATTCGACCCAGGCATCTGAAATCCGCACCCCTTGACGATAGCGTCGCCACGGGTGGGCCAACAGTTCATTGCGGGCAAACTCACCATCCAGGTACGGCAAGCGGGCGGAAAAATCACGCACTTCCAAGTTGGTCAGAAGGTGGATCCCGTCGGCCAGTTTCGCCCGGACCGGGTGGAGAATCCCCAAACGCCATACCAACCATTGACCAAAAGCCCATATGAAAATAACCTCCCCAGATATCCAGGAGGTCATCGGTTGGTTCAATAATTGGAGAATTTGCTGGAACATTGCATCCATTCACATGGGTTTATCTGCCGTGTCGCCACACACTGTGCGGTCAATACAAGGTGAATATTTCAGCCATCGCCCCATTTTCCACGTTCCATGCGAAAAGAATGATGGATTTGCCCGACAGATCCGATAGAATCGCCATGGGTGCCACCATTCTGCAAGCAACTTTCATGCACATTTGGTAGAAGAGGAAACTTTTCTTTGACCAACGCGATCCCGACCGATCACACAGTCAGATTTTCGGTAATGCTGCGGTCTCCTTTCAACGGGATGGTCGAGATCGTTTTCAGTCTCATCCTCTTGGCCTTCATCGTGGCAGTCGGCTGGGAATCATTCTATCGGGGCCATGAACTCCCCCTGGCGTTCCGGTCCGCGTCGATCTCTGTCCCCGTCCCTGTGCCACCCCCAAAGACAACCACCCCCCCCAACACCGCGTTTGAGGATCGTTTGACAATCATAGAGTTGCGCGTGCAACGGCTGGAAAGCACCATCGCAGAAAAACACGCTATCCCTCTCCACGCCACCCCAAATCCCATCCCCGGTTTCACTCCAATGGGCACCGTCACCCCGGAAGGTGGAGACAAACCACCCGCCCATAGCGATGATCTCCCCCAACAGCACAGCGGTTATTTCGTCGCCGTGGGATGCTACGCCAACCATGGTTTTGCCCGCGATTATCGTCAAAAACTACATAACCGTGGATTTCCCGCCTACCAAAAAACCATCCACCGCCAAGACGAAATCCTGATGTGCGTCTTTGTCGGCCCCATGAGTTCCGAGACCCAAGCCAAAGACACCTCCGTCGTCCTGGAACAAAACCACGGTGCCATCGGCCCCATGGTTTATCCCTATCCCAAACATTGATTGCAATAAGAACTCATGATCCCAACGATCATGAGGCTCTAAACACCCGCCGTCTTCTTTTGATTCTCGAACTGGATGGTGTGCCTGATGATCCGTTCCCCAATCATACCCGCAACCGCTTGGACAATAGGCCAATGGTTTTTCATGATAGACCGAAACGATTCAATATCGATGGTCAAACAGAGGCATCTTTCCACGGCACTGATGTCCGCCGAACGCCTAGCCTGGGAAACCAGTGCCATTTCACCAAAAATCTCGCCACTCCCGATAAAGAATTGATTTTTTCGACCATCCTTGGTAGGGATCTCCCCCTTGACCCGCCCCCGATAGAGCAAAAACAATGTATCACCCGGATCGCCAATATGAATGATTTTCTGACCCGCCTCGTAGGTGACGATACAGACGATCGGGGCAACCAAATCGTGCAAATCCTGTTCGGAGATATTCTTAAACCCAGGAATACCCGAAAAAAATGTGCGTAAGTCGTCAAACGTCACTTCATCGTGCGAAGATCCCAACACCATCACACCACGCCCCCCTTACCCCCGGTTATTTCCCGGCGGACAACCGCCGCAAACGCCGACTGGCTCGCCTCATCGATTTGCAAACCCAACATGTGCCCGGTCAATCGTTTCACCCGGCAATTGATTTTATTTTCCTGTTTATCGGAAACCACACGAATCGTCCCCGCCATCTCCTGCCGCAACAAGGATGAAGGGGGTTGGTCCGTCTCGATGCAAGCCCCGGTTTTACTGACATCCTGGAGAACCCCTTTGAAGGTTCCCACCCCCGCAAAGCGCAGTTCCACAGGATGAAACGCGACGACCCGTTCCAAAGAACGCCGGGAAGGGTTGGGTTTGGCGTGACAGATTTCATCGACCACCGCATCGCCCGCGCGACGCCCCGCCTCGATGTGTACGGGATAATCCTTTGCCAAACGCCGATCCACCACCGGGAGGACATCCACACGTTTCCATAATTGTTCCAGAGTATCCGCCAATTTTTGGGATTGTTCCCCCAAAAGAGGGAACTCCACAGGAACGCCTCCCCCAGAATCGCCATCCAAGACCGCCTGCATCCTCTCCACTTCCACCCACGCATGTTCGATAAAACGCTTATTTTCTTCAAAAATTTCCATAACCGACTGCGGCGGAATCGGCAGTTTCAGAAGATCCCACTCCACCAAACTGATTTCCCGCAATCCGACCCGAATCCGTTTGATGGCTCGGCCAATAGCCTCCGGGCTGGAAACATCACCAGCGAACGCATCATTGACCGCCAAAGGATCATCGGGCAAACCGGCAGGGTGACCCGACACCCCTGAACCGGCAAACGAGAGCGAAGGCGGCAATTCCAACCGATCACGGCGGCCATCAAAAAATTCCTGCGCCTGTTTCATAAATTGGTGCAGTTTGAATGTGCGACTCTCCAACCCCCGGAACAGTTCAACATTATGCGACTCCGCCACCGCCGGATCCTGAAGCAGTGCGTCAATCTTTTCAAACATGGTGTTGACTTTGGCTTGGATGGACATAAAAAACAGCCGATTATTGTCCATAAACGCCATCAGCCTTGGTTCCAAAGAGGGATGAATCCCCCGCACACCCCCCTTGTTGCGACGGTCAATGTCCATAATCGCATGTTGCATATCGAGAATCTCTTCCAACTGCCCCCGAACCTTGACGGCCAGTTTATCCACAAAGGTCAGGACAAAGATCGTGGCATTGAGCTTTTTATGCATCTGCTCGGCGTGCGTTTCCAGTTGTCCCATTTTTTCCAACAGTGTCAACTGGGATTTCCCGTTGTCGCAGATTAAATAACGCAACATGGGGTTGGCACGGGCATCCTCCACCCCGATACCCTCCCGGTCGGAATCACTCGCCACATCATACGAAGCGTCCCACAAACGCATCATGAAACGCTCCATGTTGGTGAGGTCACGGAAAAGTACATCCAACCGCAAGGATTTTTCAAAGAAGGTTCGATTTTCCATTTTTTCAAGGATGGCATTCATGGGACTCAAATGATGGGTGCGAATCCGCGTCAGCACTTCCACCACCGCATCCTGATTTTCCACCAAAGCCACCAACACCCTGTGCATCGAATCCAATTGATTGCGGATCCCCTCCAACCGTTTTTCCAGAATGGAAATATCGCTTGTCCTGTCAAGGAACACCGCCGGAATTTCCGGCACCCCCGTCGCCGTCAAGATGGCGTGGAGAATCGCGGTATCCAATACATCCCCACGAAACATGGACAAGCCCAAAATTTCCGTCAACGTCCGGTGAATCGTATCCAACTGGGCCAGGATTTCCCCAATACCCAACGCTTCTTCGATCATCCTGCGGTTGGGAATGCTCTGTAGCCGTCTTTCCAAAGGTTCGAGGGTCGATTCCCTAAGATGGGGAAACTTGCTAGAGACCAACCATTCCTTGAGGATGGGAGAGAATGAGGCCAGATGCAATTGGCTGGACGCCGTTTTAAAACGTGCCGTCACCATCCGTTGCATCCAACTCAGGCGTGTCAACGGACAGCTCTCGGGATCGCTCCCAAAGGAGGTCACCAACAACAACCTGAGCCAATGGGTCATACCCCGCGATGGGGATGACACAGCGACACTGGATTGTGGTGTACCGACCGCCGACGCACCCCTGGTTTCCAGCGCACTCCGCCGTTCCATAGCCTTTTTCACCGCCTCCAGTTCATCCCAAAACCGTTTTTCCAGCCGTTCCTGACCCACGACAATCGTATGCCGCAACGTATCAAAATGGCTTGAACCGGGGGTGAATGTTTCCATCAGGCCAGGAAAAATGCTATTGATCAAGCGCGGGGCATGGGTCTCCTTTTGCTTGATAAAACGGCGAATCGCCAAATGGCGGTTGTTATAACCGATGACGCCAACCATCCGGGTATTGGAAAACAACTCGGCAAACCAAAATCGAATTTTTTCCATGGATGTTCGTTGCGCAAGATCTTTGGTATGGGGAAAGATATTTTCAAGATAATCATGAAACGCATGTGTAAAAACCAACTGTCCAGGACACGCAAGCGAGTGCATGGCCGGACGGATTTCGGGGCGGACAAAAAAACTGCGCAACCGACGCACATAAGCTTCCTCCCAAAGGAGAAAACGTTGCTGGTTATCCTCCAAAAAGTGTCGATCACGACGCCCCCAGCGGGCCACCATGGCACTGTAGAGGATGGGATCGGATAAATCCATAAAGACGGCGATGAACAATACCAACCCCAAAATCAACGTTCCCAAAAAGGCTCCGTAAACCTCGAATAAAAACGACCGCAATTCGGCCAGGGTACGCCGTTTGGCCTTGGTAATGCTCCCCTCTTTAAGTTGATCGATGGCATCCACCTTGGGAACCACCATCGAAATGTCAATGCTGTAGTTGCTTTGCGTGGGGATACCATAGTGATCCATCTTGACCAAAAGGGCCACATGTTCCTCCACCACCTTGTGGAGTTCCTGAGAGGCAGCGGCAAAGGCATTTTTATCCGCCTCCAATTTTTTGACAATGGCGGCGACACTTTCATTCACATGATAGGCTTCGAGTTGAAAGACCGATTGCAACTCACCCAGGGAATAATCATCCATGACCATCCGCCGATGCAGGAGGGCCATATCCTGGGAAACCTCTTCCCTGGTTTGCGCCAGACCGGCGGCATAACGCGCGGTGATCGCTTGGAGTTTTTCTTGGATGGGTAGTGTTAAATCCAGGGTTGCCCCGGCCAAAAGTTTGTCAATCTCGGAGGCGGCAGTCGAGGGTTTGTAGGCGGTCACCACGTCGCGCACACCGGGTTGATACCCCCCGGCGACGATATAATATTTGGCCCAATAGCGGGGGCCTTTGATGGCCTGGCCACTGGAAGCGGTACCCGCCCCTTCATCGATGGGAACCTGTTCAAACTTGGCCACGGCATCGGCGACCGTTCTTTCCATCACGGCACTGAGATCGGCCAGGGAATCGGGATGCGACTCGTCGGTATTGTTCAGATCCCCCAGTGCCGTCACAACCTGCTTTTCAATCTTACCCCACTGATAGCTCAAATCCTGGGTTTTGGAAAAAATCAGGACGATCCCTTCATAGTTGGTGTAGATTGAGAAGGCGGTCAAAAACAGCGAGATAAACATCCAACGGGGAAATCTTCGGAACGCCTGCCAGACACCGCCAAAGACGTGGCCAGCCTCGGCGATACACTGAAATATGCGTCCTTTAAAATCCAAAATAACGGAGGAAAAGGCAAACCCGACCAACAATGAAACCAGCAAGCGCAAGGTTTCATTGTCCGAACCGTCCAGCCCTGTCCCAAAGAGGCGGATAAACCGCGCATCCTGCACGATATCCGAAATGGCTTTGGCCGTGGTCAGAGACGAGGTGAGAAACAGGAACACCCCCACGACAACCTTGCCAACCGACAACACCTTCCCCAAGGTTTCCTGAATTTTTTCCTTTTGGCTGATCATGGAACCTTCGCGGCCCCACAAATGCTTCAGGGTTCGGGAAACCTTGATGGCACCCGGCAGATGAACATCCGCAGACTTCTGGTAGGCGATGAAGGCGTTCTTCAAGGCCACTTGATTGAGACGGAAAATCAATCCCGTCAATTCATAGAAAGGATTTTCATTCAACATGGCCTCGCGGCCAGAAGCCAGGGCATTTTTAAATTCAGCAAATTGCAACGTCACCGAAGGGGAGCGACGATTCCCAGCCGATGAGACCTCCGCAGCAAGCCCCTCGCGCAAACGATCCACCGACTTTTGCACAAAAGCCAACTGCTCTTTATCGGCATAGAGCGCGAGGTGAGCCGTGCGATGACCATCGCCACCGGCACCGGTCCCAATCCCCGATATCCCCCTAGGGAACACCGAAACGGGGGCACCGGGCAATAAATCTTCCGAAAAACACCGTTCAGTCAACCGTCCATAATGCCAAAAAAACGGGTTTTCCGTCGATTTTTCGGTGCCGTGATCTTCTTGAGTACCCTTCTCCATAAATCCCCATGACTGCAATCGCCGCCCTCGAAAGGGTCATGCACAACAACCCCAGGAACAATCTATCTTTTCGCCCATTTATGTCCCACCAGCCCCCCTCCCCGTTTCACCCCCAGGGCTGCGTCCACCACCCGATGTCCCACACCGTTCGGCAACTCTTCCACGTAGGACGGCATCGCCCCCTCTGTGCAAAGGAGATTGCGGCTCGGTCATCGGCGTTTCCTCCAGCTCCAGCACCACCCTCCCTTCTGTACCGAGTGCATGAACAACCGCCTCGATCATTTCTGGCGTCAGCCGGACCCCGCCATCCACAGGCTGTATGGCACTGTACACCGTTTGGGTCAAGTTTTGGGTCAAGTTTTGCGTCAAGCTTTGCAAAAGACGCCCAGCATGATGATCCAATAACCGTTGCCCCTCTTCCCGCACCACCTTCCGAATGGTTTCCATCAACCCCTCGCCCCCAGGCACACCCAATCCCGAAGCGGCACCAACTTCCCTGGAAGAGACAGCGGCAACCTTCACGGTACGGCTTTGGAACGCGACCTGTCTGTCTGATGCCACCCCCTCCGCCGGATCCGGCAACTTTACGCGATGATGGCCAGCCGTGGCACCGGGAATCAAACCCACCATGGGCAGTCGGGGATCCGTTTCAGGGATATGGCCAGAGCTGGCAACGGTCGTCGGATTCCCCTTTTGCACCACACCCACCTTTTTGGGTTCACTACGCAACGGGACCGCCGTTTTAACCACACCCCCGGTCGCGGGTGGATCCTGGTTGACCACCACCGTCTCTATCCGCTTGGGCAGGGGACCGGCCCGACGATGATGGACAATGCCACGCTCCAACGCATTCAGACTGGGTGGAGGAACAGCGGGTTCAACAGACGGCAGGGTGGGCGGCAAAGTACCCAGAAATGTTTGCGATCCCTTGGGGGGATCCACTTTGGGGGGAAGGCTGGATGTGGACGATAGGATGGGAACCTGGGTGACGGGAGGACGCAGGGCGGTCTTGACCTCGATCCTTGCCGGTGCCGGTTTTTCTTGCTTTGGGTCATCGGGGAAACCGCCTCCGGGAAGGGCGATGGTCGGCCCGGAATCGGAATTTTGTCGCGAAAGTTTGATGAGAACCTTGGCCATTTTCTGGAAAGAGTGCAGCCCGACAAAATCGTCCCGTTCCCGAGGATCATCAGGTTTGGGAGACACTAAAAACGGTGGTGGTTCCTTGTGGCGGCTCATGCTCCCCTTCCCCCCGATTTTCCGGTGGTTTCGTCATAACTTACGTCAATGTAATCAGGTATTCATTGGGAAGCATACAGGATCATGATTCCGATTGCACCGTGATTTCCGTGGCCAACACCACGATGAAAAACTCCGTATTGGAAAAACTTCCCATTTGCTTTTCTTTTATGTTAGAGTGGCGTTTGCTGTATGCTTGGTTCTTTTACAACAAATTATCTCCGTTTTTTATATATAAAAGTCTTGCACTCGTAGTAAATTCTTGTAAGGAGCAAATTTAAAATGAACAATAGACTGGATGTACGCCGTCAGGGTGAGGCGGGCTTTACCTTGGTGGAATTGATCATCGTGATCATCGTCCTCGGCGTCTTGGCCGCAACCTTACTGCCCAAATACATGGATGTCAGCGGTGAAGCCAAAACCGCCGTGTCCACCAAAATGCACGGCGACATCAATGCAACCCTGCATTCGGTCCATGGCGTCCATCTGGCGCAACAAGCGGCGGGGACGGCTCCAACCCCGATTACGACATGTACGCTTGCTCTGGCCCTGCTGGATGAAACCGGTGGCGTCACTTGTGCCGATCCCACAACCCTGACGTTTCCCGACGCACGCACGGCCACCTTGACTGCCGAAAACTTGGCATCGACCCCCCCTGTTCCTCCCAGCCTCGGCACCCTGCAATAAATGGCTGGGCCGACAGGCATGGATGAAAACCGGGGTCCAGTCGTGCTGTCTTGATTGTTGAGAATGCGCCACCTGGGCGTAACATGAAGGAGTCACCAGACATGGGCATGGCAGTCGATCACCCATCCCCGCCGCACCGGGGCAGTGCCGGAATGACCTTGGTGGAGTTGGTGATGGTCATCGCGATCATGGGCATTGTCGCCGCCGTCACCATGGTCAAATTCTTCGGTAATGACCTGGCGACGGATGGATCGATGGCACTATGCCAAAAACCGCCCCAGGGACAGGTCGCTTATTGTCTGACGGAGGCCCTCCGCACCGCCCAAAGACAAGCCATGCTCGTCGCCCCCGGTTATTCCGTCGTCCATGCCAGCGGGCAACCGTCGTATTACAACACCTTAAACCCCGATGGCACCCCAATAGAGCAAATTGGCACCATTCCTCCGAAGATCTCCGTCAGCCCTTTCACCGTCTCTTTCGATGGATTGGGCCGCCCAACGGGAGCGGGGGATATCACCATCACCGAAACCTTGGATGCGGAACCCTTCACATCGACCATTGGCATTGTTCATATTGAAAACAACACCGGTGCTGTGTGGATGAAACCCCATGGATAAATCAAAACACGATGACCGCAGCACCCAGGGGTTTCCTGGCCAGAGCGGCGTGACGTTCATCGAACTGCTCATCAGTATTGTCGCGGCGGCGATCGTGGCGACCGGCTTGGCGACGCAGGTGGCCAATACCGTCAAATATACCCATCTGACGCGCCAACAGTTGCAAGCCACCTTTTTGGTGGAAGAAAAACTGGAAGAAATTGTCCACCTGAACAAAACGGTCGGTACGACGGGGATCAATGCCACCACACTCCCGGATGAAAATCCCATCGGAGGCGATTTTTTTGAGTATTCTCGCCACCTAACCTTTGCCGATGATGATTCCGGTACCTGCCTTCCCGGCACCACCGCCAACTGTCTAAAAATTACGGTCATCGTCAACGCCGGGGGAGAATTTCGGGCCGGTTCCCAGGTGGTTCTGGCGAAACAATAAATGGATGGATCAAACCATACCCTTGAACCGTATATAAGAGATGGGTCGAAAATTAAATTATTCACTTCGGTACGACGACCTCCTGGGGAGGAAGGCTTGATGAGTCACGGTACATCACACCACGGTGGTACCCCACGGTATCAAGGGGGCTTTACCCTGCTGGAACTGGTCATAACCCTCCTCATCGCCGGCATGTGTGCGGGGTTGGGATGGCAAGCGTTCGTCACCAGCACCGAAAGTCTTATTTTTCGCGGCCAACTCAGCACTATCGCCGACCAGGGGCGTTTGGCCATGTTGCGCATCACCAGAGAGTTGCGTGAAGCAGACCGCACCGGTTTTATCATCACCCCCAACACGGAGATCTCATTCTCCTCGCGTGCAACCAAAAACGCCAACGGTGCCCAAGATCCCCAAGGTAACGTTATAACCGACGGTATCGTCCGGTACTACCTGAATGGGACCGATCTGCACCGCACGATCGTTGCGACAGGTGAAGACAATATTTTAGCCAAAGGGATCCAAGATCTGACATTCTCCTACGATACCGCTGATCCGGCGACATTTACCTATGTTCAGGTCCAATTTTCCGTCAAAAGCGTGATCCCCGGCAATGAACTCGCCAAATTCCCATTGCGCGACCGGATCTATCCGAGGGGGTTTTGATGAACCTTGAAAAATGCCAAAACGGAAGTTCCCTGGTGGGAGTGCTGGCGGTGATCGTCGCCGCCGCAGGACTCAGTGCCCTCATGGTTCAAACCTCGGAACGGGATACCGCATCCTATACCGAGTTGACGACCTCGACCAACACGCTATTTGCCTCAGAATCCGCCCTGGAGGTGGCCCGCTGGTCCATCAAAAATGCCTGTTCCAACCCGCCCAATCCGCCGCAAAACATCGTCAACAGCCAATATGAGGTCCATTTCACCGAAACCGCACCCGAATCGGGGATTTATACGGTGGTCACCACCGCCTTTGCCCCTGGTGGGGGTGTCAACCGAACCATCGTCGCCGAGGGGGTGCGCTGTGAGTCGGGCAGCCCCCTCCCCCCCACCTGGACAGCGGGGATCTCCGCGTGTGAATGGATCAAAGCGACGGGCAGTTCCACGTACAGTTTTAACTCCTGTACCCTGGAAGGAAACGATGAGAGCCGTGCCAATATGGCGGTTGTCAACGATGGGGGCTTTTTGACCAAAACCGGCAGCGGAAAAATTAACGGTAACATCATCCTCCCGGGCAGCGGCACCTATGTGGAAATGTCCGGTTCCGCCAAAGTCAAGGGAGACATCCTGCTGACCGGGGCACGGGGAGACAAAGGCTATTTCAAACACAGTGGCAGCGGGGATGTTCTCGGCCAAGTTTCCGTTCCCGGTGACGTCATCCTCTCTGGAAGTTCCAAAATCACGGGCGATGTCACCGCCGGAGGGACGATTTCCATCACCGGTAGCGCAAGAATCCGGGGGGAAACCCATGTCAACACCGCAACCCCCACAACGGCAATCGCCTGCGACCCGTTTGGTGTGGATCACCTCATCGAGTCGGCCCGGCCCGATGCAGAAACCAGTCTGGGCGATTTCCAAAAATCGGGTTCCAGCAATACAACCTTGACCGCCGGAACTTACTATTATAACAGCTTTTCCATGTCGGGATCGGGTGATCTCATCCTGGCAAGGACGGGGGATAGCGACCATCATGGCGATTATGACAGCCATGATCACGATGGTCAGGGGTGTCATCGCGGCCATCATAAACGCCATCGTCACCATCATCATCACACCGACGCTTATAATCATGGTGATTTTCGCCACCACGATGATCATGATCGCCGCGATGGTCGTGGTCACGATGATGATCGGCATGACACTGAAGTGGAAGCAGACCCCAATTCCGACTTCTATCTGTTTATCGATGGTCCGTTTCAGATGTCCGGTTCGGCCAAGTTGATCCTTCAAGAAGGGGTGCATTTGACCATCTTTCACACCGGCGGGGCCAACCACACGGGCCATTTCACCGTCACAGGTTCCGGTTCCATCAACCTGGGCCGCGACAATGGCCAGACGGAAATTTATTCAAACACGACAGGGAAAATCACCGTTTCCGGTTCGGGCGATCTGGCCGCCGCCATCTATGCCCCCAGAGCGGCGGTCGAAATATCGGGCAGCGGTGATTTTTATGGTGCCAGCCACTCCAAAACCTTTGAAATTACCGGATCGGGCGATGCCCACTTTGACCGCTATCTGGGTGTGGGTATTTCCGACGCAACCGATAGCACCAAAGTCGTTATGACCGATTGGTCCGAACAGTTTACACAATAACCGTGCCGCATGTAACCGTTCAATTGTTTTCATGTTTTTAGACCTTGTATTGTCATGTATCCCGGTGCCCCTTGAAAATCAGTATCCGTCCAGGAAAAAAAAACCGCCCGGCAATATCCCATGACATTGGGCTGATTTTTCAAGACAATACCCTAGGTCTGATCGCCATGGACACCACGGCGGATAAACCCAAAGTGTCGTGGTGCGAACTGCGATCCCTGGGGACCGAAGGGTGCCGTGAAACTTTTTTATCTTTGTTGAGCGAACGGAAAATAAAACACGTTACCTGTGTTTCCGTGTTGCCCATGGACCAATACGACGTGTTTATCGAGGAGATGGTCGCCAACATCCCCCGCGAAGAGCAAACAGACGCCCTGCGTTGGAATGTCGTCGAACGTCTTGACTACCCCTCATCCGACGCCCTCATCGAAAGCTTTGAACAACCCTCCCCGCCACGCTCCGGTTCCAAACAGATGGCCTACGTAATTGCTACCCACCAAAAAACCGTGCAAGCCAACGTCCATGCCTTTTATCATCGCGGTCAATCACGGATTACGGGGATCAACATTCACGAACTGGCCCTGCGCAATATCGCCACCCTCCTCCCGGAAGACAAAGATGGGGTCGCCCTGCTTCATCTCAGGGGATCCAGTGGGCTTTTAACCGTGACCCGGGATAAAACCCTCTATCTGGCCAGAAAAATTGAGATCGGTCTGGACCATATCTTTGAATATTTAAACGAAAACCATGCTGATGGCGATGCCGAAGAGATTTTAAAACATTGCTCCCTGTTGGATGAAATCTGCAACCAGGTCCAAAGCACACTGGATTATTATCTCAGCCGTTTTATGCCCAATACCATAGAACGCCTCTATTTGGCTCCCTTGGAACAGCCGTTGGAACCCCTGCGCGCTGCCCTCTCCGACCGCTTGGCGGTGCGGGTCAAAAACATCAACCTGGGAGAGTTGTTTGATTTTATCGAGCCAATCCCCGACGACCGCACCCTGGGAAAACTGTTCCCCGCATTCGGGGTCCGTTTATCCTGTCCAGAATGCAAACAACAGATCAATCTGTTCGATAGCCGTTTTATCCCCAAAATCGAGTTGGCCACCGCCAATCAAATCATGGCAACCCTGGCGGCATCCATCCTCTTGGTCATCCTCTCATGGGGGATCCTGTACGGGCACCTGTCTCGTGGCGAGACGCGATTGGCCAACGAAAAAATAAAACTGGCCCGCATGGAAGCCCGTGTCGGCGAACTGGTGCAACGCTATCCCGTGCAAAAAATGGATACCGCCTTGGAAAAACATATCGGTCAGATTGAGGGTCAAATTTTGATGAAAAAACTAGTCGTACAAATTCTTCAGGGAAGCTACGATTTTGGCAATACACATGGTTTTTCCATTTATTTTAAAGAATTATCCAGAAAAAAATTGGATGGCATTTGGATTTCGCGTATGCGCATCTTGAATGGCGGAGAACAGTTTGGCCTGTACGGAAAAGCGATGGATCCCAAAACCATCCCCGCCATGGTCAGCCTGTTTCAACAGGATGAAAAACTGTCCGGGCACGCCTATGACCTGATCAAAATGGAAAAAAATGGCATCGTGGAGTTTTCGCTGTTGACCCACCCGATGGATGAAAAAAATGAGGATGCAACCCAGGAAAAAAATTCGGGACTCCTGCAACCCACCTCTCCTTTTTCGTTCATGATGGAGAAATTTGTTGAAAAAGCACTTTCAGGCATTATCGGCACACATTAATGCCCGATCAAAAAATGAACGGATTTACCTTGTACTCGCCGTGATCATCGTCACCGGAGCGGGATGGAATACCTTGGTCTGGGAACCGTTTCATCGGAAAAATGATGAAATGATTAAAAATACCCAAAAAGTGACCGAGAAAATCAAAGAATTGGAATCGATAAAGCGTCAGATTTTGGTCAACAAAGATAAAGATATCAACCGACCGATGAAGGAAAAGCTTAAGCTAAAACAGGAAGAACTCAAAGAGTTGGAACTGGCACTCAAGGATTCCGCACGCAACTTTCTCTCCCCAGGGGAAATGACCCAGGCATTGCGGAAAATGCTCGGTCACCTGACCGATGTAGAGCTCATCAGCATGGAAAGTTTGCCAGGAGAAGGGGTCCATCTCAAAGATATCCAAAACCGGATCATGCAGGCCACCGGCACCGAAAATGGTCAAAAAAATGCTCCCCCAACCCCCAATGACAACAATCCCCTGGAACAGGATGATGTCACATTGTACCGCCATGGCCTGAATGTGACCCTTGAGGGAAAATTTCTCGATATCATGCGTTATCTGGCCAGCATGGAAGCCCTGCCATGGACCTTTTATTGGGGAGGGCTGGACTATGGCGTCACCGAAGAGGGGCATTCACAAGCAAAAATTTTTCTAAGCACCATGAGTTTTTCCGATGGCTATATCGGGAATGATCCCGATTTAACGCGCACAGCGGAACAGGTGATGTCACTCCCCGCGGATGAAACCAAAGAACCGCCAGGCAACGATCCTACCGTAGCAGATCCCTCCTTCGCCATGACCCAGGGAAAAAACCCGATATCCGACGGTAAGGCCGAAGAAAAAAAAACTCCCCCCGTTCACCTGACCTCGATCCTCAGTTCCCACAACCGCAAGGTCGCCATCATCAACGGTCGCCCCTTGGGTGAACGAGAAACATTCCATGGCATCACCGTGCTGTCCATCCATCCCATGTCGGTACATATCCTGCAAGATGGTCAACCACAGGAAATATTTTTAAAGGCCACGTACCCTTGGGTTGATAAACAGTTGGTCATTGAAGCCAAACCATGATTTTTCGCGTTATCGCGCCATTTGGACCCGTATTGGGATTGCTCATTGGAATATTAGTCCTCGGATTCGGCTGTGTTTCCAAGGATATGGATACGCTTAACCAAGAAACCTTAAATGAGGTCAAAGAAGAGATTACCCAATTCGCCGAAGGCCCCAATCCGCCCAATCTGGCCGACAAAATCTTGGGAGAAGAGTCGGAGGCCCCGCCCATCATCCTGGCGAGCGAATACCATCCAGAACGTCTGGCCCTGCGTAGCACCCGTTTGCTCTCCCCAACCACCGTCACCACCCTGCCGGAACCTAAATTATTGACGCACCCTAAACCCGACAAAAGAGAGGAAACGCATCTGGCCCCCGAATCGGAGCTGGCAAAAATCGTCGCCGCAGAACCCTTGATCATCCCCAACGATCATCCGGCAGCCCAAAAAATACCCCAGGAGTCCCCGGCAACCGGTACAACAGAACCGAAAACCAACCCTGCCGATCCCAAACCCCGTGACTTGGTTATGGTTGGTCACCCTGAACCCCGGTTTAATATCCGCGTGGAATCGGCCCCCACACGGGAGTTTTTTGCAGGATTGGTGAAAGAGACACCCTACAATGTCCTGGTCCATCCCGGTATTACCGGCGTCATTTCCCTGGATTTGAAAAATGTCACCGTGACGGAAGTCATCGATGTCGCCTGCCATCTCTATGATTTTAACTGTAGCAAAAACGAGATTGGATTTCAAATCCTCCCCCAGGAGGTCCAATTACGCCAATTTCGCCTCTATTATCCCAACCTGTACCGGCACGGCACCTCGACCACCCAGGTTTCCTCAGGTCAAAAAGGAAATTCGACGTCCACCACCAGCTCCGACACGGGCAGCACCTCCAGCAGTACGGAAACCGGATCGGGCTTTGATGTCAAAACCGATTATAAAGCCGATTTTTGGGCCGAATTGACCAACACCCTCTGCGCATTGCTGGGCTTGGAAGCCAAGGATGTTTCCAGCGATGCCAAAGATCGCAATCTCTCCTGTCAAACCGACTTCAAGAATGCCATCGCAACCCCCGCCGCAACCCCGTTGCCAATCGCCCAGCTCACAGAAGCCCTCCCAGGGGTGGAAATACCCGAACCAACCAGTCCAATGCCACCTCCCCCTTCACCGTCTGTCTCCAAGGCCATCAGCATCAGCCCACAGACCGGGGTGATCATGATTCGCGCCTATCCCTCGGAGATACGGCAGTTGAAAACCTTGATTGATGAAATGCAGGCCAACCTCCTGCAACAAATCGTCCTGGAAGCCAAAATCTTGGAGGTGACCCTTTCCGATCATTTTCAAACCGGGATCAACTGGTCTTTCGTATCCAAACTGAAATCGGGCAAACAGGTTGGTGCCGGTCAAACAGGCGGCGGCACGGCGTTTGGAACACCCACGTTAACCAATGCTTCCGATTTGTTATCCGTCAACCAAGCGGCCCCAACGGCCCAACCCACCACATCTACCACCACGCCCACCACGACCAACCCAACAGCCCAAAACACCAGTGTCCAACCCATGGATGGGGCGATGGTTGACATACCGTACAGTTCCCTGGGGGGTGTTTTTGCGGTCGGGCTAGCATTGAGCGATTTTTCCTCATTCCTGGAATTGCTCAAGGGACAAGGGATTGTCTCCGTCCTCTCCAGCCCCCGCATCGCCACGTTGAATAATCAGAAAGCGATGATCAAAGTCGGCGTGGACGACCAGTTTGTCACCAATATCGAGACGAAAACCGACACCAATGGTTTCCAAGAAACCACGGTCAAGTTTGCCACCTATTTTTCTGGCGTCGCCCTGGATGTTCTCCCCCAAATTGTGAATGGACAACGGTTGATCCTGCATATCCACCCCTCGGTGACCGAAACGACTGACAAACGCAAGGTGGTACGGGGCGATACGTATGACCTCGCCTCGAACAACATGCGTGAATCCGACAGCATGGTTTTTTCCAACAGCGGTGAAGTCATCGTCATTGGCGGGTTGATGAAAACCTCCAAAAAGAAAGGTCACCAATCGGTCCCCTATCTATCCGATATCCCCGTCGTCGGCGAAATGTTTGGTCATCGCCTGGAGACGGAACAAAAAAGTGAACTGGTCATCCTGATGCGGGCCACCATTACCGACAGCCCCGATTTTTGGCCTGGCGAGATCAAGGCATCCCAAAACCGTATGGGATCCCTGGGGACTGGAGAATCCCCCAGCACCACCGTCATCAACTAGGGCGTGTTGACATTCAATAAAATTATTAAAAGAAAAAAGGGGTCTGGGGGA
>JADGCQ010000044.1 GCA_015228925.1 Magnetococcales bacterium | reverse complement strand
ATAGGCTACACGCACCCCGACCTCAGGGGCATTTCGACCCTCCTTCGCATTGTTCCAGGGTCAAGGAACCCGGCGTCGAACTGGCAATATTTGAACGGCGTTTATTTTTTGATTGACAAAGTTCAAGATAATCCTCTAAGTATTTCCCATGTGGCATCCCGTTGTTGAGGCTTGATAACAGGGGGAAGAAACGACTCACGGTGCCGAAAATGGAGATACTGTCCCCGGATTTCCTGCCGACTTAAATGTCGTAATGCAAGACCTGACCCCAGGCACATGACCCCAGGCACACGCTCCGGGGGCAAGGGAACCCGGCGTCGAACTGGCGATATTTGAATGGCGGTTATTTCTTGATTAACAAAGTTCAAGATAATACTCTAAGCGTTTCCCATGTGGTATCCCATTGTTGAGGCTTGATGACAGGGGAAGGAAACGACTCACGGTGCCGAAAATGGAGATGCTGTCCCCGGATTTCCTGCCAAGAACAGGTTAACAGTGAAAAGAACTCTGATTGCTATTATTAAAGAATTTTGGCTGCCGTTTCTGTTGGCGTTGCTATGGTCAATATATAATTTATATGACGGCAATAAAGGCATTTATACATTCAGAAATATGGTAAATATTTTTGGCCCAAGCTTCTTTCTTGCTAGTTGGATTATAGGGCAATTTTTTCGTATCAGAAAGCAGCAGGAAATTCAAGATAACTTTCTTGACATTAAATCAAGACTGACATCCGTTATTGACGAAATATCAGCGAGGTTTAATCATCTTCTAAATTATATGTCCGGAGGTAACAGCTTTTGCTATTTAAGGCCTATAATTAATACAAAAAATTTTATAATGATACATGAAGGCGAGTTCCCTGCTTATGATGTAAATTTGCGTATTATTGATAGAGGCTCAGGGAATTATCTTGGAAATGTTTTTGAGATTGACATACTCAGACCTGGCTTATCAAAATTCATTGACTATCATGTAGATTGGCTCTCGCAGACTCACTCATTCAACGTATTCATTCATACCAGAAACATCAGCTATGTGCAAATGGTAAGAACAGCTTACAATAATAATAGATTTAATTATGCGACAAAAGTAATGATTGGTAATGATGTCATGTTCTATGAAATTAACGATGATTACCCAAATAAAGACGACATCTGTTGGAACTGAACACACATTGAATGGCAGGGCAATTGCATTTCAATGCAGAGAAATCCGGGGACATATATGGACCCATCCCCCGGTGCAAGAGGCTTTTTTATGGTGCAGCAAATTCCGGGGACAGTATAAAATTCCGGGGACAGTATATCCATTTTACTGAACTCCAAGGACACCATCAATTCGGTCCTTTATCGTTTCCCCAGACCCAGGTTTGACCGTTTCCCCACCCACGAGGCAACCAAGTTCACCATCGAACGAGTCCAATATCAGCGATTCATGTTAATCTTTGATATTTCGACTGAAAAGTGAGTCCGGTTTTGTCGTGAATCTGGGGACACCATACCTATTTCCTTTATGGCTGTAAAATTAATCGGTATGGTGTCCCCAGATTTTGTGCAGTGAGGATTAGGGAAACGGACATACTGTCACCGGGTTTCTGGTTTTAAAATACTAACGAAGCGGTGTTGCACCAACCTTGTCTCCTGAATCGGAATTGATTAATTGATCATCACATATAATAATATTATCCGTTGGAAGCCAGAGCGATGTATCTATGCGATCTATAGAATCAATTTCCCAAAGTGAACCATCTTCAAGACGAATAATTTCTCCACTGCCAATCTTTTCTGAGACCCAATGCCCGACTTCGCATGCCCCGTAGCTAATACCCGATTCGCAAACCATAAAAATCGCGACAAGCCAAATCATCCAGCGTTTTACCATAGTACCTCCTCCTGGGCAGCGTAGAAACAAGTGTAGCAGGGTAAGATGAAAGGGGCAGCGATGCAACGTACATTGTCAATTTTGAAAATCCAAAGTTCAGCGGTTGCCGTCAAAAAGACAGGTTATCGTCTCTACCAATCTCTCTCTGGAAGAAAATTGACTAAAAACGAGCATGCCAAGGGGATTGGCGAAAGAGTGAATTCTTTCCTGAATCTGGGGACACCATACCTATTTCCTTTATGAGTGAGAATCTGGGGAATCTGGGGACACCATACCTATTTTCTTTATGAATCTGGGGACACAATGCCTATTTCCTTTATGGCTGTAAAATTAATCGGTATGTATGAATCTGGGGACACCATGCCTATTTCCTTTATGGCTGTAAAATTAATCGGTATGGTGTCCCCAGATTTCGGTATGGTGTCCCCAGATTTCCAAATAGGTATGGTGTCCCCAGATTTCAGATTTAGGTATGGTGTCCCCAGATTTCAGATTTCCAAATAGGTATGGTGTCCCCAGATTTACGCAGATTTCAGATTTCCAAATAGGTATGGTGTCCCCAGATTTACGAGTCCTTCGCTATTGTCCGCCTCGCACAGGCCAGACAGTGCTACTGTTCGTCTTGTTGTTGCCGTGAACCTCGCCGTCGCCGAGGTTCACACTCCATGCGCTGGACGTGCCACTCGCGTATGTGGAGCCTGACCAATAGTAGTAGGTCTGGACCCCAGAAAACGGGTGATCCGTTGGCAGGGCAGGACTGCTATGCCCCACGTCGATCAGACTTTTCAACTCATTGATACTGGGCAGCCGCCAATCATTTTGACCCCAGGCATACCCGGTACAGGTTGCGGTACCGCTATTGAGATCGGCAACTTTGGCCTGTGCTGCGGGCCAGGACATAGTTCCCCAACAATTCGCATTTTTCATCCAGATTAAACTGGTTAAGGCATCAAACACCGTTCCATCCCCCATATCGCTAAAACGGGGATTGGGCCAAGCCTTACCTTTTTGCAAGGCACCGTCATCGGCGGTTCCATAAGAGGTGGCCTGACCGGTTTTGGGTATCGGAGCCGGTTCTCCTGCGGCATATCCGGGAACGGCGGCAAAAAGCACGGCTATCACCGTCAGAAAAAAGATCCTCCGATGCGCAAAAACAAGACCATCAACGTTCATCTCGCACTTTCCTCTTGGCTTTATGGTCAAAACATGGTGCCAAATTCGGGCAAAAGAAAAAACTTGGGTATCCACTTAACCGGAGTTGCCTTGACCAACCGTCATCCAAGGGCGACTCCTCAAAAGCACCCAAAGCATCAAAGACTCAAAGTTCCTATTGTCCGCCTCGCACGGGCCAGACATAGTTACTGTGAATCTTGTTGCCCCCGCCGTTCACGCTGCCGTTGTCGAGGCCCACGTACCATGCGTTGGACGTGCTACCGGCGTTCGTGGAACCGGACCAATAGTCGTTGGTCTGGACCCCCGAAAACGGGTGATCCGTTGGCAGGGCAGGACTGCTATGGCCATAATCGATTAAACTTTCCAGTTCAAACCGATTGGGCAAACGCCAGTTCCCCGCCACGGAACCGTCGGTGAGTCCACAGGATCCACTGGCCAGGGCATTGGCGGAAGCGAGGGCGTTGGTCCAGGTTTTGGTGTTGAAACAGTTGGCATTGGTCAACCAAATCAGGCCAGTCAGATTATCGGTGACCGTGCCATTGGTGTTGTTTGTAAATCTTGGGGTAGGCCAAGCCACCCCTTTTTGCAAAGCACCATCGTCACCGGCGGCATAGGAGGTAATTTGGCCTGTCCTGGGAACGGTGGGGGTAACGACGTTGCCGAGGGTCGCCGTATGGGTTGCATGGGTTCCCAACGTGGCATAGGTGGGGGTTCCCAAGGTCAGAACAACCGTTTCCGCATCGTCCAAGACGGCATCCAACGCGGCACGAAACGTAACGTCTACCGAAGAACTTCCCGCCGGAATGGTGATGGGACTGGCGGTGAGGCTGGAATAATCGGTCCCCGCAGTTGCCGTGCCCGAAGCGGTGAAGGGGATGCTGACATCCAGGCTGCTGGCGGCGGAAAGTTGCAGAGTGGCGGTGACCAATGCCCCTTCATTGACGTTTTGGGTAACCGCGGTAAAGGCCACGGTAGGCGCGGGATCGTTGTCGATGATGGTGGCATCACCCTGGGCGTCGGCGATAAACACATTGACGGGGTTGCTCAGAGTCACCCGAAACACCTCATTGACCTCATCCAGGGTATCACCCAACACCGGAACGGTGATGGTGCCACTGGTTTGTCCCGCCGGAATGGTCAGGGTGCCGGTCGTGGTGGTGTAATCGACGTTGGCCGTGGTATTGCCCACTACCGAAGTAGCATAATTCACGCTGACCGCCTGACCGCTGGTTTTGTCCAGAGTGACGGGAAAGTTGGCAGCGACCGACCCGGTATCGCCTTCGGTGATGGTGATGTCACCAATCGACAGGGATGACCCGACGTTGACGGTAAACGTCTTGGTGGTACTGTGCGTGCCATCGCTCACGGTGACGGTGATGTCGGACGAACCCGCCTGACCGGCGGTGGGAATGATCTTTAAAAATCGTTCTTCGCCGGAACCGGTCAAAAATACATTGCCGCTGGGATTGATCACAGCGGTGTTGGAAGAAGAAACCGAAATTTGCAGATCATCGGCAGGTGACGCCAGATCGGCGATGGAAAAGGCAATGGGGGCACTGGCGGTGTTGGCATCGGTGGATTGGGTGGTGATGGCGGATACCTTGGGGGCACCATCGCCGGGGAAGCCCGCCGGATCAAGAATCTTGACCAGCAATCGGCGGCCCGAAGTGTCGTAATAATCAACGTAAGGTGGAAGTTCACCAGGAACCACCAACGACAAACTTCCTTCTCCCGCCACCTCATCAGCGTTGTCAATCTGGAAAAATCGAACCACCATTGCGGTATCGGTCGTAACGGTCGGAGCGGTAAAGGTATAGGCGTAATGAAACCGGGTTGCAACCACCCCTTCGTAGTTCCAATCCCCCGCATCGTTCGCTGTCGGGGCCAAATTGCCCGAAGCGACAAAGGCTTCGGCCACATCGGAACCGCAGATCCCCTGGGGCTTTCCGGCACAATTGAACAATGCCACCTTGGATTTATAACCAGCGTGATAACCCGTCAGCGTCCATTGGACGGTATACGTTTGACCCGAAAGAATCCGCTCCGGCATGACCAGGGAATCAAGTACCGGCGGCAAACGCCGGGCCGCTTCTTCCTGGATCGTCTCTGCGTGAACCGCGACGCCACCCAACAAAACAAGCAAACCCGACAACCATCCCAACGTGCTTCGTTTCATGAAATTTCCCTCTCTACATGAAAATGCCTTTGTCATCGCGTTCATCACCCAAACAGGCCGCCTCTTATTCCCCCGCATCTTTTCCGCCACGCATTGATGGAGCACTGACGATGGTTACGGTATGGCTCGCAATGGCACCCATATGACCATGGACTGGCGTGCCCAGGTTCAGAACAACGGTCTCTTCCCCTTCGGTATTGGAATTGTCCGCCAGGGTCACGGGAATCTCCGCTTCGACCTGACCCGAAGGGATGGTGATCGACATCCCTGCCGCCGGGACCGAAAAATCCTCACCCGCCGTCGAACTGCCCGATATGGCATAGGGAACCGTCATATTTTTTCCGCTCGGCGTGGACAAACGGACCACCACAAACGCGGTGTGCCCATCCAAAACCCTTTGCGCTGGTTCGGCAAACGAGACTGCGGCATCGACATCAATGTTCACGGTCGCAGTCACTGCCTCCGAATCGGCAATGCCGTCGTTGACGATAAAGGTAAACGTATCGGTACCATAGGCCCCGGGATTGGGAATATAGGTATAGGCTCCGGTCGCTGCATTGGTCATGGTGACCGTCCCCTTGGTGCCTTGAGTGATGATCCGATAGGCCAATGAATCGCCATCCGCGTTGCTGACCGCCAAGGTTCCATTCAACGTCTGACCCGCAGTTATCGTCAAGGTATCCGCAACCGGTCGGGGAGGCTGGTTGACGACCTGTACCGTCATGGGAATCGGTGCCGTCTCTCCCGCCCCGTCACTGACGGCAAAGGTGAAGGTATCGGGTCCAAAGGTGCCTGGATTGGGGCGATAGGTAAAAGCCCCGGTCGCGGGGTTGTCCAGAGTGATGGCCCCTTTGTTCCCCTGAGTCACGATTCGGAAAGTCAACGTCTCTCCCGTTTGGTCATTCTTGATCGGCAAGATCCCCTGGATCGGTTGACCCGCCTGGGCGATGATGGTTTCGGTGGGGGGCAGGAATTCGGGCAATGTGTTGACCACATGCATCGTCACGGAGGCCGGGGTGGTTTCACCGATGCCATCGTTGATGACAAACGTAAAGGTATCGGGTCCGACAAAACCCGGCCTGGGTTGATAGGTAAACGCTCCGGTCTGGGGATTGGTAATGGTCGCTGTCCCTTTTTCACCGCTAGTAATAATTCTAAAAGTCAGGTTGGTCTCCCCTTCTTCATCCTTGATGGGCAACAACCCGGTGTAGGTCTTCCCCATATCGACCCGCAAATTCTCCGCAAAGGGGATAAATTCGGGGAGGCGGTTGACCGACTGCAACATCACCGTCGCCTGTTCCTGGATAACCGCCTGCTGGGCGATGGCCTGGGTCAGAATGTTCTCATTGTGTTGGGACGGTTGACCAGCGAGCGTCTCCAACGTCATCCCCTCACCGGTTGCGACATTGCCACGGACGCTGCTCAACAAGGCATCTGTCGCATCCCCAGTCAATTGGGTGCCGACGACGGCGGCGATATTGCCGGTCGTCAGAATAAAATTTTCCAGCGACATGTCCCGGGAGGACGCCATGGCCTGCGCCGTTTGTTCCATGGTGTTGGCACTGCCACGAATGGACGCAAGAATCTGCTCGGAACTTTGGCCATCCTGTCCCTGGGCGATCTGGGCCATCGCCGCCATGGGGGCGGCGATGGTATCACGTACTTGGGTTAGGCTCCCCCCGTTTTCCAGCACGGCATTGGCCATGAAGGCGGCGGTTTCGGCAATGTCCCGGGCGGCGTCCTTCATGACGGTGCCACCCGAGGCCAGGGTGCTTTGGACCTGATACATCACCACATCCATCGCGGCACCATCCAAACCGGACTCGGCCAAGCCCCCGGTGATTTCCGCCAGCGAAATTCCTTGCTCCTCGATGGTCTTGAATGTGGCTTCCATGGTGGTCCGGGAGGTTTCCGCCGCAGAAGAAGCTCCTTGTTGCAGTCGGGTCAACGTTTCGGAATCAATGGTCCCGGTCAGGGTCGCCGTCTTTTTCAGTTCGGTGACGGCATTGGCGGCAGCTTGGGTGGCCAGGATCTGAAAATTGCTCCCTTGATAATCGGACGATTGCCCCACCTTTTCCACCAGTGCTGGTCCCACTGCCCGGGCCAGATTGTTGGCAACGTTCGTGGCACTTTCAGGCAATTCGTCTCCCGTCAGGTCCATATTTTTAAGTTCATTGAGCAACTGTCCCGCCATTGCCTCCACCAGGGCCGCCTGCTTGTTGGAATTGAGCGCGGTGGCCTGGCCATGGAGGATGGCGGTGTTGTCCACCACCAGCTTGGCCATGTTGGTCAAAGACTTGGCCGCCGCTCCCGAAAAAGTGGAAGCATCCACCGTCATGTCATAGTTTTTAAAGGTTTGGGCCGACTGGGCGACCAGGGCACCCGCCATGGAGTCCAACATATCGTCCTCCATGGCATCGGCATCCTGATCCGCCGCCATCGCCACCAACGCCGAATCCAAGGCGGTCGCCGTGTTTTTGGCGGCATTCCCTGCCTTGGCCATATTGGCCTTTTGCGCATCGGTCATGGCCGAAGAATCAACGGCCATGTCACTCATGTAGCTGGTCAGGGAACTGGCGATCCCCTTGCCCATATTGGTGGCAACGAGCCATTTTTCCTTGTCATCCAATTTGCTCTTGTCCTTGCCCGATTTCAGCGAATGGGACACCGCCGAAGAGACAATCTCACCGAAGTTTTTGACTTGGGTTCCCAGGGTTGCGACGTTCGCCCCCGATTGGGTTAGATCCACGGTGGAGGTATTGATCAGATCCGACATTTGTTCCCGGGTGGCCGCCAGGATCAGGGCTAGGTTTTCCCCACCCTGGTCGGTTTTGCCGATGGCAATCAGGGGTTCCTTAACCAGTGTCATGCTGTTGCTCAACATGTTGGTCAGGGCGTCTCCTCCAGTCACCCCTTTTTTCTCGACGATCCTGGCTACCGTTACCGCCGCCGATTCCACGATGGCCTCCAGAGAGGCCCGCTTCTGGCTGTCGGAGCCGGTCAACGCGCTGTTGGCACTGGTGAATACCTCCTCGAACGCTTTGGCGTAGGTTTCGGTATTGGCAAGAAGGACCGTGGTATCCGACCCAGAGACCGCTTCCGCCTGGATCAAGGTTTTGACCTCTCCTGCGGGGCGTCCCTGGGAGATCAGTTCTCCCGCGAATCGTGCTTGAAAGGCGGGATTTGACATTAAATCTTTGGAAACGGAAGGATCCTTGGTATCGGTGGCACTGGCCAAAAGATCTTCCGGTTTGCGGGTTGGATCCAGCCCCGCCAGGGTATCGATCAGAGTATCGGCCAATCCGCCTGCCTTGGGATCGCTGGCGGTTCTGGCCTTGAACGGTTTGCCCGCAAAGGTGTCGTAAGTCATGGCGCTGCCAAAGGCGGTCTGGACGACGGCCTTGGCCTTTTTGGTAAAACCGTTGTCACCGTCACCGACATCCAGACCGGCGAGTGAACCCCCGGTCGGAATCATCTGGGTGGTGATGGTCTGGGTGATGGGATTGATGTTGGTCGTTGTCGCACCCCCCGGCTGATTGGGGATGATGGTGCGCAAGAGATCCTTGCCATTGACCCGGGTAACGGTCATGACCGCAGGAAAAGCAAACCCCGCCGGGAAGGAAAATCCGGCATATTGCCCGCTGGCATCGGTTGTTCCCACATCGATGATAGCCCCGGTTGCCGATTGAACTGTCACTTTGGCGTTGGCCATCGCCAGACCATCCGCGACCGTGCCGGAAAGACCGCCGGTCGTTGTGCCTGTACCACCCCCGCCCCCACAGCCCGCCGCAAACAAAGCGAATGCCGACGCGGCGCAAAGACCAACCCATTTTTTCGATTTCACAGCCCCACCCCCTGCCCCAAAAACCGAATTCGGCGATGAAAAACCCTTGATTATCACTCTTCCATAAACTGGTATCATGATTTCCCCCCCCCCGCAAAAATCAAGCAAATTCGCCAGAATGATGAAAATTTATTTCGCAAATTTGGCATTTAATTTGCTTGACTGTTTGGTAGGCAAGTGTTTGCCATGAACCAAGGGTGGTACGGGGGAGGCCATCCCTGGCCGTCACCGAAAATTATTCGTGCCGATTGCCATAATTTAACTGTCATTGGCTGGGCTGCCCCTGTATCATACTGCCGGAGAGAATGGCCTGTTTGCACCTCGCAGCGTAAAAGCCGCGATTCCCATGCAACCCGTTGTCCAGGTTTCTCGCGGGTTGTTTCGTGCGGTGGGAGGAGAACCGGGAACCTTGTTCGACCTACGACATACCGCCGCATTTTCACCCGCACTTGCCGATGTTGACGTGTTTCAAAGCCAATGAATCGGCTTTGTCGCATTGGTTTCTTTCACCCTAATTGTTTGTGCTTCAGAATGAATACCATGTTTTTTGTTGTACCAAACCAAAATCTAAAATCAGGAGTTGTTTGCAATGGCGAATCGTGAAACGGGTAAAGTAAAATGGTTTAATGACAGCAAAGGCTTCGGCTTTGTTGAGCGGGATAACGGCAAAGGCGATGCATTTGTTCATCACAGCGCCATTGCTATGGAAGGCTTCAAAAGCCTCGCCGAAGGACAACGGGTAGAATTTGAAGTTACCCGGGGTGACAAGGGTGACAAGGCGGATAACGTCAAGGTCATCTAAGAAAATGATGGAATGAATGCCGCTTGACTGCTTGGCTAACGGGTGGACGACGGCATTCTTCCTTTCCCCCCCCTTATGAAAATTTTATTCAGTTTTTACAGGCACCAATCACTTTCGCCGCGATGGCGTGCAGTGGCAGTACGTGGCTGATTCCTCCCCGACGAATCGCTTCCGCAGGCATACCAAAAACGGCACACGTCTTTTTATCCTGGGCAATGGTCAAAGCCCCCGACTGGCGTAGTTCCGCCATACAGGCGGCACCATCGTCGCCCATCCCGGTCAGAATAACCCCAACCGCATTGGCCCCGGCACTATTGGCTGTAGAACGAAACAGGACATCAACGCTGGGTCGATGGCGCCGCACCGGGGGACCGCTCCTGAGTTCAACAAAAAAACTTGGCCCTTTTCGATGAACAAGCATGTGTTTGTCCCCTGGGGCTAACAGTGCGAGACCTTTTTGCATGGGTTCTCCATGAACCGCAAGGCGGACTTTCATGGCGCATGTTCTTTGTAACTGGGTTGCCAACATGGCACTGAAATTGTGGGGAAGATGCTGGACGATGGCAATCCCGTTCATATCCACGGGCATGGCCTGTAAAAATACCCGCAAAGCATCGGTTCCCCCCGTGGAGGCTCCGATCACAACGATTTTATCGGCCATGCGGGGTGAAGAATAGTGCCGTGCTGGGGCGAGAATGATATCCGCCGTGTGCTTTTCGGGAGGTGTACCAGGGTGTGTTGACATGCAATCGTTTTCGATGTCTCCAAGCAATCCTACCCATCAGGAGACATACACCCCTTCATTCTGGGGTTTATCGGAGAAAAAGGAAACCAACGTTTTTTTAATGGCCTGAGTCCGTTTTTGCCATAACGCTTTGCCCAAGGCAGCACCACGCAATCCTTGATCGTGCAGAGGGGCGGCATCACAGGATTGCGCCGCTTTGAGACAGGCGTGGAGCAAAGCCTTGGCCTCTTCCTGGGGGAAAAAACTTCCCGTGCGCCGCCACCTGTCTGCCTGGCACACGATCAACAGCCGATCCAAACTATCGGTTTCATGAAAGGCGTGCATGGATTCCAAAAGTTTAAGGATTGTTTTAGGCCGCAGGTTGGGAAGTTGGTGAATCACCATGTGGAAACGAGCGGTCTGCATGGCAAGATAGCGAAATCGACCGGGAATACACAACCGTTGACTCATGCTTTGGATGCGTTCGACCCCGTGGCGATCATGTCCACGATGATGGGGTAACTGTTCTTTGGGGGTTACCCCTTTTCCAAGGTCATGGGTCAAAGCGGCAAAGCGAACTAAGGGATCGGTAGACAGGTTGCTAGCCTGGGATAACACCTCAAGGGTATGCTGCCAAGCGTCCCCTTCGGGATGATACTGAATGGGTTGGGTTTGGTCGATCAGTTTGGCGAGTTCCGGGAAAAGAATTTCGAGGGCATTGCACTGATGCAGCACCGAAAAGTAAGTCTCAGGATTGTTGGTGTTCAATGCCCTTTCCGTTTCTTGCCAAATGCGTTCTGGTGACAACGTTTTCAATTCACCACGCATGGAAAGATCGGTCATCATGGCCATGGTTTCTGGGGCAATCGTAAAGCCAAGATGGTACAGATGGGCTTGAAAACGGGCGACACGAAGCACGCGCAACGGATCTTCGGCGAAAGCCTCGGAAACATGGCGCAATTGTCTGCGTTCAAGATCACGCTGTCCCTGGATGGGGTCGATCAGACGACCATCCCGATTCATGGCCATGGCGTTGATGGTTAAATCACGACGATACAAGTCTTCTTCCAAAGAGACTTCGGGACCAAAGGCGACGGAAAACCCGCGATATCCCGGTCCCGTTTTTCGCTCCTTGCGGGCCAAGGCGTATTCTTCCTTGGTGACCGGATGGAGAAAAACGGGGAAGGATCGTCCTACTTGTTTAAAACCGAGAGACAACATGATATCTGGGGTTGCACCGGTAACCACCCAATCGCGATCCGTTCTGGGCAAACCCAGAAGGGTGTCACGCACGGAACCACCGACTGCGTAGAATTGAATGTCCGATTTCTGAATGATACCTTGGGTCATGGTAATCCAGCACTACCCTTGCAAGAGGGTCATCCGTGGGAAATGGGTTGCCTTGTCGTGATCCTCGAATCGACACACCACCAACCTATCACGCCAAAGCCCTGGTTGGGTAGCCATTTTTTCTTATTTCCTCCCGTCTTAAAGATAAAGTAAAGGGGGGCTGTCGAGACTTTTGGCCATATCAGGGAAATATTGTGCGGGCTTATTTTGGGGGTTTGTGGGATTGTTTGAAAAAACGTTGTTACAATTGTATCACGTTCCCACTATACTGCCTCCAGAGCGGTGGCATTTGAAGTTTTTTTTTCATGACGCCCCCGTTTTTTTCCGATAGGGTTGGATGGTCTTATCCGAACAAGACGTGAATGTGTGTACTGGGGATTGTGGAACCCGATGAAGATCAGCATTTTTGGCATGGGCTATGTTGGATGTGTCTCCGCTGCCTGTTTGGCGTCTGGGGATCATTCTGTTGTTGGTGTGGATGTGTCCGATCAAAAAGTGGACATGTTACGGGCTGGCCGTTCGCCGGTGGAGGAGGAAGCACTTCCTGAAATGCTCCGACAGGCGGTGGACAAAGGGGTACTGACCGCCACCCTCGATGCTCGGCGGGCCGTTCTTGATACCGAATTGAGCCTGATTACCGTGGGAACGCCTTCGCGGTCCGACGGATCATTGGAGTTGGGTTATCTGGAATGCGTCTCTCAGGGGATCGCTTCGGCTTTGCGTGAAAAGTCGGATCCACATACCGTTGTCATTCGCAGTACGGTTCTCCCTGGCACCACCGAAAGGGTTCTTCTGCCACTCCTCTTGGAAGGATCGGGCCGCACCCTGAATCGGGATTTGTTTGTCTGCTATAACCCGGAATTTTTGCGCGAAGGGACCAGCATCAAGGATTTTTTCAACCCTCCGTTCACCATCCTAGGAACCCAGGACGACAACACCTTCCAAAAGGTTGCCCTATTGTATCACGGCGTCCAGGGAGAGATCCTGCGTTGTTCGATCCAGGCTGCCGAATCCATGAAGACTTTGTGCAACGTATTTCACGCTTTGAAGATTGTGTTTGCCAACGAAGCGGCATCGGTGCTGCATGGATGTGGTGCCAATGCCCTGGAGGCCATTGAACTGTTCCTTAAGGACCAGAAACTGAATATTTCTTCCGCCTATCTGCGCCCTGGTTTTGCCTTTGGTGGATCCTGCCTCCCCAAGGATGTCAATGCCCTGGTTGCCCTTGGCAAGGCCCATGGCATCGCTACCCCTTTGTTGGCCAGCATCAATCCCGGAAACGACGCCCATTTGGATCGTGCCTTTGCCCTGATTCAACGGCGGGGGATCAAAAAAATTGCTTTCTTGGGTATCTCTTTCAAACAGGGAACCGACGATCTTCGAGAAAGTCCCGCATTACGCTTGGCGACCCGCTTGATTCAAAACGACTATGATCTGCGCATTTTTGATCCTATCGTCTGCATGCATAATCTTTTGGGAGCCAATCTGAGCTATGTAGAACGGATCATGCCCGATTTGGAGCTTTACTTGGATTATGATCTGGACCGGGTTCTCGACCATGGTGCGCTATGGGTGATCGCCCATGCCTCCGCCCCCATCAGGCAACACATGATCTCCCGTGCTGTCAAAGCCCCGGTGATCGATCTGGCGGGGGCGTCGCCCTTGTCGGAAGCCCTTTCCGATTATCAGGGGTTGTGTTGGATGGCGGTACCATGACGGCACGGACACTACCCAAAATTTTGTTTGCTACCCCAAGATTTTTGTTTCCATTGGATACTGGAGGCCAGATTCGCAGTGCCAAGATTTTGCGGGCTGCCCATGGAACCTTGTTGGATGTCACTCTGATGTCACCGGCCACGCCGCAGGAACTTCACACCTATGGCCAGGAACTTAAGGGAGTTTGTGATCGTTTCATCCCCTATGCGCCGCGATGGGAAAATCCCCTGAGTCGTTGGTTGGGGCGGGTATTTTCGTTGATGGGACCGTGGCCGGTTTCCGTGGCCACCGATTTTTCCCCCTCTTTCCAACAATTGTTGGCCCAACAGCGTTCTTTGGGAAATCATTGTGCCGAAGTGTGTGATTTTCTGCATTTGGCGGTCAACTATGACACCATGCCACCCAATATCCCTGTGATACTTTTTACGCACAACGTTGAACAGGAGATTTTTCATCGCCGCAGAGATGTGGCGACCCATTGGTGGCACCGCTGGCTTTGGCACAATCAATATCGCAAGATGCGTCATCTGGAAGAAAGCATTATCCCCAAATTTCCCCGTATTTTGACTGTATCGGATCGAGACAGCCATTTTTTTCGCAAGACCAGTCAGCATTCCGACATACGGACCATTCCGACCGGCGTTGATTTTGAACGTCTCCCTTGGCATCCCCCTGCCGACACCCTAGAGGTCGTTTTCATGGGTTCTATGGATGCCCATCAAAATGTGGATGGCATTCAATGGTTTCTCAAGGAAGTATGGCCATTGCTGAAGCGTCGTGTCCCCTTGGCTCGGGTTCGGATTATTGGCCGCTATCCGCCCCGTTCTTTGACCTCTGCCTATGAAAGTGACCAACAGGTCATATTTACGGGTTGGGTGAGCGATGTGGTTGTTGCTTCCAGGACCGGCCAGGTTTTTGCGGTCCCTTTGCGGGTGGGAAGTGGGACGCGCATTAAAATCTATGAGGCTATGGCGTTGGGATTGCCGGTTATTTCCACCAGTATTGGGGCCGAAGGGTTGGAATTGGAACCAGATCTCCATTATCTCAAAGCCGACAGCCCGGAGGCTTTCTCCGACGCTTTGGCGATGATGCTTGTGGACCGGGAAAAATGTCTGGAATTTTCAAAACGGGCGCGATCGCAGGTAGAGACTTGCTGTGGTTGGCGTCATGCGGCTGAGGTGCTGATGGCGGCGTGCATGGAGCCTGTACTTTGATCGCTTATCGTAACCAAATGATACGGGGGAAAGATTGGGGGTTGCTCTGAAAAATGTCATCAGAAGATGATCTTCAGGGGGTGGAAAGCGGGGCGGAACTCGGATAATATACTATTGGGCGGTGGGTGATGAAACTCTTTTCATGCTGCTGGCTTATGCCAAAAGCAAACAGCAGGACATGACCTTTGCCCAGGTTCAGACCTTACGCAAAATAGTGGAAGCGGAGTTTGGCCATGGATGATTTACTGTTTGACCAATTGCAGGAGAGTATTACCGAAGCTGGGGCGATCCATAAAGGCAACGCTGCTCCGTCCCGTGAGTTTCGCTTTGACAACCCGGATGTGAAAGCCATCCGGGAGAACACTGGTCTTTCTCAATCCAAATTTGCCTATTTGATCGGGGTCAGCCTCAAGACGCTACAAAATTGGGAACAGGGCAAAAGAGACCCCCAGGGACCATCCCGAGCTTTGTTAACAATTTTCAGTTCTCAACCAAACATGGCCATTGCGGCACTGCGGGAACGCAACGCTCATCCAATGTGTCCCAATCGTTAATCCTCTGGGAATAGTCGGCACCCGGTGCTATGAAGGATAATCACCTTGAGAACTGATATGGAAATTTTGGGTCGTATTCAGGAATTGGAGACGACGGATATCTTTAAATGGGAATCCAATCTTCTCATTACTTTCCTTCCATTTTCGTTGGCCAAGCCCCTGTTGGCAGAACGCAATCTTCATTATACCGACCAATGGATCGACCAGGATCGATCTATCGGCACTCTCGTGAACAAAATGTCGCAATTCATGGATATTGCACTGGAAATGGTTATCCATCATCGGGGAACAAAAACCCAAAGATCGGTGGATTATTTCCACGCCTGGGTATGGTTGATGGAGGATACGTCACTCCTGGCCTTTATGGACAACCCCGACCATTTTCCCCAGTTTGGTGCCCCGATTCTTAAGGAAATCTGTCGTCGTCACCAATTCCACTGGCCCAGCGATCACCCCGGCCTTGAACGGATGGCCCAAGGGTTGGCCTGTCATCCAGGGGGATGTCCCCTTCAAGGATGCATCCCCGACTGGCGCGAACGTACTTCCAATGATTCAACGGATTAAGTTGAAAATATAAATAAAATAGCATGGCTTTTGGGTTTACTCTAAGTCCTCTAGCCATTGACACTGGGCGCACGACGATGACATCAAAAAGATTGCCGGTACGGCAACGATGACCAAATCACAAGGTTTGA
Organism: Magnetococcales bacterium; assembly: GCA_015228925.1. Lineage (GTDB taxonomy): Bacteria > Pseudomonadota > Magnetococcia > Magnetococcales > UBA8363 > UBA8363. The sequence goes on along the minus strand of JADGCQ010000044.1, from coordinate 14,724 downwards.
ACATCATTCCAAACCTCATCTTCGGTGTTGTCCCAAACATGACGCAGAGCATCCTCCTGGGCGTCAACGAGACTCTCCTCGCTGAAATCCGTCCATAGGCCATGGCGGTGCCCCAAATAGCCGATAAAGTCCAACACCTCCAACATCAATGGTTCCGGTAACTGGATCACTTGATGCTAAATTCTCTCGGCAAGGTTGTTGATCATGGATTTCTCTCCCACGGCTTCATCCATCCACTTAAGTACGCGCCCAGTCTCATCTACACCATAAGATTATTGTACAGTGATTTCCTCTCTATGCAAGACAGGATGGCCAGTTCATCCACCAACTGCCTCACAACCTCGGACCAATCATCAGGTTTGGTCTGACGGAACAGACGCATCACCCCGGGATACCAGGGGGAATCACGACGCTCTTGCAGCCAACGCCAATCGGTGTTCCAGGCGGGCAATAGCACCCAACACGGTTTCCCTAAGGCCCCCGCCAGATGTGCGACGGCGGAATCAATGCTGATCACCAGATCCAGATGGGATATGATGGCCGCCGTATCTGCAAAGTCATCAATTAATTGTCCCATAGGAACAATGGGTTGACTAGGAGGAGGATGCATGGCCTCGACTTCGCCACAACCTTTCTGCAAGCTGATGAATATCACCCCCGGTACAGTCCACAGGGGTGCGTAAATTGGCAGGTTCGGTAGCGATCTTTTTGCATCATTCTTGTGGGTACTATCCCCTTTCCAAACCAATCCAACCAAAAATTCCCCCTTTGGAAGATGTTGGTCCCAATATGTTTTTTTGTCATGCGCGGGATAAAGATAGGGAATATCATGGGGAATGGATTGCAGGGTGGTTCCAAGATGATAGGGCAGTGAAAGAGAGTGGGTCCAAAAATCGGGATGGGAAATCATGGCCTCCTGGTGTTTGACGACGCAATCCACACCGCGAACCGATGTGAATAATGTCACAAGCGCGGGTTCACACACCAAAGTGATGTGTCGCGCTCCCATCGCTTTTAAGAGCGTGACGTAACGGCAAAACTGAATTTGATCCCCAAAACCTTGTTCGGGAAGAATCATCAGGGATTTCCCGCGAATATCCTCGCCGTTCCACCGAGGATAGGGGACCACGGTGGCATGGACATTCCGCTCCTTGAGATGCAACGCCTGGCGTACCTCATGCAAAGGCCATCCCTCCGTCAATCGCCCCAGAGAGAGCAACAGCAATCCCAGGTGAAACTGGGCCTCCTCATAATCGGGTACCATGGACAACGCTTTACGATAAAAACTCTCCGCCTCGGTGAATCTTTTCATGTTTCCAAGAAAGTTTCCCAGGTTATTACAGGCTTGGGCGTAGTCTGGTTTTAAACGTAAAGCATGTCGGTAAGCCATCTCGGTCTCTTCGGGGCGGTTCAGCAAAGATAATAGATTTCCCAGATTATTATAGACTTCGGCAAAATCAGGATCCAGGCGCAAGGCGTCCCTGAAAGCTACCTCCGCCTCTTCATACCGGCGCATGGTGGTCAGAATAACTCCCATATTGTTCGTGACCTGGACATGATCCGGCTTAAGTTGCAGCAGCTTTTGGTAGATGATCACCGCCTCTTCATAACGTTTCAGACCGCTCAGAAGAATACCCAAATTTTTTAAAGGATCAACATAGTTCGGACGCAAAGCTATAGCCTGTCTCAAGGCGGCCTCGGCCTCGACAAACGCACGCATCGTGTTGAGGACAACACCCAGATTATTATAGGCTTCGGCATGATCAGGTTTGTAACACAAAGCTTGGCGATAGGATCCCTCAGCCTCCTGGAAACGTCGCAGTTTGTTCAAAAGATTTCCCAGGTTATAATGGGCATCCGCAAAATCGGGTTTGCTCTGCAAAGCCTGTCGCCAACAAGAAATGGCCTGCTCCGAATCGCCCAACCGTTGATGACAAATCGCCGCCAAATTCAATAAACCGGCGTCCGCTGTTTGGGAAGCGATCACAGGGTTGGCAACCTGTAAAGCCTCTGCAATGCGTCCCTCCCCATAGAGGGTATAGGCACTGGCCCATTTCTCCCCCATAGGGGATGAACCGAGAGATGTGGCTGTTTTTTTGTTCTTTTTCGATGGATGTTTGATGCGATAAGACACAACCGTTGCGACTCCAACACGCACGATAACGGATATTATTGGGCAAGCATCTTCAGCAGATAACCTTCCAATTGATCGACCCGGGCATCCCATGTATTGGCCAAGGCGACGTTGCGGCGTTGTTCAACAGTACCAACCCCTTTCCCCGCCAAGGCACTGCCAATGGCCACTTCCCATTCGTCTGGCCCACTGGCTACGGTGACCACATGGCTGAAATCGTCCACAATCACCTGTTGCGCCCCTGCCACCACCGGACGCCCCGTTGCCAGGCACTCATGCAACTTGGTCGGGTATCCATGGACCACCCAGTCTTCTTTTAACCCATGGTGATCCCTGGCGATCAGATAGCAAATGGCGTGAACATCCAAATGATTCAGATAAGCGGGCATCTCTTCCAAAGATTTGCGCGCCAGCCAGTGAATATTGGGCCGTTGCAGACAAAGTTCCCAGTGTTTGCGTGCCCCTTCATCGCGCACGGTCAAACCGCTCATGTACACCGGCCCAATAAAAACCCAGTGCCAGTCTGGGTGTCTCTGGGAAACGGTCAATACCATCTCCAGATCCAGCTTGGGGTTGATTGACCCCACATACCCAATACGTGGTGCGGGAATGGCGGCCAGGTCTTCCGGGCAAGGGGATCCTGCTCCCGCCAAAAACCGCTCTGAATCGGCACCATTATTGAGTACATGCGCTTTTTGATCGCCACCAAACGGCAGTGTTGCCGCCATCCCCTGCGATGATGTGGTAATCAAATCAGCCCTGCCAATCAAACGCTCTTCCATGGCCCCCTTCTCCGGGGTCCATGTTTCCATCATCCGGTAGGTGTCATAGACATGATAAATCACATGACTTGGACGCAACCATGGCAGCCATGGCTCAAAGGTGGGGTGAAACAAAAATGCCAACGGGCGGGGAGAATGCGCCGAAAGGTTCAGTCCCGCCAGCATACGTTGGGCATGTTTTCGTATAACAAATTGGTCCCATTGATGAAATTTTGGCCATAACGGCAATGCCCGACCCGGATGGTCCACTTTCACATGATCCCGTTCTTCCAACCATCCCAACCATGGCGACTGCTGCCACTGGGGGGTATGGCGATACCAGACGTTGAGAGGACCAAAACTATAGATGATTGGCCAGCCACGCTTCCCCAAACGCGATAACAGTTGCTGCCGACTCAGCCAATGGTTCCACCATGGATGTGGTGCAAAGGCCAGAATGGGTGGCCGCGCAGACATCCCCCGGTTGATGATAACGTCATGTCCATTTTCCAAGAATGGGAGCCGGGTGATCATTCGGAACTATCGACCCGGCGTAACACCACCAGCATAAACAGCGTTCCAAAGAGAAACCATCCCGCACCAAACAGCCACAAGGAAAAGGGAAATACAAAATAATAACCCCGCATACCCAAGGTGTAATGGGCAGCACCACGGTTTAAAGTTTCCGCTACCGGGAGAAATTTCTCTCCGATGTCAGGCAATTGACTCATATCGATAAAAAATCCGGGTTTTTGGAAATAGCGTATCTTGATTTTATCGGGAGGGACATTGATATAAATAGCTACCAAGTTATAAAATCGAATGGCAAGCATAAAATTGGCAAAGCAGAACATGAATAAAATAGCCAATAAAATCAGCTTGAATACCCAAAATTTATCCAGACCAAATCCATCGTCGGCAAGAAACTTCAGTGTATTCTCGCGTGAGGAATCCCCCAAGACGGCATTCATCAACCACAGATCGACCATGATGGCCGTCGATGCCAGAAAGCTTGCCGCCATGGTCAGGTTGCGCAAAGTTTGGACTGCAAGGACATCCCTGTTTTCACTCATGACCCGCTCAACCCATCGGGTACGCATGTGGTTGGATACACCGATGGAGGTTCGGTCTGGATGCCGTTTGAGATGGTATAAAAGATGCGCATGATACGCAATCAATACCACGAAGGTCAGACCTGATATTATAAGTTGTTCCTTCATAGCTTTCCTTATAAACAATTATAAAGAGTTTTCTATTTTTCCCAATCAAGGAGACCGAGCATATTTCCTGCGTTTCTCAAAGATTTCGAGCATTTTCCAATGTACAATGGGCATTTCCAGAAGGTTGGGCCATTGCAGACTGTAAAGCTTGACATGATCTCCCGCGACGAATCGCCACGGAGAATCAGGGACATCAAAGTAGGTATGTTCTCCAAAAAAACCACCCCCTTTGATCGTCTCCATGGTGTGACCGGCCTGGTCACACAGGGTGACGTTTCCCTCGATCACCAACCATAGTGTCCTCTGTATGTGGACCGCAACATCACCCCCGGCGGGTACCGATACAGGCTCCAATCTTCGGGAAATGTTTCCCAACATCATAAAGGGGATTTGTTCGCCAAATAACCAAGTTTTCCTCAAAAATCCTATATTTTCCATGAGTGTTTCCATGTGACCCAACAGATTGTTGTTCACAAGGAACGTGCGGAACAAGTCTGTCGGGAAACGGATAATACTGCAATGGGAAAAGGCGCGATAAGTCCCCTCCAGTACGTGTTCTCGGAACAGGTTGCCCACACTGATGAGCGAACCGAAGGAGAGATGATTATGGACATTGGACGCGGACTCGATGTAAACAACCATGCCCGCCAGGACCATATCCACATGATCGGTACTTTCTCCAGAGTGGTGGAGAATGGTGCCGGAATTATATTCAAGGACCGGGCAATTTAAAAGTGTGCGGATTTGGCTCAGGCGAACGTTGGGAAAGAGGGTTTGTAGGCAACTGAGCGTCCGTTGATGCACATAGTCCTCTCCCCCTGCGATAAGGATATCCAACGCCCCAAAAGTTGATTCGGAACCGATCTCCATCTCTTCCATGGTCAGTTTGCGATCAATATGGGATAAAACCAAGCGATCCGAGGGATCATCACGAAAGTCTGCTGCGACGCCGTGAATCTGCCCCCCTCCGATATCCAATTTTTTCAGGTTGGCATAGCGTTTATAATCCCTTTTGACTTGATCGATAAAGGCCGCTGGAACATCTTGAGGCCCTTCGCCCACCATGGCATCCATCACTTGGTATGAGGATAAATCGGCCCAGTGGGCATACGTTTGATAACCCTGTGCATCCAGAGCACGGAACATAAACAGATTCGTTTCAGTAGGGTGCGGCGAGTAGAGTGGCATGACCTCCAACCCATCGCAATCGTTCCAAACATCAAAGGATAAATCACAAATCTCGAAGAACTGGCCAAACTTTTCCTCTTCCAGGGACATCAAGGCGGCAAATTTTTTGGCAACCGCTGAACGGACCAGGGCGGTCGAAAAATATTTCAGGCGATGGTCCGAATGGATCAATGCGGGGAGACCGGCAAAGTGGTCATCATGCCCATGGGTGTGAAAAATCCCTTCGATTTCGCTGATATCAATGCCCAAGGCAATCAATGTGTAAAAAATCTCCGGGGCGGCATCCACCAGGTAAATGCGCCCCTGAAACATGATGATGCTCCCCATGCTGGGACGATTGATATCCCAACCATCCCCCTCGCCCCGATGGAGAATCGCAAAATATTGTTGCCGAAAGCGATGATTACCCAACATATAGGCCGGAGGATAGAGATCGTTGGGGGGGAGGTTGAGATCAATATTGGCGGTGTGTCCCTGGAAGGCAAACTGGTAACGATTAAAACCAATGCGGCAAACGGTCACACCATTGCGAATTAAAACCGGTGTTTCATCAATCTCCAAGGTGTCGAGCAATTCTGAGGGGGGTTGCACCGAACCGTAGGCAAACTTTAACTTGATCCGCATCATCACGTCAGCGGTTTTTTCATCGATACCGCAGGCTAAAATTTCCTCCTTGGAAACAAGCCCGTGTTTGCCCCGGTGAATATATTCCATCTGCGCCTGCACCTGGGTGGAGCAACCAATCAGCATCGGTTTGATACCGGTGTTGTTGGGGTGTCCAGGCACAATCATCCCCTGGCGATACAGCATCTGCAAAACAGGAAATTCGGAAAGATTGGCAAAACCACCATTTTGTACCAATAGCTCCGAAAGGAGGATGACATTAGGGCCGGTTTCACAGACAACGCCATCCTTTTTGACCCAGTGGACCAGTCCCTGGCGTTTTAAATGTTTAAACACCTCCGCCGGACAGCCACACAGAATGTAGAGTCCCGCTTCGGGTATCTGCAACCAGAATACACCGGGCATGACCTGGACAATCAGCAGATTTCCCATGGCCTTGCGCAAAGCTGACTTGGTTTGTTCCAGGGCATCGACTTTTTCTGAAAGTTCCTTGTCCGTTTTGCCAAGCGTGTCTATTTTTTCTTGGAGTTGCAGCGTTTTTTTTTCGAGTTCCAATGTCCGTTGCTGAACCATTTCCTCCAAATGTTCCTGGTATCGTTTCAGTTTCAGATGGTGCTTCACCCGAAGTTGGACGATGTACGGTGTAATCGGTTTTACCAGATAATCGTCGGCACCCAGTTCAAAACCTTCGGCTTTATCCCTGCTCTCCCCCTTGGCGGAGACAAAAAGAATGGGAATGGTGCGTGTTTGCGTATCGGCTTTCAACTGCCGACAGACTTCAAATCCATCCATTTCCGGCATCATGATATCCAGGAGAATCAGATCGGGCAAAGGCTCCATGCGGGCAAGACGTAATGCCTGTTTGCCATTGAGGGCAATTCTACGGTGATAACCAGACAGGGTTTCCACAAGTACGTCGATATTGGCGCGATCATCATCCACAATCAGCACTGTTTCCATCGATTTGCTGTCAACACTCTTTTCCTTCATGGGACCAAAGGTTTCCCCCCCTTAACGGTTGTACGTAGGGTTTATGCACCCCATCGGTTTGTATCCCATGATCCATGATCGATTGAAAAACGTCCAGGTTCTATCCTTGAGAAAATCTTCAGGAGTGTTCCGATCTGCCGGGCACATGCGGTGACCAGGGTGGGACCGATGCGGGGGATTTCTTCGGGGGCAAGGGGATAAGGGCTGGCGGCAAACCAAGCATCGATCCTGGATTGTTGCATCGTTTCGAATGTAGGATCGACGATACCACAAATGGCAATCACCGGTATGTTGAAGGATTTGGCGATTTGAGCCACTTGGCCAGGGGCTTTGCCAGCCAAAGATTGACCATCCAGCCGTCCTTCACCGGTAATGACCAGATCGGCCCCCCGCAATCGCTGTTGTAGTTGGATCGTCTGGGCCACCAACGCCGCTCCAGACTGAAGCCGTCCACCCAGGAAGGACACCACACCTCCTCCCAGTCCGCCTGCCGCCCCGGATCCGGGGAGATTCCACACCGCAAGCCCCAATTGTGTGTCGATGAGCTGAGCCAAACGGTGTAACCCCAGGTCTAATTGTTCAACCATCTCTGGGGTTGCCCCTTTCTGGGGTCCAAAAACTTGCGCCGCCCCCTGAGGGCCACAGAAGCTGGTGGCAACATCACAGGCAGCGATCCATGCGACTTGAGAGATTCTTGGATCCAAATGGGTCAAATCCATGGCTGCCAATTCCATGAGACCTCTTCCACCCAGGGCAATTTCATGACCATGCCGATCCAAAAATCTGGCTCCCAACCCGCGTGCCATACCCGTCCCCCCATCGGTGGAAGCACTGCCCCCCAAGCCCAAGATGATTTTGTCAACCCCCAAATTCAGGGCAGCGCGAATCATCTCCCCCGTCCCCAAGGTGTTGGCTCCCATGGGATCGTAATGTCCTGGGGGGAGCAGGGCGATACCGCTGGCGGAGGCCATTTCCATAATGGCAGTGCGCCCCTGCGCCACCAATCCGAAAACGGCATCCACCATCATCCCCGGTATGGGACCGGAAACCGTCACCGTATGAAGTTCTCCCCCCATGGCCGCCACCATGGCCGCGACGGTCCCCTCACCGCCGTCGGCCATGGGAACAAGACGGGGCGTCAATTCAGGAAATCCTTGTTTCAACCCGGTTTCAATCGCCTGGGCCGCTTCCAGGGAGGATAGGCATCCCTTGAAACCGTCGGGGGCAATGACAATGATCGGGGGTGACATGGTTGGCATTTCAGGAAAGCGGACCGCCGAAATCAGGGCGCGTTGGAGCGTTTATCTCGGTCAACAGAAACAAAAAAGGGGCCAGCCTGTTAAGGTAACCCCTTGATGATCAACTGTGATTTTAAATTGGTGCCGGGAGAGGGAATCGAACCCACACGGGGTTACCCCCGCCAGATTTTGAGTCTGGTGCGTCTACCAGTTCCGCCATCCCGGCGAACCAAGGCTAGAGGCTAACAAAACTGTGATGGCAGGTCAATGCGTTTCGCAACAAGGATTCGATTTAAACCTAAATTCATTCAATATGCGACAATACACCGTCGTGTCAATGCGTCGAAATATAGTCCGGTACCCACAGCACGGCATCATCCACACGGGTCATGGCGGAAACTGGACCGTCGTGAGAAAGGACAAAAGCCACGGCTCCCGGATAGCGGGCGACAAAATCTACCGCCGATCCGTGTCGGGTGCCATACTTCGACCGGTCTACTTCATGACGGGATGTGGAACCATCGCGGTAGTCGTAGACAACTTTCCCATGCCACGTATTGGCTGCCAGAATGGCTCCAAAAGAGAGTGGTTTGAGACGGTGCGAGATGAGAACCGCACCATCGATGCGCGTCAAGTGGGATAAAAATTCGGTGTGTTCAATCATCCTCCTTTTGACATCCAACAATGCCTTGCTGATAATCTTGAGGTCGTTTTGATCACACGGAACGTTTGAAGATTCACCGATCCCTTGCCTTTTGATCTCCAATTGACAATATTCACTGATGATACCGACCCCTTCTTGACTTTTCTTCAAAGGAAATCTTTCTGTCAGGGATTCTTGCGTTTTGATGATATAGGCTTCTGGCAGCCAGATGACCGTTCCACCCGTGCTGTCCTCCGCCGAACGTGCTAGCAACAGCAGCAACACCGAACGATAGACTTCCCAATAAAGATCGCCGGATCTCTTTTGTTCCGGGTGATGGGTGATGGTATTGATTAACGTGTTGGCAATGATGCAGTTTTGAAAGGGGTCCGCCACCGGTTCGGAAAAATGGCCAGACTGAAAATGGGCCAGCATTTTTTCCCCCCAGCGAATCAATAAGGAGCCAGCTTTCCGAGTTACAATCGTTAAAACCTGGACCGGACTTTTTTGCGAAGGAAACGGGTCCAACATCCCTTTCCCTCGGGTGCTGGCAAACATCGCCCCCCAGATCTCCAGATTTTTGGGATCACTCGGTTTAGCGCGGACGAACAAGGATGTCGTTGCCGAATCAAAACCAGGCCCCAATTTCACCAAAGAATCGATGGTAAAGGGGACCGGAGACTTGAAACGGATAAAGGGAGAGTCAAACCCCGGCGTATTCATAATCAAGGATTCATCACCCAAGGCGACGCCAACTTTGACCGGTAAATCTTCTTCCCGACGCAATCCGGCAAGAAAGACATTTTCCATAATGGATTTGACATGGTGAAACCCCAATAAACCAGCTGTTTGGGGATGGACACGATTGGCCAATGCCAGAATCTGATCAATGATATGGGAATCAAACAGGGCCAGACCTTCCTGCCCCCCCAGGGCTTTTTTCCGTTCACTGATATCCCGGATCATCGCCGAGAAAAATATCTTTTTCCCAGCCTGCCAGTGGGTGATGGAGATTTCCATGGGAAATTCTTCATGGTTTTTTCTGAGACCCAATAGCTCCAGGAGTCGTCCCGCCATTTTGAGCCGTCCGGTCTCACGAACCCGAGACAACGCTTCGCTGTGTTGACCGACAAACCGCAGTGGCATCAACAAAGTGAGGGGGCGTCCCAACACCTCATCCTTGGAATAACCAAATATCAACTCGGCACCCCGGTTCCAAAAAACAATGTTGCCATAGCCATCCGCCGTAATGATGCCATCATTCTGGGAATCGGTGGCCAGACGGATTTGTTCTTCTTTTTCCCGCAACGCCAGAAAAGATGATTTATGACGCAGAATGCGCCGCATTCGCTGCCTGAGAAGATCCCAATTGATAGGTTTTGGGATGTAGTCTTCGGCACCCGCCTGAAATACGCGATTGATCGCATCGCTGCTGGAGAGAGAGGTGACAATCATCACCGGTGTATCATTTCCCCCCGGAAGGGATTTCAGCTTCCGGCATGTTTCAAACCCATCCATGGCCGGCATCTGAGCATCCATCAATACCAAATCGGGATGATGTTGTTCAAAAAGTGTCAATCCATCCAGTCCGTTATCTGCCAGCAAAACAGAAAACCGGTTATCTTTGAGAAACGCCTCCAGGAGTTGCAGAATGACAACATCGTCATCCACAATCAGAATCAAATTGCCGTCCTGCTCCACCATTGTTCATTTTCCAAGGATATCAAAAAGTTTTGACATGGATGGAGGTCAGTTCCCTCCCCCGGTCCCGCCAAAACCCGTTGTGACTCTTGAGACGGCTTTCAGCGTACTGCCACCAAGTCTACCAACTCTTCCTGGGAAAAGGGATCTTTATTGAGCAGTGGGAGCGATTTTTCATCTGTCCCCTTGGCAGAATTTTCGGAAAAGGAGACCTGCGCAACCATTTGCAACATTTCCGGGTCCAGGTCGGACCAAAGGGGATCATAGGGGCGGGAATGTTGGCCGGTGGGTTTGATTTGGGATAAAATCTGGCCGGTTTCTCCCCCTTCCATGTTCATATCCATCAGTTCTTGGACCACATCTGCCGTCTCCAGTTTTGCAACCGGTATGGAAAACCGAAGGCCACTGGATGATTCGGGGAGCCATGATAGCGCGACGGTAAAAGAACCTGTGGAAACAGGAGCGGCTTTCGTCATGGTTTCTGGCAATACAGGATTGGAACTTGGCGACAAACGATGGCGTTCCAAAATAAGACCACCCTGGAATGCCATGATGGCTACCAGGGCAAGCAACGAAATCTTGCCCACATGGGCGAATGACGATAAGCTTTTTTTGGGGATCTCGTGGCATCGGGTCTCTACAGGATCCAAATGGCCGCCGACCTCTGTATCCAGAAAAAAATCGCGGTCACCCATCAAATCGGGCTGTTTGGCACCCATTGGCCAAGCAGCATGTGTGAGCAGTTGATCCGAACCGTGCCGATTTTCCATCATTTCCATCGCTTCCCCCTCCTGTAAATACCACCCTGGTGCAACAATGACTCCAAAAGTGAAGCAATAGTCGCGCCAGAGAAAAGATTATCCCTTGAAAAATGGTCAGCAGCGGAGGAAAGTAGCACCGCGTGACCATCTTGTGTACGTAGTGGTTTTCTCCTCCTTCTAAAAACATGAAATACTTTGACCTCTAAAGGAGCAACCATGAGCCGGAATCACCCCTGTCCCGGACCAGGTCTGGAGGAATATTGGCGGTATGATCATCTTATCCAGTCCTGTTCCCCTGTCGCTCCCCTGCACACCGCCGTCATCCACCCCTGTGACCATGACTCTTTGCTGGGTCCGGTTCAGGCCGCCAATGCCCGTTTGATCTTTCCCTACCTTATCGGCCCCATCGCACGGATTCAACGCACTGCCGATGAAGCGGAAATTGATATTTCCTCCTTTAGAATCATCGATGCCAAACACAGTCACCATGCCGTCGAAATCGCTGTCGAAATGGCCCTGAGCGGTGAGGTGGAAGCCTTGATGAAAGGGAGTTTGCACACCGATGAAATCATGGGGCGCGTGGTCAAAAAGACGAATGGTTTACGCACCGAACGTCGCATCAGTCATGTTTTCTTGATGGATATCCCCGATTTTCCCAGACCTCTTCTCATCACCGATGCCGCCATCAACATTGCCCCAACCCTGGCGACCAAGGTTGATATCTGTCAAAACGCCATCGATCTGGCCATTTCCATGGGGATCGCCAATCCCAAGGTTGCCATTCTTTCGGCGGTGGAAACGGTAAATCCCGATATGCAATCGACCCTGGATGCTGCGGCGTTGTCCAAAATGTCGGATCGCGGACAGATTGTCGGCGGCATTGTGGACGGACCTTTGGCTTATGACAATGCTGTAAGCCTGGAAGCGGCGAAAACCAAGGGGATCAAAAGTCTTGTCGCTGGATATGCCGATATCCTGGTCGCCCCCGATCTGGAGTCGGGGAACATGCTCGCCAAACAGTTGACTTGGCAGGCGCATGCCGATGGTGCCGGAATCGTCCTTGGGGCCAAGGTTCCCATTATTCTCACCAGCCGTTCCGATAGCATTCGTACCCGGCTGGCTTCTGTGGCGGTCGCCTCGCGGGTGGTGGATGCTCGCAAAAAGGGGTTGTTGCATAAAGGAAAGACTTGAGTATGATGGAACAACAAAATTTTGCCGTCATCAACGCCGGATCATCAAGTCTGAAATTTTCGTTGTTTGCAGCGACGCCCGCCGGGCCGGTCCGCCGCATTCGCGGTCAAATCGCCGAAATCAACTCTGCCCCGGTTTTTTCCGCCCGCATCGGTACGCATTCGGCGGAGCCTGATCGTTTTCTTGGAGAATCTTACTCCGGGCATCACCGTTGCTTGAATTTTTTGCTGGAGTGGTTGGAACAACATGCCCAAGTTCACGCTGCGGGACATCGGGTCGTTCATGGCGGTCTGCATTATTCCCAACCCGTCGTGTTGGATGCTGCCATCATCACGGCATTGGAAGCTTTGATCCCGCTGGCCCCCCTGCACCAACCCCACAATCTTCAACCCATACATGCCCTGGCCAAACTCCATCCTGGACTGATGCAGATCGCTTGTTTTGATACCGCGTTTCATGCTTCCAAAAGAAAAGAGGCCCGACAGTTTCCATTGCCGGCCACACTGAAGGAGGCGGGGGTCCGGCGTTATGGATTTCATGGTTTGTCGTATGAGTATATCGCCATGAAACTGAAAGAGGTGGATCCCGATCTTGCTCCAAAACGTGTCGTTGTCGCCCATTTGGGAAATGGGGCCAGCATGTGCGCACTTTATCAGGGGAAAGCGGTGGATTCCACCATGGGTCTGACGGCTGCCGATGGTTTACCCATGGGAACCCGTTCGGGATCGTTGGATCCGGGGGTTGTATTTTTCATGGCGCGGGAAATGAATATGCCCCTGGATACTATCGAGGATATCCTTTATCGGCAATCGGGTCTCAAGGGACTATCGGGCTTGACCCACGACATGCGCCTTCTGGAACAATCCAACGACCCCAGGGCTTCTGACGCCATTGATCTTTTCGTTTATCGCATCCAACAACAGTTTGGAGCCTTGAGTGCTTCTCTCGGTGGTATCGACGGTGCGGTTTTCACAGCGGGTATTGGCGAAAACTCTCATCTGATCCGCAGTAAGGTCTTAAAAGGGCTGCAATGGCTGGGATTTGAACGCGATGAACAGGCCAATGCTCGCCATGCTACCTGCATTACCACCCGGCAGTCCCCTATTCCCGCCTACGTGATCCCCACCGACGAAGATCTGATGATTGCACACCATGTGCAACACATTTTGTCAAAGACTCAAGCTTCCTCCTGATTATCCAAAGATGACAGAATAAAGTCGGTTTTGTCGGCCAATAATTCCGCCTCGGCGTGGGAATATCCCCTCTGGGCAGGGTTGGCCAGTTGGCGTAAAAACGCGCTGGTTTGGCTTAACAATCCTTGAATCTCATCGTTTGTCACCGTGTTCTTCCTGGGCGGTCCTTCCTTGGAGATCCCTTTCACTTGTTCTTTGAGGTCGTCGGTGGAATAGTGGCGTTGAATCTCAATCCCTAACCCCCCATCACGGGAGGAGGCAACCCGGCAGTTTAAATCCACCAGGGTGTTAAACATGGTGAAGGAGATGGTCCCGGTACTACCGACAGGAATGGTATCCAGTTCCATCTCGGAGGTAAAAAACACCCCGCCGAAACCAATATCATCGGCATGGCCAATGATTTCTCCGATCCCTTCCAGCAACAATGTGGCACTCTCGCGGGTGCTGGCACGCAAATGTTTGCGTTTTCCCGCAATCCGGGTTGGTTCAATAGGCTTGGTGATATCGTTCATGAAGTATCCTTGGCAGTGTTCAAAAGCTCACGAGTAACCGAAGTTTAGGCTTTCCAGAGCATTTGTCAAATGTTTTGAAGGGGATGAATGTCATGGGAAACAGGGAAACTTGTTTCCTACACACAGTTCGATCACAATGGCTGAATTATTGCGAAGACACGAGATCGACGCAACCCATTTTACCCTTTGGGCTTGAAACACCGCATTCCAGGATGCCATATCATGTCTGATCAGGAAGAACAAACACAACGGCTTGAAACCATCCTCAGGATTTTGGATGATCTCCGGGTACAAACCCGGGAAGGCTTGGACAACTCTCCGGCCATGGAGGCGTTGGTTCGTGAAATCGACCACCTGAATGGTTCCCGCACTTGGCGTGAAAGCTTTCCCTTTGTCGATGAATTGAGCAGACGTGAGCGGGCATTGAAGGTATTGCAGGCCCTTGTCGAAAAAAATCGGGAGTCGCCAACTCTTCACTAGAGGGTGTTGACATTCAATAAAATTATTAAAAGGAAAAAGGGGTCTGGGGGATTGCCCCCAGGGTTTTGACTTTGCTTTTGACTTTGCT
>JADGCQ010000043.1 GCA_015228925.1 Magnetococcales bacterium | reverse complement strand
CCTGATACTCAAATACAAATTGGGGATGCCCTATGACGACACGCTATGAAATCATTATGTACTGGAGCGACGAAGATCAATCTTTTATCGCTGAGGCTCCAGAACTGCCAGGTTGCATGGCCGATGGACCTACCCGTCAACAAGCCATGGAAAAGAAACCGGGCGTATGCTGGGTGGATGGATAAAACAGCAGGAGGAAAAGCAATGACCATGGACCTTGTCGAAGAACTTCAACTAAAGATTAGCAACCTGCCCCCACTTCTGGCCAGAGAGGTGCTGGATTTTATCGGCTACCTGGAACACACCCATAGGCAAGATCAGGAACGAGATCCCTTGAAGTATGCGCAACTGGTCTCCATGCGCAAGGTTTGGGACAATCCAACGGACGAGGCCTGGAATGACATGTAAACCTGGTATACTGGTCATGGTGCCATTCCTTTGCGCCGATTTGTCCTTCAGCAAAAAACGCCCGGTGCTGGTTCTGACTTTCCCGGACAGGTATGGAGACTTTATTGGGTTGGCCATTACTTCCGTCCCCAAGCAAGAAAACGCCATGCACCTTGAGCCATCTGACTTGATCAGTGGTGCGTTGCCCCTGCCGAGTTGGGTACGTCTGGATAAGGTATATACTCTTGGGACGGAGTCTATTACCCGCGAATTGGCAGAAGTTCGTCCCGATGTCCTGGTCCGCATCATTCGTGGCACATGCGTGATCGTTGGTCTTGCATCGACTGTCACCCCGTCGTGAAACGTACATGGAAAGATGGCACGGAAGACACCGTTGATATGACGCCGATCATTCAACAATCGGCACCCTTCGGTCATCTTGAAAATACCGAGATCTTCTCCCAGGTCACAGTCATTGACTGGGGTTGTGGCCTAGATTGGCCTGATGATGTTGGGTTCGGTGCCGATACCCTCAACCAATGGGTCAACACACGTCAACCTCCTTGGTCACAGTCACGATCCAAACGGGTGATTGCGTCTCCAGACGGTTCATGTTGCGCAAAGGCTGGCTGAGGGAACAGCCGGTCTGGGTCATGGACCAAGGCTGGCGGTGATGATCCAGATAGGCCAGGGTACGGGTCAGATTTTCCAAAGCGACCAGATTGATCACCAAACGTCCCCCCCCCTTCAATCGTGATAACACCAACGCAATCAGTACTTCCAGATTGCCGCCGCTGCCGCCGATAAAAACGGCATCGGGATCGGGCCAAGCCTCCAAACCCTGAGGTGCCAGCCCACAGGCGATGCGATAATTAAAACGTCCCAACCGGGCGCGATTGGCCAGGATATGGTGTATCGAAGAGTCGTTTTTTTCAATGGCCCAAACTTGTCCATGGGGGGTCAAACCAGCCGCCTCCAACCCGACGCTACCCGATCCGGCACCGATATCCCATACCGTATCGCCATCGGTAATGGCAAGATAAGCCAAAGAAATAGCCCGGACCTCCCGGCGGGTGATCAACCCTTTTTTAAACACTTTTTTTTGATAAAAATCGTCCGGCAAACCAAAAGCGGGCCATCGATCATACGGGGAAGGGGCGACTTTCTGGAAGATAACCACGTTGGGTTCCAAAAAGGTGCGTGCCACGCAGCCACTCGGCTCCAAGTCTCGATCCACCCTTTCATCCTGCTGGCCCAACCGTTGGCAGACCGTCATTTTCCAGGTATTTTCCAAGCCCAACACGGTCAACATCTGGGCCAACCGGGAGGGGGTGTTGGCGGGACTGGTCAATACCCCTAAAAGGGCCGCCGCGTTGAGAGCCTGCCAGAAGGGGTACAAGGCATGTTCAAAATCGGCTTCCGGGTGCCAATTTCCGCTGTCACGGGCATGAAGCGAAAGCCATCTGGCCTCCGACCAAGCCAAAGGAATCCGGGAAAAAGCGAGCTGCAAGGAGGAGACCTGACCGTGAACCTCAAAACTTCCGGGGGGGAGTTTTCCGGTCAGATAACCGGCCAATCCAAAAAAAAGGGGATCCCCCGTGGCCAACACCACCACCCGCCGTCCTTGGGTTTGCGCCTGTTCCAACCAGTGGGGTACCTGGGCGATATGTCCGGTAAAAGGGCGTTTTTCGGCATCCTGGGCCATCGCCGGGGCATAGAGATCCAAGAACCGAGCATCCCCCAGCACCAGATCGGCCCGCTCCAGACGGTGACGCCCCGCGTGGGACAGGCTCTCCAAGCCCGCATCCAACACCCCCAGGATACAAATGGCCGCCGTCATGGCAAAGGTTTCCCGGCCCAGGTGATGAGACCCCCCTCAAAATCCAGGGCCAAAACCGTCGCCTCGGTCCCCACCCCCAACCAGGGTTGCACACCCGCATGGGCCGCCTGAGCCAATTTTTGATAAAATGGAACCTGCAATGCAACCCGTGCCAACGCTTCCACGGCAAACCGCACCGTCGTCCCCTGGGCAATTTCCGCCACCATCGATGCCTCTGCCCCGACCGATGCCGCCAGTTGCGCTACGTGATCCATGTTCAACGCTGTTTTATGGGCGTGGGTATTTTTAAGCCCCTGGGCCATTTTGGCCAGTTTTCCCCCCATGGCGACGAGGACCACCTGTTGGATTCGGGCCGCCGTCGCCGCCGCCAACGCAGCACCGACAAAATCCCCCATCTGCACAAAAGCCCATTCCGGCCACTGCGGAAAATGATTCATGGCAAACCGCTCGGTACGCCGTCCGGTGGTCAAGACCAGGGTTTTCAATCCTGCCGCCGCCGCCCCATGAATCGCCTGCACCACCGCCGCCTTGTAAGCGGCAGTGGAATAGGGATAGACAACCCCAGAGGTTCCCAAAATCGAAATGCCCCCCAGGATCCCCAAACGTGGATTGAGCGTTTTTTGCGCCAGTGCCTCGCCACCAGGAACCGAGATGGTCACCACCAAGCCGTGAGACTCCAAGAGCGGAGGAGCGACTTCCAACACATTGGCGATGATATTTTGTCTGGGGACGGGATTGATGGCCGCCTCCCCCACCGGCAAGCCGAGGCCAGGCCGCGTCACGGTCCCCACCCCCGCACCGCCATGCAAAACAATCTCTCCCGGATGACCCAGCCAAGGTTCCACGCGAGCCACCAGATGGGCACCATGGGTGCAATCGGGATCATCCCCCGCATCTTTGATGACAGCCGCCCGCACCCCATCGTGATTCATGGTACCATCGACAACCGCAAAAGTGACCCGCTGACCATTGGGCAACAGCGTTGCGACCTGATCGGGCACCTGTCCCCAGCGCAGTCCCAGCGTTGCGGCACGGGCAGCAGCGGCGGAACATGCCCCGGTAGTCCAACCGGTCCGTTTACCCCGATCACCTTTGCTTTTTGGATTCAACCGCGCTTCCCCAACGCCAGATCCATCACCGCATGCAATGCCGCCACCGCCAGGGTCGATCCCCCTTTGGTCCCATAGGTGCTAATCCATGGGGGTTCTTCCAGGGTCATGAGAAGATCCTTGGATTCCACCGCCGAGATAAACCCCACCGGCACGCCAATGATCAAAGCGGGACGAACCCCTTCCTCCTGCACCAGACGAATCAATTCCAGCAGGGCGGTGGGGGCGTTGCCGATGGCCACCACCCCATGATCGAGCAATCCCCGACGCCAAGCCAGACGCATGGCCTGAACGGTGCGCGTGGTGCGCTCTTCGGTAGCCAACCGAATCACTTCGGCGTCGGCATTAAATTGGTGAATCCTGACCCCCAGGGGTTGCAAACGGCGGGAAGTGACCCCCGCCTGAATCATGTTGACATCCACCACCAGGGGACACCCCCGCGCGAATGCATCCCGTCCCGCAGCCATCGCCTGGGGATGAAACCGGGTGAGACCATTGAACTCAAAATCGCCGCTGGTATGGATCAAACGCCGCACTAAAGACCATTGTTCGGCGGTGTAATGGGCATGGGGACCGATATGGGAATCGATATAGAGAAAGGAGGCGTTTTCGATATCCTGTCCGGCGGCAACGATGGGCGGGGCGAGATGGCTCATAAAGCTCCTGGTTGAGACTCTAGTGGTGATGATCGATGCCATGTTCGTGGGCAATTTCCCGGATCCGGCAGCCATCGCATTCCATCATGGAGACCGAATGTTCCCGCACTTCAGCCAAGCGCGATTCCAGCACCTCCACCACCCGATCATTGATGCCCAGGTAACCGGCGAGGGAGAAGGCAATCTGCGGATATTGCCGGGTCATCCGTTGCACTTGATTTTCAATCCGTTTGATCAGACGCCCGGTAAAGAGATAATAGGGGGCGATGATGATCTGCATGGCTCCCGAGGCGACCTGACGCGCCACCACGGTTTCCACACGGGGATAGGTGATGCCGGTAAAGGCGTAATCCACCTGGTCATGGCGGGTGGTTTCAAAGACCCACCGGGCCATTTTAGCGACTTCGCCATTGGCGGACATATCCGAAGACCCACGCCCCAGGAGGATGATGCTGGTGGTTTTGGGATCGGGCATGTCCAGGGTGACCATGGCACTGTGGATGCGCATACGGACAAGTTTCAGGATCCGTTCGTCCACCCCCAGATGCCGCCCCATCAAGAACTGCACTTGGGGGTGACGTAGGCGTGCTTGTTCAAGATATTCGGGGAGTTCCATTTTAACGTGGCCGGCGGCGTTAAGGATCAGCGGCAGCAGGATCACCCGATCACTCCCTTCCGCCGCCTTGTCGAGACCGGCATCGGGGAGGACTTTCGCATGTTCGATCCAGCACACTTCGATACGCCAATCGGGATGTTTGGATTGCCAATACTGCGCAAATTCATCGACCTCGACATTGCCTTCCTCATCCCGCGATCCATGCCCCACCAACAAAATGGTTTCCTTCATGAAGATTCCTTTTTTAGATTTTTTCTCTACCGTCCGTTTTGAATCCGACGCAAAGCCACCTTAAGGAGTGTACCCGTAGCTGTCAAGTCGGAGGGTGACCATCCCGATCAACCGTTGAGACGACCACAAAAAAAACAGGCATCCTTGACAATATTTTTCTCAATCTGCTGCCAACACAAGTGATCTAATTTGTGTTGATCATCCCTGGCCTGACATGTATCATGAACAATCATCGTCGGTCGTGTGGAGAAATTAAACAATTATCGCGCAAAACCTTGTAATTAACCACTTCACAAAGGAACCATAAGGGAGGGGGGCAAGAATTTTTATGAAGGATACCGATAAAACGACAGGCATTGGCGTGCGCACGGCGTTTTTGATGATCGGCTTGGTTTTGCTGATCATGGCCCTGTTGTCCGGCCTTTCACTCTGGCTCTCCACGGAACTTGAGAATCGTGACGCCGATACCCTCGATCTTGCCGGACGGCAGCGGATGCTGTCACAAAAAGCGACCAAGGAATTTTTTATCTATCTGGCTGAAGGGTCGCAAAAAACACGGGATTCCCTCGAAACGACCCTATGGGCCTTTGACGCCACACTGACCGGTCTGATCCGAGGGGAAAAAGCCCCCAGATCCTTGGACAAAAACAGCCCCAACCTCCCCATGAACCGCCCGTCCGCAGCGGTCAACCAACAATTGGGCCGGGTGGCCACCATCTGGGAAACATTCCGCAAGGATATGGAACATGGATTGGAAAAACCTGAAGATCTGGAAGCGATCAAAACAAGATTGATCGACTCCAATGTCGCTTTGCTCTCCGAGATGAACAAAGCGGTCGGGATGATGGCCGAGGAATCATCCGGGAGGACACAACACGTCGTCCGTTCCCTCACAACCGTCGTGGCCATATCCGTGCTGGTCGTCATCGCGGGTCTTGTACTGCTCCTGATTATTTTTCGAAATATCTTCCGTCAGTTGGGTGGAGAACCCACCGAAGTGACCGCCCTCGTGCAACGTGTCGCCCGTGGGGATTTATCCATCGCCTTCGATGAACGCCGCGCCCGAACAGGGGTTTATGGGGCCATGAAGGAAATGGTCGATAACCTGAAAAAAACCGTCCATTCCCTGATCGAGGTTGGGGAAAATGTCGTCAACGAAAGCAGTAAGGTCAATACGTCAGCGCAAGAAATTTCCGAAGGGGCCACCGAACAAGCCGCCTCCGTGGAAGAGACTTCCGCCTCAGTGACTGAAATGGCGGCCAGTATCCAACACAATACCGACAATGCGGTCAATACCGAACGTCTGGCCCGGGATAACGCCGGAAAAGCCAAAGAAGGCGGTAAAGCGGTAGCGGGTGCCGTCACTGCCATGAAAGAAATCGCTCAAAAAATATCCATCATTGAAGAAATCGCCCGCCAAACCAATCTTCTCGCCCTCAACGCCGCCATCGAAGCCGCACGCGCCGGCGAACATGGCAAAGGGTTTGCCGTGGTTGCATCTGAAGTGAGAAAACTTGCCGAACGCAGCCAAACCGCCGCCGGAGAGATCAATCAAATCTCAAAGTCCAGCGTCGCCGTGGCAGAACAGGCAGGAAACATCCTGGACAGCTTGGTGCCTGGTATCGAACAAACAGCGCAATTGGTACAAGAAATCACCGCCGCTTCGCAGGAACAAAATCAAGGGAGCGGCCAAGTCAACCAGGCGATTCAACAACTAGACCAAGTGATTCAACAAAACGCCGCCGCCGCTGAAAGAATGGCTGAATCCGCCGATCATCTGGCGGTCGAGGCCAATCGCCTCCAAGGGGTCATCGCCTTTTTCCAACTCGACGATTCCGGTTCCGATGCCGTCCTCATGCCGTGGTCCGACAAGTTATTGGTCAACATCACCGAGGCCGATCGCCAGCACCGTCACTTGGTAGACTTAGTCAACAACATTTATCGGGCCGTCAAACAGGGGCAGATCGAACATGGTTTGAAAACCCTTGTGCCAGAATTGGTCGATTATACCGTGAAACATTTTAAGTTTGAAGAAGACCTTTTCGAGAAACATGGCTATCCCGAAGCGGTCCAACATCAACAGGCCCATAAAAAACTGGTGCAACGGGTCGTCGATTTCATCACCCAATTGGAAAAGGGGGGAGACCACTCCATCGCCTTTGAACTTCTGGGTTTCCTGAAATCGTGGCTCATTGAACATATCATGGGGACCGATGTTCGTTATGGCCATTGGCTCAATGAACGTGGCATTCATTAAACCGCATCAAAAACAAGTCTTGAAGCATGGGGGATTCATGATAGAGTGATGGGGTTGCTTCCATGCGGAGTGTTCCCCAAACATGCAGAGAATTTATCCCCTATGCGCATAAAATTGTCATCCATCCTCACTTTGGGATGGCTACCGATATTATTCTGTTTGTTCATCCACCCATCCGCAGCGACCGAAGCCCTTCCAGAAAAAGATCTGGAAGTTTTTCGCCATTATTTTTCTTTGCTGGAAAAAGAAGACCCCAGCGAGGCACTCCTTGACCGATCCACTTGGCCGGACAACGATGGTCTGGCATCCTATCTGGAACTGGAATTGTTGCTCCATCCCCGCTATGACGCCACGCTGCCACGTCTTCTCAGTTTTCTCGAACGTTGGCCCAATCATGCCCAAAAAAAACGGATCGAAAAAATGGTGGAAACCCATCTTTCCGAATCCATGCAAGAAAAAGAAGCCTTGGCATGGTTTGACCAACACCCCCCCGTGACCACCGCAGGTCGCACCTATTATGTCCAATTGCTGTTGCTGAAAAACAGGACCGCCGAAGCCTTTCCCCTGTGGAAAAAACTCTATTTGGCGGGCATGGTTCTCCCCAGAGATCTGGCTGGCAAAACGGGTGACTTTGAACGGCAGCTCGATAACGCCGACCGGGAAAAGCGTGCCCGCAGTCTTATCGGGAATAAAAGCCACGAAACATTACAGGATTTCCTGCAAAGCTTTCCCAAAGTCCGACGTGATTATTTTCTGGCCCTGCTCGCCGCCTCCACGGGCAATGAAAAACTTTTTGCCGAATACCGTCGCCACCTTCCCAAAAAAGAGGCCAACAAATCGGAACTCTGGTACGCCCGTATCGACTGGCTGCGAAGCCATGATCAGGTGGATGAAACCTATGCAATGCTCATGGGACCGGAAGGTCGGCATCTCAACGTCCATGATCGCAGCGTCCTCCGGTATAAACTGGGAAAATATTTTTATGGTTATGACCGACTCAAAGAGGCCTATCAATTACTCAATTTAAATGCCACCGAAAAGGGGGCTGAACTGGAAGATTCCCTGTGGCTGGCCGCGTGGACGGCCCACCGGTTGAACAAAGATAAACGCGCCTTGGAATTATTCAAGTTATTGGGGAAAAAGGCCCAATCAGGAAGCCGTCGTTCCCAGGGGGCGTGGTGGGCGGCGGAGTTATCGCATTCTAAAAAAGATAAGCAGACATGGATCAATCAAGCGGCCAAATTCCCCGGCAGCTTTTACGGCCTGCTGGCCATGGAAACCCGCGATGGCCGATTACCCGACTTACGCAAGACCCCGTTGCAATGTGGTGTCATCCAAGACCCACGTTTGCAGGAAGATGTCACCAGAATGCTCCTGCTACGGGCTGTAGGCCGTGATGTGTACAATGGCCGCGAAGCGGAAAACCTTGCCCAACGTTACCAACTTGGGATTGAGGAACAACTGTGCCTGGTACTCAATGCCGGGGCCTATGAAAATGCTATCCGATTGGCTTCGGGGATCAAACACGAAGGCGGTCGCTATTGGCAGGCCCTTTATCCAATCCCCCACTGGCAACCGGGTTGGGGTTGGCAGTTAGACCCCGCCTTGATCTGGGGTATCGCTCGGCAGGAAAGTATGTTTGACACCCGTGCCCACTCCAGTGCCCAAGCGGATGGCCTGTTACAGATCATCCCGGCCACCGCCGAGGATGAGGCGCGTCAAAGTTCGTTGCCTCCACCCACCCCCGCACTTATGCAAAACCCAACCTATAATCTGGCCTTGGGGCAGGCTTATATGAAGCGTATGCTGCTCTCCTTCGGCGGTGACTTGGTGCTGGCTTTGTGCAGTTACAACGCCGGCCCCCACCGGGGAGAAAAATGGCGCGAACGCCGTCGCAGCGATTCCGCCATCGAATTTATCGAAAACATCCCTTTCAAAGAGACCCGCAACTATGTCAAACAGGTGATCAATGGATTTGTTCATTACCAGTTGCTCATGTACGGCAAAAGTTCCATCCTGAAGATGATCCATCCAGGGGAACCCGGTATGCAAAGCTTGGTCATGTAGGGAGTTGTGATCGTGGCCAAAATGGGGACACCACCGATCGGCGAACGGATGAAATTTGGCATGTGGATCATGGCAACGGGCCTGATGCTGGGTACGGGGCTGTTTCTCATGGCCGTTTTTGATGTCGATCCTTGGAAAGACCACCGCTACAGCTATGCCCCCCCCATCGCGGCTGGGGCACCCTCCCCCCATCCCGATGACCGCACACACCGAACCTGTTCCAGTTGTCACCAAATCATCAATCAACAAAGAGATTTGGCCATCCCCATAGCCCCACCGACCCCCCCGATCGCCAGCGGTGTCCCCTCCCCCCATGGCGATAGCCGGGATAACATGGCCTGCTCCAAGTGTCACCGCATCCAGGCCCAAACAACAGTACCCACGTCACCATCGGCCCCTCCCCAGGTTGTCGCCCCGCAAACGGCCCAAGGGATCGCCGTCGCTATGATGACCCCGCCCTACCCACTTCTCCCTGCCGCACCCGCCGTCACACCACGCGAATGGCATGAAAAATTTCAACCGGTCCGTTTCCAAGGAAAGATTCTCGCCGTCGTTGGAAAAAATGTCCGTTATGGTCGCATCAACGTCAATATTCTGGTCAATGATGGGATCAATCAACCTGCATGGTATAATCTGGCACCGGAGTGGTATCTCCAGGCAAAACGGTGTAACGTCTCCACGGGCTTTTATGTCAAAGGGACATCATTCAACGAATTGGGACAACCCAATGCTTTGCGCTATGGCCAAAGTCTGTCGGTCAATGGTCAATTTTGCCAGCTCCGCAACGCCCACATGGAAGGTTTGTGGAATCCAACCACCCAACATCATGCCCCTGGACATGACGCCAACGAAGAAGCTGACCTGGAATAATGATCACTCCTGAAAATAATTTTTTGGCCAAAAATCCGGGGATTTTCTATCTGACCAGTGCCTTGGGTTCCCTGGTGATGGCCATTACCGTCGGACTCCAACCACTCTTCCTGGACGAATATTTCAGCATTGCCTTTGAAGAATCGGGGACCATCAATGCCCATCTCCTGGTCATGACCCAATTGGTGGGACTGGCCCTGACCATCTCTCTGGAACCTGTGGCCCAGGCTACCAAAATCAAAGCCTTGCTGACGGCATTTCTTTTTGTCTTCCTCGGTTCTTTACTGGCCCCATTCAGCCATCTTTTTGGCGTCACCATTGGACTCGGTGGATTGCTGATCTACTATATCAGCCGCATCATGGTGGCCTATGGCGCAGAAATGTCCCAGTGGCAATTGACAACATTGGTTTTGGAACGCTTTGAACGCCAGACCCACCCCCACAAACTGCTGTCGTCCATGATGGTCATGGTCGTGGTCGGGGCCATGCTGGTCTGCGGCATTCTTCTGCAAATTCCCCTGACAAAAACAAAATTGATTCTGGTCATGGTGGTCCCCATATTGGCCGCCCTGGCCGCCCTGGGGATGATTTATGCGGCATCACGCCCCATGATACCATCCGATTCCCCCATGCCCGCAAAAAACGGCGGCTTCGACAAAGTGATCGATGTTATTTCTGCCGATGCCCGACTGCAACTTTCTCTAGCCACCGCCTTTTTTGTCCGTGCCGACTTTATTGCCGTCAATCTTTTCTTCTCCCTTTGGTGCATTTCGTTTGCCGATCTCCTGGGCATTACCCGTGGTGCTGCCGTGGCCCATGCCGGATGGTTGTTGCTGATCACCGGCTTTGCACTCCTCGGTTCCATCCCTTTTTGGCAATCGTTCATGGCCCGATCCAGCCGTATCTCCGCACTGGGGATCGGTCTTTCCATCGGAGCCATGGGATTTTTATTGCTGTCGCGCATCGCCGATCCCTTCAATGGACCCGTCTTGATCCCCCTGCTCATGATCGGCGTCGGACACTCCGGTTGTTTGATCGCTTCCCGCATCCTGGCCGCCGAACTCTCACCCACCACGTTGCTCGGCCCGGTACAGCGCGTATTTCAACTGGTCGGTGGACTCGGTGTCATCTTTCTGGTCCAAAGCGGTGGCTATTATTTCGATGCCGTGGGTCCGCAAACCCCCTTTACCCTTCTGGGATCGGGATATTTGTTCCTCACCATGTATGCCCTATGGATGGTGACCCATGGGATCGATGAAAAAGCGGACCATACCCTGATCAAACATCAACGCCTGGACTTGAAACCATTGGTTTTCATGTTTTGTCTCCTCCCTGTCACCTGGCTGGTAGGACGGGTTTTGATCACCGGCTACTCCCCCGGGAGTTCCGTGGGGCAGATGCCGGTTGGCTTCATCAATCGTTATCTGGGGGACTGGGCATTCAATTTTTTGCTGATTTCGCTGGCGTGGCGTCCTTTGAGCGAATTGGCCCGCCGCCGGTCTTTGCTGCGCTATTCGCGGATGATTGGTCTTTATGGATTTTTCTACGCCACCCTGCACGTCATGACCTACGTGTTCTTGGAATGGGTACTCAAATGGGATGACATTGTGGTGGACATCCACAAGCGTCCTTTTATTTATCTGGGATTGGTCTCTTTTGTACTGTTGATCGCCTTGTCGGTGACCTCCATCTATTCCGTCAGGAAAAAAATGGGACAAGCCCATTGGAAACGGCTGCACCAATCGGTTTTTTTGATCAACATTCTGGTAGGATTGCATTTTCTTTTTGCCGCATCCCACGACAACGGCGAACCCTACGCTTATATCGGGTTGGTATTGATTCTCATCGCCTACCGCGTCCGCGAACAAAAAACAAAACAAAGTAAAACGATTAAAAGAAAAAAGGGGTCTGGGGGATTGCCCCCAGGGTTTTGATTTTGAATTTAAATAAAAAGGTTTCCATGTTCCGCTTTTGACTTTATTTAAGTTCAAAAGCAAAGTCAAAACCCTATTGCCGTAAAAACCATTGCCGCTCCATGGCAAAACGACCTTTGCGCAGCAAATGATGGCGATCCAGGTTTTGTTTGATCAAAAATTCCTGCGCCCCTTCACGAATGATCATGGACTGCAAATTCTCATCCTCCTCCCCCGTCAACACCAAAACAGGCTCATCCCGGATTACAGACATAATGCTCCGCAGGGTTTCAACACCCCGGCTATCGGGCAGATCAAGATCCAGCAAAATCAAGTCCACCGACTTATTGTTTAAATATTTGACCGCTTCATGCAATGTTTCGACACGAACCATCGTCACACGCACCGGTAATATCCTATCTGTTTCATTCACCCCATTCGTCTCAAACCATTCCTGAATCATCCGGGCAAAATCGGCCTCATCTTCCACCAGCATGATGGTATATTCCCGATCCATGTCCAGCCGGATATCCTCGACCATATAACCCGTGAGCATCGCCTTAAGCTGCGCCATCGCAGGCTTGCCCAAGAAAACCATATAAACATGCAAACAAAAGAAACAAACCATCGCAAACGCCATGGCAACATGGACCGCCGCCACACCCGAAAGCCACAGGCTGGGAATGCCAAACTGATTCCATTCATTGTAATAAAAGAAAAGCAGCCCAGAAATCCACAACATTGGGGAAATAACAACGCTCAAAACCAGATAGGCCAATCTCTGCACCGGGTTATGTTTTAAACGCCGAGTCACCTGGAAAGGATGCTGAAGGTTGGGATCAAAAATCCCTTTTGAATAATAATAGACAACCTCCAACATTTTTTCCGTGCTGGGGATATATTGCCGCCACTCCCCAGTGATAAGATGCCAAAAAATGGTAAACGTCCATAAACAGATCAGACTCCATGCAAAATAACGGTGCCACTGGGCCGCAAGTTTATAGTCCAACCATTGCAACAAGCCGGTTACATGAAAACCGGTCACCATCAGGGCGATGATCAACAGGGCCTGTGACCAATGCCAAAACCGTTCATAACGGGAAAATAATAATTTTCGGTTCTCCTCCATGACGGGTCTCTAATGCCTCCCCCAGGTCATCAACCCACGAATGGTCGCATGGATAAAAATTCCGATCAGCGTCATCACCACCGCTCCGATCCCGAAAGCGTATAACAATGGAAAATTTTTCCGCCCAGGCAGATACACCCCCTCCAAACCTTCCAGCCGCCCACCATCCCGATGACATTCAAGACAAGAAAGGGCCTCCTCCTTCGGGGCAACCATATGGGTCAAAGGAAACGACATGACCGCTTCCACAAAAGCGACCTCCCCACTGAATGGCAATCCTTTCGCCTTCATGCCAACCGCTGCCGAACGACGCCAATCAAAACTGGCTTCAAATGCCTCCTTATCTTCCGGTGCATTCCTGATCGTATGATTGGCAATCATGATTTTATTGACCGGATCATAAGGCATCATCGCCAACGTATTTTTAAACGGCCAAATCCTGGCACCCGGATTGCCCGGCTCACCAAGAACACGGTTGATACGGACCAATTCCGAAGCATCCACCGTTTGTTTGACATCAAGATAACGAATGCGACCATCGAACCACGCAAATTTTGGGACCAGATTCTCCGCCCACCACGAGGTTCCATGACTGTCCGAATATTTGGTATGCATCATTTTGGAGGTATGCCCCTCCCTTTCAAAAGCCTCCGGCGGCTCCAAATCTCCCGCCCGCTTCCCGGCAGTACGCCAATCCCAAAACACCATGGTTCCGACACCACCGCGTGCCATCCTTGGGATATGGCAGGTCTGACAGGCAACCCGATCGGTATGATCGTTGATTTTTTTATCGCCATGGGGCGCATTGCCATGGCAGGAGGCACAGGAACTCCGCGTGGCATCGGTATGCCCAGGACGATCCACACCGATGGGATCCTGTGCTTTCATATCGTACCGCGACCCTGTAATTGCATGATCGTTGGCGGTGTGACAGGTGACGCAATCAAAATTCAATCCTGCCGCATCCATGTGGACATCCAACCGACGGTTGGGTTCAAACAGTGACGAGTCCAAATCACCATGTTTGGCCCCATCCCCGGAACCTCCGTAAAAATGGCAAAATCCACAATTCCAACGTGTCGGTCGCGTGACACTGTGGGCCATTGACGGAAAATCCGGTTTTTTAAGAACACGGTCCTTATATTTCAATACCGCCGAACCATAATTATATTTTTTATATTTTCGCGTTTGTTCGTGGCACACCAAGCAATCGACCTGTTCATCCACCACGGAATCGTTCCCCGGTTCCTGCCAGCCATAGCCAACATGGCACGAGGTACACAAACTCATGTTGGTCGATACCGCTCCGCAAAACGTATTGAGCAAATGCAATTTACCCTTTTTTTCATCGGAATCGGCAGACATGTATTCCCACGTCCAATGGACAGACCGGCGGACCTGGTTGGCCGCCTCCGTATGACAGGTCAGACAGGCGCGTGTCACCTCTCTGCCAGACTCAAAAGGGCCGTCTA
This sequence comes from Magnetococcales bacterium, assembly GCA_015228925.1. Lineage (GTDB taxonomy): Bacteria > Pseudomonadota > Magnetococcia > Magnetococcales > UBA8363 > UBA8363. Next base: position 16,458 of record JADGCQ010000043.1, on the reverse strand, counting down.
AGATATGAAATTTACTGTGACGAGTCGTCGATGTGGGAGGGGCGATGCTACGACTGACATCATCCGCCATGACAACGGTGGAAGCCAAAAACCAGGACAATGCCAACAATTCCAAAACGATCAGGCCACGCCACGTCGATCGAGCCATGCAAATGTCCTTTTTGTTCCACCGCCCTATCCGCCTAGGCCGTGTTGACATTCGATAAATAGTGAAAGAAAAAAGGGGTCTGGGGGATTGCCCCCAGGGTTTTGATTTTGAATTGAAACAAAAAGGTCTCCATGTTTCGCTTTTGACTTTAGTTTTTTAATTTAAACCAAAAACTTAAATATGGAAACCTTTTTGTTTAAGATCAAAAACCAAAGTCAAAAGCGGAACATGGAAACCTTTTTATTTAAATTCAAAAACAAAATCAAAACCCTGGGGGCAATCCCCCAGACCCCTTTTTTCTTTCAATAAAAAAAACACCCCCCAGGAGGCGAAAAAGCCTCCTGGGAGTTTTAAGTCTTTCAAAGTTCACGAAGAGAAAAAGTGAACCAAATGTGTTCCGATACCCGTCAGGGCGAAGAACAACAAAGTCAGACCGATACCAATCAACGTAAAGCCAAGAATCCTGGAATACTTCTTAGCCTTGCTGGTGGGTGGTTCCACCATGATTTCGGCCAGTTTGCCCTCCTGAACCATCCGTTGAAACTCGACCGTCCGCTCTTCCTTGAACTCTTCCATCGGCATGTTGCCCACAAACATCATGATATCCAGCGGGAACTTGCTAGGCCGCAGATGACAATTGAAGAAGTGGACGGAGAAGATGAATATAACCGCCAAAACCGCCTCTTCGCCGTGGAAAATGGTCGCCACGTTGAATATCCATCCCGGCAAATACTCACCCGCCAAAACCGGGAACCAAAGGACAAGCCCCGAACCACCGATGATGGATACACCCCAGAACGGTGCCCAATAGTCAAATTTCTCCCAATAGGTCCAATGGTCGAAATAAGGCTTTGGCCCCTTGCCAAAGAACCATTTCAGCATGGCAATCAAATCCCAAAGATCCTGCCAGCGCGGCACCAACGAGTTGGGACCAAACCATTCAAAAGTTGCGCGGTGTTTGATCAACAACTTATGCAAAACCGCCACCAGATGGATGAAAAAGACACCGATGAAAACTGCCCCGGCCACACGATGAATAATCGCCATGACCTTCGCCCCACCCAAGGCTTTGGCAACGGTCTGCGCCCAAAAACTATCGGCAAAAAGGACCGTCAACCCCGTCGCAGCCAACACCATGATGGAAAGGGCAAATGTAATATGCGCAAGCCGCCACAACGCTGGGAAACGCTGCACATTGACCCGGGTACCCGTCGCCGGCAACGGAGCCTCCGCCACATCCTGGGGCAGTTTGTGATGGATACCCAGTTTTTTCTCTTTTCTTTCCCTCAGGAACCATAGAAAGGTATGGGTCCAAAACACAGCAAAAACACCAACCAACAAACCAATCATCCCCTTGGAAGCCAGCCACATCTCTGGATATTTATCAAAGGAATGGTTATTGCCGTGGGGTTGAAAAGAGAGAAAGCCCGGAGAAACGTTCTCATGGCACTGTTTACACGTTTTCCCCCGGTTATCGGGATGCACCGAAGATTCAGGATCGGTCACCCGCCTGTTTTTATGGGCCTCATGACAATCAAAACATTTGGCCGTGTTAACATATCCCAACGTATTGACCTGCCCATGATAGGTGGAGGTATAACTCTCATAGGAGTCTTTGTGACAACCACCACAGCTTTTGGTGATCACCAACTGACCATACGTCGATTCAGGATGCGAAATTTTGTGTGTGGTATGACAATCTCCGCAAACTGGAAATTTTTCATCGCCCAAGCGCAACACCGCACCCCCATGCAGGGAATCTTCATACTCCAAAAGTTGCTTCTCATGGCACCGCCCGCACATGGCCGGCGAATTCATGTGGTAGTCCTTACGCTCAGGAGTCCCCTTGGCAAAAATGGCATGCCCCGTATGACAATCGGAACAATAGGCATTCGGCTTGTTGGGATCGCCCTTTCGGGGTTGGGCATGAACAGAACTCAGATAAGATGCAATATTCTCAACGACATGGCCCAGAGTTTTCTTCTCCCCCGCCTCCCCTTCCTTCACCTTGAGTTCATTGTTCAGGTTGGTGTGACACTGAACGCAGCTCACATTGTATTCTTTGTTCTTGTCATGAGGAATTTTCGTGATATCCGAATGACAATCGACGCAGGAACGCGAACCATGGACGCTCTTGGCAAGACGATCCGCATCGACGAACAAATTCTTTTGATCTTGATTGCGCCCCGCACTCATCGGGGCACTAAACCCACTGACACCGTGACAATAGAGACACGCCTTATTGTCCGTATCCTTGGTGACCAAGAAAACTTCTTTTTTCTCCATCAGTTCCGCCGCCGGATCGGCAGCAAATACCGCTCCAGGGAGAAACAATACCCAAAAAAACACGATCCATACAATGCTGGGGGGCCGTTTCACGGATGAGTCCTCCTGACCACCCCCTCCCTTGGCGGGAGGGGGCAAGTTATTAGCCGACTTTCTTATTGGCCACTACTCTTCATCCAAACATTTGCAGGATCATTCTTGATATCAAGGAGGGCTTTCTTCGCCTCGGCGACCTGTGCCCCGCGACCCGCAGCCTCCGCTTTGGTGATCAACGCATCCGCTTCAGGAAGCAACCGGGAATAGAACAGCTCTGCAAGCTCCGCAAACCCCTTCCATTGCGCAAAGTCGGGGGCCAACATCGCAGCACCACTGCGGGCGTTCCGACCAGCGACATGCCACAGTTTGAACCAAACCCATTCGATGGGATCGTCAAACTGCTTTTCAGTGCGCAATCCCGATTTGAGGAGTGCTTCCATGAGACGCACACCCGGTTCACCATACTTGTTATTATACAAGTTCACGGTGTTATCAAACTGGCTGTAGAAATTTTCGACATATCTTTCGGTGTGACAAGAGAAACAGACCGATTTCATCTCATCCCTTCTGGCGTCCGAATCATCGCCAGTCGGTTTGGAGACCGGTTGGGAAAGATTCCAGCTAATCCGTTTACCCACATCATGGGTCATCCCGACGGTCAACGTCCCAGACATGTGACAGGTGGTGCATGTAGGACCGGAATAATAATCTTGTCCCGGAATCCACTTGGGGGAACTCAGGTTCATGTGTTCAATGTTTGAGTAGAAACTAATCCCGTGTTTGGACTCATTGTACACATCTTTTTGAGGATGGGCCGACCCTTGGTGACACTTACCGCAGGTCTCCGGGCGCCGCGCTTGGCTCAACGAAAAATCGTGGCGTTGATGACAGGCGGTGCAGGATCCCAAAGAACCGTCTGGATTGACACGACCAATTCCCGAGTTGGGCCAAGTGTGCGGGAGCAACTTACCACTTTTATTGACTTCGATTTTGGACCCATGGCACTGAACGCAACCGCTGGTCGCCGCCTGAAGCCCTTCCTTGGTACCGTCGCTCTGCACCATGGTCGCCAATGTATGGGGAATGGTCACATCCAGGTTGCTTCCCGCCCTGGCATGGGAACTGGCGGCAAACTGCTTGGTTTCGGTCTCATGGCAGCGTGCGCAATCTTTCGGGGTCACCAGGGTAGAAATCAGATACTTCTTGTGCATAAAGGCATCGGGATCACCCTCTTCGGCCTTATGGCACTCGTAGCAGCCGACATTGGCACCATAGTGCTTTGAATTACCCCACTGCTGAATGATACCGCGGTTATCCTCCGAATGGCAGGAGACGCAGGTGTTGCTGATGACACTCATGGCATTGGGGGTGTCTTTAGCCTCCCCAGCCCCGGCAGGTGCCGCCGCAGGCTTTTCACTTCCACCCGGAGCGGTTACAACGACCGGCTTTTCTCCACCGCCTGGAGCCGTCGCCACCGGCTTATCCTGCCCACCTGCGGCGGTTGCCACAGGCATCCCCGACGACATCAAAAGGAAGATGGCCACCAAAAATAGCCAGACGTGGAAACGGCGATCTCCCTTTGGCTGTGGCACGGCACCATGGCTCCTGCTGTGAAAATTTGCAATTTTACTGATTTCCATTTTTTGTTTCCTAATCGCTTGAGGAAATTTAGAAAACGCCCACATGAAACAACCGAGACTTTTGCCCTCACGGGCAATCTCACGGTTGGTAAGTGTCCTAGCATCCGAATCAACGGGATTTAGCTTTAGAGCAAAGCGACCTCAGTCGCACGCCCCTCCCCCCCAAAAACGTCCCCCTGTTTACCACACGAATCCGCAACACAAAAGCGTCCAAAACACAAAACCCGAAAAAAATGAGACCGGAAGCCTCATCGACATCACAAGGTGGGGCGGCAGCGGACGGCATCCAAGAGCATGATGACCGTCTCTTCCATATCCCGCAGTTGATACATGCCACGAACCGCCTCCAACCGCCGCATCGTATCCTGGCTCAGCGGTATGTGGCACAAGTCCAGGTTTTGCGCCAACCCTTCAAAAATGTCGGCTTGCTGCCTGGGCGTCAAAAACTTTTCCATCCACAAGCGCAAAGAGATCACCGCACCATCGGCGGGATGCTCAGGGATATCGTTGAACTGATCGACGACCCACTTTTCGGCGTTGATCCGAAACTGGTCGATCATGACCTGGATCCGCTTGCGGACATCCCCAAAATTAGCGGTCGTAATCGAATGGTCCAATGCCCACGTCTCCCAAACACCCGTACACCCCACCAATACCCCTGGGGGGATGATCCAGAGTAGATTTTCTCCCTTGGCAAAGACGGTATCGCACCCATTCGTGCAGTCAACCTTTGTGCCAAATCAAACAGCGTGGGATAACATCCCCTGGAATCTACAGCCAATTCATTGTTGATACTCAATAAATTAAATAGTCCCATCCAGGTCCACTTCACCTTGTTCCACCCATGACATGCCGAAAAACGGCTTGAAAAACTGTCGTTGATGGCAGCTAGGTCACCCCAGACTGCCATTTTTGTCATAGTCCCACCATCGCGTCACCCACACCCTGGCGCACTGACGGACAAAAAAACGCCTCGATAGGATAGCAATTCTGCCATTCGGAACCCAGTACCCATATTTTCTCATAATCGCATGATATACTCTCCGTAGATGGGTGCTGTTCCACCGGGAAAAATAAAATCAGGAGGCTGACATGCAAATTGAATTGCCACAAAAGACAGAAAATCGTTATCACAATCTGGCTAAAAAAACGGGAAAGACCGTTGCGGAATACCTCTGTGAGGCTGCTGAAAGGTATCTTGAGGAATATGAGGTTGATTCCTCGGCAGATAACACCCTGGAAGATAGGTTAGACGCACAACTGATCAAAGAGCGGCTGGCGGTCTGGGAGGCGCAAGGACGGCCAGGAATCACCTTGGAAGAATACGCACATTCCCATGGATTGGGTGAAACCAAGTATCGTTGCCGCACTTTTTCGCTTGGCTCATCATCCACTTAAAACAAGCAACGTCAAGCCCCTGGTTGGTGGAGGATACCGCCTCCGGGTAGGGAACCACCGGGTTCTCTATACGTTGAAACATGACTTGGTGGTTATTCTTGTCATCAAAGTGGGTCATCGGCGCGATGTGTACCGATAGCCAACCGAATAGCGAAAGAGGGGTGAAGCAATGTCATACCGGATGTCATCTTAGATGGTCGGGGTGAGAGGATTTGAACCTCCGACCCCTGCGTCCCGAACGCAGTGCTCTACCAGTCTGAGCCACACCCCGACACATGGTACATCAAAACATCCCAGACGGGATGGTGCTGCAACGCTCGCTGAACCAACCGCCCGCCCCTTTAATAACAAAGCCTGAGGTCAGAAGCAAGCACAAGCGGCATTTCGCTTGGCAAATTGCGTCGAATTACCGTAAAACGCGGGTTTCATCCACCTTGAAGAAGGCAACCGCAGATTCCATAAGCTTGCGTACCTCCGCCGCAACCACTTCATTATGGTCGGTCAGCGCATACCTCGTCGAGGACATTATGCCCTTCGGGCAAAAATCAAAGTCAAAAGACCAAGAAGGGGACTTTTTGTTTAAGTTCAAAAACAAAACCTTGGGGGCTTTGCCCCCAAACCCCCACTGGGGGGGATAATCCCCCCCCCAGACCCCCATAATCATTTTCTCCGTTAGCGCATTCTCGCAACCTTTGTTTTTCCGACACGTCAAGAAGAAATGGATATACTATCCCCAGATTTCCGGTACGATCGTTCGCGAACATGAGAGAGATTTGCAGAGCGGCACTTGCAGGATGTGAGGCTGTCATGTTTCAACGGTTGCGAGGGATAATTCGGATACGGGTGGATTTTTTGCCCACCGTTGTTCCAGAAAATCAACACAGGCGCGAACCCGTGTGGAGAGATGGCGATTGGGCGGATAGACGGCGTAAATCCCACCGCCAGAGCAATGAAAATTGGCCAGAATGATTTGCAGGGATCCGTTGGCCATTTCATCCCCCTGGAGGAGAAATGTTGGCAAAAGGGTGATGCCATGACCAGCCACGGCAGCCCGACGCAAAACCTCGCCATTGTTGGAGCTTAACCGTCCAAAAACTCTGACGCGAAATTCTTGTCCATTCTGGGAGAAACGCCAGACCCCGATACTTTCCGATGCTGATAGCGTGTAGAGCAGGCATGCGTGATTTGCCAATTCCCCAGGATGTTTTGGCTCGCCATGCTTGGCAAGATAAGCGGGAGATGCCATCGCCAGGAGTTGATACGATCCAAGCTTTCTTGATCGCAACGTGGAATCCTCCAAAGTGCCGATGCGTATGGCAAGGTCAAAGCCTTCCGCCACCAGATTGACATAGGGATCGCTCAATTCCAGATTGACTTCAATGCCAGGGTGCAGGTCCATGAAGTCGAGTACCGCCGGGCTAACATGCTGGTGACCGAACAGTACCGGGGCGGAAATGCGCAGGCGTCCCGCAATGTCCAGACCCTTGCGCACAGATTGATCGGCATCTTTCACTTCGGCCAAAATTTGTCGGCAATGCGCCAGATACTGTTCGCCCTCCCAAGTCAGGTGCAATTGCCGTGTGGTTCTCTGCAACAGAGGGACACCCAAATGATTTTCCAGTGTCGCCAGATCTTTACTGATTTTGCCAACACCGCTGCCGAGAACACGTGCCGCAGCCGAAAATCCGCCATGATCGACCACGGCTACAAAAATTTGCATGGCTGACAAATGGTTCATGGGCGTTCATCCGTGCGATTGTTTCCAAAAAGGAAACAATGTTTTCTAAACTATGTGATTTACGACAATCCGAAAAGGATCTATCGTGTACTCAGATTTATTTTCTCAACGTGATCCTAAGGAGGAATTCTGATGTCAGGTCCCAAGATAGTCAAGCTGACCGCAGGTGAACATTGGCTGTGCAGGTGCAGAAAAAGCAAACAAGATCCTTTCTGTGATGGTTCCCACAAAGGTTCACAGGACAGCCCCAGGCAGGTTATTTTAAAACAGGCCGAAGAGGTGACGATTTGCCAGTGTGGCAAAACCGGCAACCCCCCTTATTGCGACGGCACACACAACAAATAATAACCATTTTAATAGAATACCAGCGAGGTGACCCACCATGAGAAAGACCATCTTATCCCTGAGCATTGCCGTCATCCCTTTTTTGTTGGTTGCCCCTGCTTCGGCAGATGAGAGCAATCCCTCCATCATTCACCGCCAGGGCATATACAGTGCGGTGGGGGGACACATGAAGGCGATCAAATCAATTTTATTGTTGGAATTTGATGCCGCCAAGGATGTGACCTTCCACGCGCAAGGAATCGTGGATGCCTTCACGCACATGGGTAATTCCTTTCCTCCCGGTTCGGACAAAGGCGAAACCAAGGCCAAGCCAGAGATTTGGACGGACAAAGACAAATTTGCTCAACTCGGCAAAAATGCTTTTGGAGCGGCAAACGAACTGCTCAAGGTGGCTCAGGGAGGGGATAAGCAGGTGACACTGGCGGCTTTCAAGAAGCTTGGGGAAACCTGCAAATCCTGCCACGATGATTTCAAGAACAAATAAGGGAACACATCGAGGTATTGTCCCAAATTCCAGCAGCGGGAAAGGCCGGATCTTTCCCGCTACGTTCTGGAAACACTTCTGCAATACGTGCAAGGATTTTAACATGGCTGTTGCATCTTCGCCGCGCAGGATCCCTACATGGGATCTGCCACTTAGGTTATGCCACTGGTTGCTGGTTGCCCTTGTCATTGATGCTTGGATTTCCAATAAATTTGGTGATATACGTCTCAGATGGCATATCTGGAACGGCTATGCCATCCTGACCTTGCTCGTTTTTCGTATTATTTGGGGATTTGTAGGTTCCACGACAGCCCGTTTCACGAATTTTATGACCCGTTGGTCTGTGGTTGTCCACTACCTGAAGTCCACAATGCACGGCGATACCCCCTCTTACCCTGGACACAATCCTGCGGGGGGATGGTCTGTTGCGGCGATGCTCTTTCTTTTGATCATACTAGGCGTGTGTGGTCTTTTTGCCAGTGATGACATCATAGCATCCGGGCCACTGAATTTTTTAGTGAATGAAAGCATGGCTGGGAAACTCAGTACGGTACACAGCATGGGCTTTTGGCTTCTACTGGGCTTGGTCGCCTTGCATCTCAGTGGGGTATTTTTTTACCTGCTATTCAAAAAGGACAATCTGATCACGCCAATGATCACTGGGAACAAATATGCCAGGGAAGGACATCCGGAACCTCCGCTGCGGATACAATCTTCCTGGTTGGCCCTTCCCGTACTCATCGGAAGTGCTTTGCTGGTATGGCTAGGGATTCAAGTGTGGAAGTGGTGATCATCATGGTGCGTGTTGTACACGTATCGGAAAAACAAAGTTTGCGAGAATGGCAACATTTTAACCCCAACAAATCGGTAATCACTATATTATCCCAAGAGATGAACACACAGTAACCCCTTCCCCTTCGACAGGCCAAGGTAACCGGGCATCACGATAGCCACCAGAAGAGAGGTCCAAACGACGGATTCGCCCTGCACGACCATCACCATCATCCAAATGATGGTCAAACCCAGACGCCAGGAGGGGCAATACATCCTCGACACACAAGGCGATACCGGACAACCCGGCGACATGATGCCACAGATGCATCCGGGAATTTTCAGTCATTGCACCGGACAAAAGCAGATGCGCAGAAACCAAGTGGAGCCAAGCTTGCCTCTCTTCGGGGGATTCGGCGTCGATCACACCATCGCCATTGCCGTTGACGACCTCAGGCCAACGCTCCTGGGCTTTGGGATCGTCACCGGGGAAAAAATGATACCATTGAACATACGCCTGAACTGCCGAAGCCACCGCCGCATAATCCAGGGCCATCCGTTGCATGCGGCCTTCATCCACCACCTTGTCGGAGCGCAGGACGGCCCCCATCATGATGGCGATGATAACCAAGACCATGCTTAACTCCAGCAACGTAAAGCCGTCCGCTTTTCGCTGGCTGGATGGTTCATTGGCCATGGGTGGCGGCAATCAAAGCATCGGCTGCGGAGGGATTGCCTTGGCATTCCAGCAGTGCCGTGAGCATCAGAGGGACCACAATGGTGGCATCGGATTCAATAATGAACATGGGCGTTTGGGGTGTTAGTTTATCCCAGGTGATTTTTTCGTTCGGGGTTGCCCCGGAATAGGAACCATAAGAGGTCGTGGAATCGGAAATCTGGCAAAAATAGGCCCAGGGTTTGACGGGTTGTTGCAGGTCGTACTTGATGGAAGGGACCACACAAATGGGAAAATCTCCGGCAATCCCACCACCAATCTGAAAGAAACCGACCCCAGGATCGACCGACATCCGGCGATATTCATCATAAAACCAAGCCATGGCTTCAATGCCCGACTTGACGATACTGGCAGGACATTCGCCAGTCCTGACATAAGACGCAAAAATATTACCGAAGGTTGAATCTTCGTAACCAGGGACAACAATCGGAAGATTGGCCTGGGCGGCGGCCAACAGCCAACATTCGTCGGGAGATCCCGATTGCAGACGGGGTTCTATCGCCTGCACCAGTTGATAAAAATAGTCATGCCAGAACCGGCGTTGCCCCGTCCGATGGGCCTCCAGCCACATAGGGACGAGAATTTTTTCAACGACACGAAACGCTTCGTCTTCGGGAATGCTGGTATCGGTAACGCGGCGCATCTGGGCCGCAAGAATACGGGCGTCATCCTCCTTGCTGAAATAACGATAATCAGGAAAATCCCGATAGTGGTCATGAGCCACCAAGCGAAAGAGCGATTCTTCCAGGTTGGCCCCGGTCACCGAGAGGCCATGGACCAAACCGGCCCGGATGGCCGGTGCCAGAGAGATACCGATCTGCGCGGAGGACATGGCACCCGCCATGGCCCAAAACATCCGCCCTCCCCCCGCAATATGCCGCCAGTAGGCCAATGTCGCATCTCGGGTGGATCGGGCGTTGAAATTTTTATAGTGACGCAACAAAAACGTGAGAACGGGCATTTGCCCCGATACCAGAACCTGGCTGATCATGAGGATTTTCCATCTTGTTGAAATGTCTACGGCAACCTAAAAACACCATACCATTTCTTTCCAGCAATTTCCAAGACTCCTTGACGTTGCCGGGTTCCCTTTGTAACAGGCTACGTCGGCCAATTCCTGAACGTATGAAGATATCGGAAACTTCTGCCTGGATATGACGTTTAATTTCTCCCAGATCAAGAGCCGCATCCGACAGAAAGATTATTGGCATGGTGGCATTGGGAGTTCGTTTTCTGTTCCCCAACTCTCCATCCACACCTTCACATCTTCAAATGGAATTGTCTTTCCCCCTTCGGCCAAAGATTTTTCAGCTTGCCAAACGGCCTTCATCTGCCAATCGGTCAACTGAAATTCGCCGCCTAAGTCACGGTTGACCTGCATGGCAATCACTCCTGGTGGTACAGCGATTCGGCCTTATGGTTGGGCTAGACACTGGGTCAAATGGGTAATCAGGTTATCCATCAGGACAAACCACCCCTCCTGGGTGTCGGGGGTATCGGTCCCCAGAGGGTCTAGTACCCCCTTCCTGACCTTGCCATCGGCGACGATGGCATTGACAATGGCCGGTTCAAACTGGGGTTCGGCAAAAACACACGCAGCACCCGTCTCTTCGATAATGGCATGAATCTCCTGCAACCTTCGGGCAGAAATGGGACGTTCGGGATTGACGCTTAAAAAACCCACACCCCGCAAACCAAAATAACTCTCAAAATAATGATAGGCATCATGGAACACGATGAAGGGCTTGTCTTTGACGGGCACCAACCGCTTTCGCGCATCCACCGCGAAGGTCTGAATTCTTTTTTTAAGTTCCAAAACATTGTGTTGGTATTGCGTGGCGTGGGATGGATCGTATTGCGCCAGCGTCTTGCCAATCAAATCGGTCATGGCCGAGGCATTGTCAGGATCCAACCAGATATGCATGTCCATGGTGCCATGGTGATGTTCGTCTGGCGCAGCGGCATCAAAATGGATCCCCGGATGATCCCCCTTGGCCTTAAGCTCCCGGTTTGCCAACAGCGTAATACCAGGGGCTTCATGCAACGCAATGGTCTTAGCATCGACAGCCAACTGCTGCAAAGGCTTGACAAGAAAAGTTTCCAACTCATCCCCAACCCAAAAAACCAACTCCGCCCGCCGCAGCAACTGTGCTTCCGAAGGGCGCAGGGCATGGGAATGGGGCGAAACCGATCCCGGTAACAACAATCCGGGCCTCCCCACCCCCTGCATCACACCCGATACCAGGGCGTGAATGGGCTTGATCGTGACCACAACCTGGGGCGACGCCATGGAAACCCATGGAAACATCGCCAAAACGACAACGGCAATCCTTCCAAAACAATATCTCATCGGTGGGCACATCCCTCGTTCCAACGCAAAAAATAGAAATGATTGGCAAATAGAAAAGCAAAATGGTATATCGTAGCAGTTCTTGCGTCAATAAACATGGATCAAAAATGACCTCTTCCCACCCGATTGTAACTTCAGGCAACCCATGACAGTCGCTATCCCTTCGGAAAGTTTGCTGTTGGCCGCCCGGAAAGTCGATTTCCACATCGGGGGGAGAAAGATCCTGGATCAGGTCAGCCTTGAGGTCCACGCCAAAGAAATCGTCACCCTGGTCGGTCCCAACGGTGCAGGAAAGACAACCTTGCTCAAGGTATTGCTGGGAATCCATTCCGCCCCGGCAACCAGCGTATGGCGCAAACCGAGACTGCGACTGGGCTATGTGCCACAAAATATCCCCATCGATTCCATCATGCCGCTGACGGTTTCACGTTTTTTGCAACTGGGAATGCATCGCGAATCGGTTACCACCATCAAGGATTCACTGGAACTCACTGGTGTCGCCCATTTGTTCGATGCCCCGGTCCATGGGTTATCCGGCGGAGAATTCAAACGGATGGTCCTGGCACGGGCCATGTTGGGCAAACCCGATATGCTGGTCTTGGATGAACCGGTCCAGGGAGTCGATTACAGCGGCGAACTGGAACTCTACCAGTTGATTGGCACCTTGCGGGATCGGTTTGGCTGGGGGGTGCTGTTGGTATCCCACGACCTGCACATCGTCATGGGGGCCACCGACCGGGTCGTCTGCCTCAATCACCACGTCTGTTGCACGGGCAAACCCGGCCATGTGAGCAATCACCCCGAATTCAGGGAACTCTTCGGTGATCCGGTGGTCCGATCCCTGGCCCTTTACCATCATCACCATCATGGCTGTGATGCCAATGGTGGACATGGAACACAAACATGACACATCCATGGCCCCGTTTAAAAACGTCAGGAAAAATCGTGTTTGGAGCTTCATTCGGAACTTCACGAAACTCAAATCGTGGGCAAGGATGAATCGTGATGGCCGATTTCATGCTATGGTCATGGCTGGCGGGATTGGGGGTCGCCGGGGTCAGTGGTCCCTTGGGATGTTTTGTTGTCTGGCGACGCATGGCCTACTTCGGCGACACCATGGCCCATGGTGCCTTGCTTGGCGTGGCCATGGGGTTGATGCTACACACCAACCTGACCATGGGGGTCATGGTCGTCAGCAGCGTCATCGCCCTGGTCCTCCTGCTGTTGCAACGCAAACAAACCCTCTCCGGCGATACCCTCCTGGGGATCCTGTCCCATGGAACCCTCTCCTTGGGCTTGGTGGTTCTGGGGTTCATGTCCCAGGTGCGCATCGACTTGATGGGCTATTTGTTCGGTGACATTCTCGCCGTCTCCGTAGCCGATGTCATTGGCATTACCGTGGGGGGAAGCCTCGTTTTACTGATCCTGACCAAACTGTGGAATCCGTTGTTGCTCATGACCATCCATGAAGATCTGGCACGCGCCGAAGGATACCCAGTTGATCGCATTCACCTGATCTTCATGCTGTTGATCGCCATGGTCATCGCCATGACCATGAAAATTGTCGGAGTCTTGCTGGTCACCTCCATGCTGATCATCCCTGCCGCAGCGGCACGCAACCTGGTCCGTTCCCCCGAAACTATGGCCGTTGCGGCGGCACTGATCGGCATGGTATCGGTGACCCTGGGTCTTGCCGCATCGTTCTACCTGGATACCCCTTCGGGACCATCCATCGTCGTTGCCGCCTTGATAACCTTCCTCCTCAGCTTATCGATCCCTCCCATGATGGGACGCCATCGAACCCTTTTCGCAAAGCGATGATAGCGTGTTTGAATTCTCGGTTCCCCTGAGCCTGGAGCAGTTTGATTATCAACTCCCCAGAGAACGCATCGCCCAAATCCCAGCCACTCCGAGGGATGCCTCCCGTCTGTTGGTCAGCCATCCCCAAACGGTCTCAGACCTCCACTTTCATGATCTGCCATCGGCATTGCGTCCGGGTGACTTGCTGATACTCAACGATACCCGTGTGATCGCCGCCCGATTGCCAGGGCGCAAACCCACTGGGGGACGGATGGAAGTGTTCTTATTGCGACCAACCGGAGAACCAGAAATCTGGGAAGCCTTGGTTGGAAGCAATAAACGGGTGGTCCTGGGGAGCCGAATCATCATCGGCCCCGGTTTCGAGGTCATCATCCAAGATCGCATTCCCACTGGATTCCGGGTCTCCCTGCACCATCCCGGACAAACCCTGGAAACCGTTTTGGAACGCTATGGCCAAGTCCCTTTACCCCCCTACATCGATCCGGTCGCGGGACGGGGCGACCGGGAACGTTACCAGACCGTGTTTGCCCGCCATGCGGGTGCCGTGGCGGCACCAACGGCAGGACTCCATATCACCGAATCGCTCTTCCAAAACCTGGCACAACGTGGCATTCAATGGGCCTGGACGACGCTCCATGTTGGACTGGGAACCTTTCAACCCTTGCGGCCAGAAGCCTTGATAGAAAAAAAACTTCATGCCGAATGGTGCCATCTGCCCACAATGACGGTGGATGCCATCCAGGCGACTCAAAAAAAAGGAGGCAGGGTGATCGCGGTTGGAACGACAGTGGCACGTACCTTGGAAAGTGCCTTCATACAAACGGGAGGTCTCCTCCCCTGGGAGGGAGAAACCAATCTTTTCATCCAACCAGGGTTTGAATTCCAGGTGGTCGAGGGGATCATCACCAATTTTCATTTGCCGCGATCCAGTTTATTGTTCCTGGTGGGGGCTTTTGTGGGGTTGAAACGTTTGCATCGTGATTATCACCATGCCCTGGCGGGTGATTATCGATTCTATTCCTACGGTGATGCATCCTTGTTGTGGCCAGGAGACCTTGAATAACCATGGCATTCTCGTTTGAACTGCTCGCGACCAATCCCAGTGGTGCCCGTGCCGGGCGCATCCATACCCCCCATGGTGTCATCGATACCCCAATCTTCATGCCGGTGGGAACCCAGGGGACAGTCAAAGCGATGACATCCGATGAACTCAAAGGGGTGGGGGCACAGATTATCCTGGCCAATACCTATCATCTGTTTTTGCGCCCTGGTGCGGAAATCATCGCACAATTGGGAGGATTGCACCGATTCATGAACTGGGATCGGCCCATCCTGACCGATTCGGGTGGTTATCAAGTTTTCAGCCTGGGAAAGCTGTGCAAAATCACCGAGGAAGGGGCTTTATTTCAATCGCATATCGATGGTTCCCGACGATTTCTCAGTCCAGAGGATGCCATCAGGGTTCAAGAAACCTTGGGATCGGACATTATGATGCAGTTGGATGAATGTCCCCCAGGAGACGCCCCCCTCCAACACGTCACCTCGGCCATGGCGTTATCCTTACGATGGGCCGAACGGTGCAAAAAAGCGCGTCACCCCGAAAAAACGGATCGTGCCTTGTTTGGGATTATGCAGGGGGGGATGCATGAACAACTCAGACGAGAATCGGCAGCCGGATTGGTAGATTCAGGATTCGACGGTTATGCCATCGGTGGATTATCGGTGGGTGAAAGCCGTACAACCATGTTGGAAGTCCTTTCCTATGCCCCAGGGCTGTTGCCGGCAGAGCGACCCCGTTATCTCATGGGGGTTGGCAAACCCCAGGATATCGTGGATGCCGTGGGATGTGGCGTGGATATGTTCGATTGTGTCCTCCCCACCCGCAACGCCCGAAATGGCCAATTGTTTACCCGAACAGGGCCATTCAATATCAAGCGAAACGAAAACCGGGAAGATCCCAACCCCGTGGATCCCTTCTGTCGCTGTGAAACCTGCCGCCACTACAGCCGCGCCTATCTGCGCCATCTGTACATCAATCGGGAAATCCTGGGGATGCGTTTGATGACCTTGCACAATCTCCATTATTATCTTGACCTGGCCAAGGCCATGAGAACGGCTATTTTTCAAGGAACCTTTGCCAGCTTCCAAAAAAAATTCCATGACGCCCTGGCTGGTGCAACCCCAGAGTACTAGAGCGTGTTGGCATTAAATAAAAGTAACTGCCCAGGTACCCCCCCGTTGTCATATGAAACGGAGGCGTTGGATTAGAGAATCTGGATCCTGCATGAGGGTATGGATGATATTCCAGCCCTGTTTTCTGGCTGTTGAGATAAGACTGCGAAGAACACCGAACTCTTCTGCACCCTGCTGGGAACGGAAGCCACCAGAAATTTTCTGGCGGAGCTTCATCATACGTCCGTCCTGTTCGGCCTGATTGTTGGTAAAAGGTACGGACGGGTCCGTGAGAAAACGCAGGACATCTTCCCGTCGGCTTTCCAGTCGCAACAAGAGATTATGCCCGGTGCGGCGTTTCGGCCTACCACGCCGTCTCGGTTTCGCGGGGGCAAGCGGCCCCTGCTTTTCGTGAAAGACGATCCCCTCGGCAACGATAGCATCATAACATCGCTTAAGGCGTGCAATCCGTAGCGGTTGAGTTATGGAACAGAAACATAAACAATCATTCCGATAGAAAGGATTTCATCAAA
>JADGCQ010000042.1 GCA_015228925.1 Magnetococcales bacterium | reverse complement strand
TTCGCAGATTCGCGCAGATTCAAGACGAAGGATTCTATGCGGCGTCACACAGTTTGCGACATGAGCGAAAAAGCCACATCTATTCATCCAATTTTTCATTGATGAACCGGCCATACTGCTTGTCTACCTTCATGATGTGGGTGATCAGCCAGTTGCGCAGAAAGCCCAACAAGGCATTGGCCACCGAAAGATCCCCTTTTTCCACCTGTTCGATAAAGGCGACCACCCGCTCGATCACCTTTTTATGTTTATCCTTGTGACTGATGGCGTCGGGATAACCGGCGGTGGTAAACAATTCCTCTTCCTGGTTGAAATGGAATAATGTGTATTCCTTGAGTTCAGGAAGGACCAGTTTCACCCCTTCTTCTGCGCGGCCACTTTGAATTTTGGATGCCAGAAGATTGATCAATTCAACAAGTCGTTTATGTTGCTTGTCCATTTCCCGGATTCCGACGCTCAGGTTATCGTTCCAGGGGAAAAAATCGTGGCTGGAGCTTACGTGTCCCTCCAATCGGGTCATGCCGTCGAGTTGAAAGAAGGCGATGGAACTTTGCAATTCCGAGGCACTATCGGAGAGGGCGGATGCGGATGTCCTCATGGTGGTGGCGGCACTGACGTTGCTGCGAATGACTTGATCTAGTTGTTGGACGGCGATGTTGATTTGTTCGAGTCCCTGGCTCTGCTCACGGGAGGCGATGGAGATCATGCGCACCAGTTCGGCGGTGTGCTGGATGTCGGGAACAAGTTTTTGGAGGCTGCGTCCCGCCTTGACCGCCACTTCGACGCTGGATGTCGAAAGAGCGGTAATTTTGGCGGCGGCGGATTGACTGCGTTCGGCCAATTTGCGCACCTCCGAGGCGACGACGGCAAACCCCCTGCCATATTCTCCGGCGCGGGTTGCTTCGAGGGATGCGTTGAGAGAGAGGAGGCTGGTCTGGTGGGCAATTTCGTCGATGATGGAAATTTCATCGGCGATCTGCTTCATCACATCGACGGTTTCGGAGACGGCTTGGCCGCTGACCACCGCTTCATTGGCCGAGGCCCTGGCAATCTCTTCGGTACTTTGGGCGTTTTCGGTAGTTTTTTGAATGTTGACGGTCATCTGCTCCATGGATGCGGCGGTTTGGGTAATGGAGGCGGCCTGCTGAATGGCCCCGTCGGAAACGGTCTGGGAATTGCGGTTGATCCGGTCGCTTTCCTCGACGATGCGACGGCTGATCTGAATGACCGAACCAACCGATTCACGGAGATTTTCCACCATGTTGCCCATGGCGGCGAAAATACCTGTGGCTGTGCCATCGCTCTTGAAACTGGACAGATCGCCACCGGCAAGCCGATCAACATAACGGACCACCGCTTCCGGCTCGCCGCCAAGTTGTGCGACAAGGTATTTTTGCAGATCATGGAGCGATTTGTAGACACCTTCGGAGTGTTGATCGATCTCCATGCCGACGGAAAAATGGCCCATGGACATTTGTTCCGCCACCATCATCACTTCCGGCGGTTCCGCGCCCAACTGGCGGCGGACGTTGGCGAGTACCATAAGTCCCAGAATCAGAGTGACTCCGACGATCAAGACTGTAAAAACCAGATAGGCGATGGAGGCAAAGGATGCCTCGTTGCGCAGAAGATTGGCCGTGGTTGCCAGATCCTGCACGACCTGAAGTTCAATCTCCTTAAGCAGGTTGATGCGATGCGTCATGGTATCGAACCAGTAGACCGGATCGGTTGCAAATGCCCCCGATTCCATCTTCTCGATGGCTATGTTGCGCATCCGTTTGATTTCTTCCATCGCCTCGCCGGAGAGTTTGTTGCGAAACAGGGTTGCCTGATCCTCTCTGGCAAATGAGAGAAAAATTTCGTCATAGATTCCTTGTTCCGCCATCAGGGTCATAAACCGGGTGCGCATGGCCTTGGGAAAAGAGTCGCTGGCAAAGACGCTGCCGAGAAGGGCACGTTCCAGACCCGCGCGTTCCTTGCTGTTGAGCAGATTCAGGTAGGCGGTGGTTTGGGCCATCATCTGGGGGTGGGTGGCGGTGACGACGATTTTTTTCAGCAGGTCCATCAACGACTGGTTCAAACTGGTGTAAAAGTCGATGGCGGCATCGATGTCCATTTTGCCGCTGTCCACTTGCCAGCGAATGTCGTTGAGACGATCAATCTTTTCGAGTCCTTTTTTTGTCAGTTCCTCGAAATCGGCATTGGTGACCATGGGGTTTTGGGTCCGCAGGAAATCCCTGAACTTGAGCGTTTCTGTATTGGTCAATTCCCGTTGTTTGATCAGGTCATCCTTGAACTTGGCCCCTTTGCTCCCCAGGAACCCGGCGGTCATGCCCCGTTCCTTCTGGATTTCGTGCATCAGGGGGCCGACCTGCCGGGCTGTTTTCGCCATGGCCCCGTAGGTGTCGATTTCCACCAGCATCTTCCGTTTGGTCCAGACGGTATCGGCTCCATAGAACACCAATGCCACCAGTGGTCCCAGAAAAAGAAGGAGAAATTTGTTTTTCAGGCTCAACTTGTTGATAAAGTTCATGGCACCCTCATGCCTGTGTTCATGGATGGTATTTCCCCGTAACTTTGCCGTTTTTTTATCTGATTGGGCAGTGGCATGTCCCTTTGTGTTGTTGGGATGCGGATAAGTTCGGTAAGATCGATGACGAAAACTGTCCTTCCACCGATTCCGACGACGCAGGAGATGCACCTCAGGGAAGGATGTCCCCGCATCAGGGATGGTAAAGGTTTTTTTTCGAAGGGATCAAGGCGATGAAAATCGGAAATGTTGTCAATGAGAATGCCGATGTTTCCGCCACCCGAACGCGGCAATACCACCGTCGGCACCCGATAGGCCCCGATCAGGGTTCCGAGCGGAAGTTTTTCGTGCAGATAGTAAAGGGACACTTGTTCGGGAACATCTCCGATTGCGGTCAATCTGCGAATCTGATGACTTTCGATGCCAAAGGTAAAACCCTGAACGGAAAACACCAGAATTTCGTATCTTTTTGAATGCAAAAGGTTGCCTTCCGGGGAGGTATCATCGTCGTTCATCGGCATTACCCATTGCGGTCTGGATCGGAACGATTGCCTACCCGGGAGAAGACCCGTCCCATGTCGAGGAGGATTGCGTAACCGTTGCGGTAGGGTATTTGCCCGGTAGCCAGGGTGCTAACCTGTTCGTTGAGTGTGAACATGACTTCCCTGAGTTCTTCGGGCGACATGTTCAGAATATCCTCCACCGAATCGACCAGAAATCCAGAGACGATTCCTTCATGGTTGGCGACGACGATGCGTTGCCGCGACCGGGCCGCTTGCAGTTTTTCCAATCGCAGAAGGTGATGCAGGTCGATCACCGACTCGATGGTGCCGCGTACATCGATCACCCCCAGAAAGAAATCGGGGGCACCGGGAACGCTGGTGATGGGTTGGGCTGGAAGGAGTTCGCGCACATGGGCACTGTGGCAGGCGAAGAAGTGCCCGCCGATGGAGAAGACCATCAGTGCCAGGACATCCTCACCTTCCGAGAACAATCTTTCGCTGTCTTCATGGCTGTCCATGGTCTCTGCGGAAGATCCCTTTCGGTCCGCCCCCATCTCCAGGCACTCCTTTCTTGGTTGCAGGGTCGTGGCTTCTTCTTGCCGTCCTTTCTGCCGCACCATCTGAGCCTATTTCGGGTTTGTATTCTCAATAACGCTTGGCGCAAATTGTGACATTATTATCTCTTCTTCCTCTGGACAGGCATTGGGCTTGCGCCATTCCCGTAAAATAAAGGGCGGAGCATATGCCCTTCGGGCCAAAAAATCAAAGTCAAAATCACCCCCCCCCTGTTTGCTGGCTTGACGATGACCAAGGCTTCATGCCAACCTTTCCAAATGCGTGCTAGCAAGACCCAAAGCAAGCGGTCCAACGGGTGGGTGTGCAAAATTCCTGATATCACAAGCGTAGAACGGATTGGCCATACGTTTCGCTTGGTGACCGAGTGATCATCGGAATCTGCTCCATCTTGACAACCGGGAGAGTCAGAGAGTGTGGAGCGGGAAAGGATCTACGCCGAAGTGGCTAAAAAGAGTATGAGGATGGAGACAGGAGCAAGGAAGAGTTTCTTATTCACCGCTAGGATCATGGACAGTTGAATGGAATCAAATACGAATGCACCACCACAAGTGTTACTCATTGATCTGGATAACTGCCCGAAGGAAGTTGAAAAATTACCGCAGGCGTTGGCAGATTTTCTTAGAATCATTGTTTGTTATGGAGGAATTGATCCGAAGGTGCCACTGAGCTTGGTTACCGTTCTTGCTACTGCGATTCATGAGGGTAAGTTAGAATTGGTTGGCATGAAAAGAGGAGGTAAGAACGCTGCCGATTTTGGTTTGGCTTTCTATGCTGGGCGGTTGGTATCGGAAGCACCTGTGGAAGCTGAATTCACGATCTTATCAGATGACACTGATTTGGATCATGTGGTAGACTTATTAACCAGTTCTGGACGAAAAGCAAAACGCCTGAATGGTAAAAAGCCGGTTAGAAATTCTGGCAACGTCCAAGTCGAGAGTCAAAATGGTCAGGCATTATTGGATGACATCGTTGACGAATATCTTGAAACACATATTTTCTCCAACAAGCCACGACCTGCAAAAAAGTCAACGTTAACCAACAGTATTAAGGCCTTCCCAGCCAGGAATGGAATTCTGCCAGAAACAATACTAAGAGTACTTCTGGCACGAAATATTGTGAAGATCACCAATTCGGGTAAAGTAATCTATCTGCTGGAGAGTAATCACAGAGATGGTGAAATATTTCCCTCTGGCAGTGCTGAAGATGGCATACCTTTCTGAGTGTAAAAACGTCTCATTTGTCTATCAACTGCCCACTGCCAGAGCCAATTATGTGTAGCGTTCATTGTGACAGCTATACGGGCAAATCTGGTAAGTTCCTTAAACATGAGATATATCGTGTAAGATCAAATGGCTTCTTGTGGTGGAGTACCATAATGGTTTCGGAAGAAATCGCAGACCCAATGAGTCTCCGTGCATCTAAATCGCTGATTCCTTGAGAAATTAACCTCTTATAAGTTTCCATGGCCTCTGGTGGATCGTTGTTCTTTAGCTGGTAATCCACGGCGTTCATGATTGATTGACTTGCTTTTGCAAGTTTGTCGTGTTTTCTAATTTTCATTGATATCACCCATGTGACTTAGTCGCTAAGAATATTTATATCCAAATGAATATCCTATTATTTATTTATTTAATTCTATCTGCTCAAGATTTTTGGCTCATTTATCTTCTCTTTCGATGCCGATCTGATCTGCATGCCAGGGGTCACTTTTGGAACGACGGATTTCCTTATCCAGGCACATAGCCATCGGCATATAGAGCCGCATGATTTTGGGTGAATTCTTGAAGCCGATGGAACACCCAATACTCCTCCACGTTGCCACTGAAGCGAAGAGAACGCATCTTCGGAACAGCTTCAGCGGTTTGCATTCGCCAACGAACTCCGGTTAGGCCCATGCTGCCGACCGCATAAAAGCAGTAGGCTGCCTCCCAGAGGTATTCCAGGACACTCAACGTCATCCGTAAGGAGGAATCTAAAAGGTTCCATGCGGGTCAAGTTCAAGCGTGCCGGATAAAATGTCAAGTTTCTCGTGACACTCCTGGCTCAATTTTGAAATACGATTGCCCGAAGCAATACACATCCTTTGGAATCGGCCATATGCGTGTCACGCATCGTCAATCTTTGGTTTTCTCCGTTTTCATGAAATGGTGCAATCCCATGGCCTTCATCCGCCGCCACAAGGTGCTGCGACTGATCTCCAGTCGGGTGGCCGCCACCTGCAACTGCCAATGGGAATCCTCCAGGCATTGCAAGATCATCTCCCGGTCTGGCCCCTTGCCGGCGGGATGACCGCTATTCAGGGGACGTCCGCCATGACCAGTCGGCGATTGCGTCTTTTTTGAGGTGAGCGCAACATGGCGAAAATCGGGTGGCAGATTGGACCAGACCAGGATGGGCTGTGGCGACATGACCATGGCATGTTCCAGCACATGTCCCAGTTCGCGCACGTTGCCGGGCCAGTGGTACTCCACAAGGGCCACCATCACCTCATCGCTGACCCCCTTGACCGCCCGCTTCAGGCGCGCATTGAACTTGGTCAAAAAGTGATCGACCAAAACGGGCAAATCGACCTTGTGTTCCCGCAATGGTGGCATGTGAATTTCCACCACCTTGAGCCGGTAGTAGAGATCCTCGCGGAAACGTCCCTCCCGCACCAGATCCAGCAAATTGCGATGGGTGGCGGTCACCACGCGCACGTCCACCTTGGTGGACCGCGCGTCCCCAACAGCCTCGAAAACCTGTTCCTGCAAGACCCGCAGCAGCCGCACCTGGGTCTCCAGGGGGATGTCGCCGATCTCATCCAAAAAAATCGTGCCACCGTCCGCCATTTTGAACCGACCTTGCTTGTCCCGAATGGCATTGGTAAATGCCCCGCGCACATGGCCGAACAACTCGCTTTCCAACAGTCCGGTGGGCAGGGCGGCGCAGTTGACCGCCACAAAGGGACCGCTACAACGGGGACCGGCATCGTGTAGGGCACGGGCGGCCAGTTCTTTGCCGGTACCGGTTTCGCCCGTGATGAGTACGGTGGTATCGACATTCGCTAGCCGTTCAATCAACTCGTAGATCGCCTGCATGGGCTGACTGAATCCCACCAGTCCATACCAACCCTGCCGCGTTTTGGTCTCCCGTTCCAGGACGGCCAGACGACTTTCATCCCGCACCACCAGGATGGTGCCCTGGGTGTCGTGTGTCGGATCGCGAAAGAGTGAAGCGGTACAGTTCAAAATTCGCTCCACACCCCCTTCATGCATGGTGATCATGCGGACCGCGCGTTGTCCTTCGCCCTCTTCCAGTGCCTGTTGCAGCAGGGATTCCACGGTGGGAAAAAGCCAGATGATTTCGTCCTGCAACAATTGATTGATGGAAGTCGGCTTCAGACCCAGAAGTCGGATGGCGGCGGAATTCACCTGAACAATGCGCCATCCCTCTCCAAGCACGATGATGGCGTCATCAACGCCCCGGAAAATCGCTTCCAGGCGATTGTTCAACACCTCGTAATTTTTCTGCTGATGTTGCTGTTCGATGAGGCAATCTGCGGCATGGACGCTTTCTTCAGGGATCACCGGCTTGATCAGATCGACGAAAGCTCCTTCCCGCAAGGCCGTGCGTACCGTTTCCACGTCGGGAAAGCTGGTGATGACAATGATATTGGTGCGACCATGATTTTTTTGGATCTCGTTCAGCAACTGCAACCCAGAACCATCCGGCAGACACAGGGCGGAAATGACCAGATCGAAGCTGCGTTCTTGCAATGCCTCTATGGCCGCATGAAAGGACGTGATGACAGTGATGGCATGACCAGATTGGGATATAGCGATGGGAAGCAGTTTTTGAAGCAAATCATCATGATCGACTATAAGGATGTTGGCACTCAATGCTTGCTCCCACGTTTCAAACTTGAATTGAACAGCATGACTCTATACGACCACATATTCACATCCGATAATATTGTAAAAACGTTTGATGGGTCAATTGAAAATTGCCGACGCAAAATCTTTAGGATTGTCACTTCCATGCATTGATGTCAGGGACAAGCCAATTCGAGATATTTATTCGATGTTTGCATGGGTGAAGACGATAAACTAACATTATATTCGTTATTTATAGAATGGAGATCATGGATCATGGCGGACGGTGCATTAGCACCCAATACAGAAAATTGACGTTTCAAACATAGTTTGAAACAGATGGATAAACCGGGTAGAGAAAAAAGGACGATCCATCTTTTAGAGACGAAGCATTCCTCGCTCAAAAGTGACTCGTCCATTTCAAACTCCCGTCCTCAGGTTGATCGTGATTCTGCGCTCCCCCAGAAGAGGCCCAATGATTCAAAAACCGGAAGCACCATGCAACAAGTCCGCAGCACTACCACCCGCAGATCACGGCAGTAGCTTGACCTCCTTGGCAAACCCATCCATGTTCACGTCGAAGGAGATGGGTTGCGTGGCACCACTGGGCAGCATGATGACCGAGACTTCCTTGGCTTTGAGCAGTCCTTCCGTCTGCGGGGCATTCAGCTGGGCGGCCCCCAGACAACCATCTGGGGTGCAATGTTGCAGGACCAGGGGAAACGGCTTGTCCTTGTCGATTTTTACCACGACCCCAGACGGCAAATTAATGCCCAGCGGCAGCAAAGTGATGATGAATGGTTTCCTGTCGTCGTCCATATAGCCAAAGGAAAAACGCAAGGCCAGTTTTCCTTCCTGTGTGCTGTGGTCCTGACTTGCAAAACATGTTTTCTTCTTTTTATCCTTACTCTCCTCGCATACCGTGGCCCACATCTTTTGGGATATTTTGGTGTCTTTCGGGATCTCAGGGATCACTTTTCGCAATGTATCCGTAATCGCACTGCTGCCAGCGGTGGCAAAATTGTTGACCAAGAAGATGGTCGCGCTGATGACCGCAATGCTGATTCCAGATAGCACCATCACACGCAGGGAGAAGGGGAATTGCTTCGACATGGTCATAAAATTCCTTGTGGTTAAGTTAAAACATGCAGGAGAAGAATGCGTCCCCCTCCTGCAAGTGCTATTGCGATTTGCGCTTCATTGTGGAACGGCCAATCACGACCGTTCCACAATCCGTGGCTAGAAAGATTGACTCAAATTCAACAGCATGTTTTGGGAACTGAACTTACTGCGAGCCTCATAGTCGTATCCAACCAACAGTTTCAAACCATCCTTGGTGGCTACAGTCATCCCGACACCGACACCCAGGGTATCGCGGCCATGGTCCACCCCCGATGTTTGGAAGGATTGCCCGGCAATGGTGCCGGTCGTTCCAAACGAGGAGTCATCGCCAAAATCATGGTTCACACGCATCCGCAACTCGGGTTCGTAGGAGAGATCCTCCTTCTTGACCGTGTGAATGGCCCGGACACCCGCAGCGGAGTGGGGCGTATTGATGGTTTTTTCATTCACGGTCAAGTTGAGATTGCTGCTGCCGGTTTCCGTGAAGCCGTTCCACTGGGTGCGGTTGAATCCGAGGCCCACCCAGGGTTCAAGGGCATTGCCTTTACCCATGTCCAAGTGGTACCCCACATCGGCTCTGCCAAAGAGTTCATGGCCATCCACATCCCCTTCGGCGACATTGTTCAGAATGTCACGTCTCGAATTGTAGTTGTTTGCCGCAAAGCCGATATTGCCCGTCAAGAAGACATCGTTGACATCCATGCGACCATAGGTAACCGCACGGAAAAGGGCCAGATCGGCGTGGGAGGCGTCATCGCCGTCAAGGTTGCCCCCCGAATAACCGACACTGACACCCAAGGTGGTCTGTTCCGAAACTTTAAAGTCAACACCACCGAGCAGACCACCCACGTTCTGGCTGTATCCTGCGGAGTTGCCATCGGACCTGCCATTTCCCCATTGGCCAACCCCTTTGAGCCAGGCATTGGTCTTTTTGCCCACGACAGCGTTGTCACCGGAAACCTCTGCGGCCAGGGTATGGTTTTGGATGTGGAACGTGTGTTCGCTGATCTGCCGGTCAAAGATACGCCCGACAGTCTGCTCGGCACTGACGGCATTGCCATGCACGGCACCTGCGGCCTTGCTCAAGGCATCCTGAACCTGAGTCTCACTCAGGTCGTACAGCTTGTCAAGATCGCTGCCTCTGAGGCTGTATTGATTTCCTGCGTTGAGGCTCTTTTCTATGGCGGTCGCCACGGCCATCTGGTTGCTGGTTGTGGCCTGCGTGTTCAGACCGCGGGTCACGATCATATCCACATTTTTGGCATCATACATCAGATGCGTGGTCAGTGTGGTATCTGGGGTGGCAGTACTCAGTGCGGAAGAGGCAAAGTTTCCGGTGATGCTACCAGCGGTCAGGATTGAGTAGCGGTTGGCCCACTTGGAAAGCGAGGCGACGGGCAGTT
This sequence comes from Magnetococcales bacterium, assembly GCA_015228925.1. Taxonomy (GTDB): domain Bacteria; phylum Pseudomonadota; class Magnetococcia; order Magnetococcales; family UBA8363; genus UBA8363. Next base: position 21,663 of record JADGCQ010000042.1, on the reverse strand, counting down.
TGATCGCGTTGACGGTGCCGCCAAGAGTGGCGACGCCAGTCACCGTGATCAGATCAGTCACCCCCGCGCTTGTCGGATCGAATTCTACATCATAGGTCGATCCAGAGGCTTGGGTGTAGTTGCCAACAACAGCCAGGGTGCCGATCGAGTTGCCTGGTTTGATGGTACCGGCCATGGCCACGTTGCCAACGATGGTGCCTTTGCCTTTCAGGATGCCACCGCTGTCGATGTTCACCGGAGCCGTCAGTTTCGCATTGGTCGAATTCGCATCGCCAATGACCATGGTACCACCGGTATTGACCGTCACCGTACCGGAGGTGTTGTCGGTACCGTTGAAGACCATGGGACCACCAGCGGTCACGTTTGTGGCCTCAGTGCTGCTGTAGTTACCGGAGATGACCAGTTCTCCGACCCCCGCCTTCGTGAAGATGGTGTTATTGACGAGGGATGGAAGCGATTCGTTTGCTTCGATGGTGGCAATAGTGGTAACAACCAATTTGGTTCCTTCTGCCGAAGAGGTGGAAGAGGTGGAAGGAGTGGAAGAGACGGATGACTTCCAATTGCTACCCGACTTGCTTATGACGACCTCCCCGCTGCTGGCATCCGCGAGATTGATGGTCCCCGTGAAGGCCGAGCTGTCGCCAATCACGGTCAGGATACCAGCACCCGCCTTGGTGAGAGTGCCGGATCCGGTCAGGGCACCCAGGTTTGCAGCACTCGTGTACGTGGCGGTCAGATTGCTGCCCGCCGCCAGATTGAGCGTACCAGTACCGACCACGCCACCCGTGATGGCGACGGTACCCTCCACCGTGGCTGTGACCTTGCCACCCGCGCCGACTGCGCCGACACCTCCGGCACCCGCCGTACCCGCCACACCGGCAGCCCCATTGGTCAGGGTAAGCGTTCCCCCAATATTTTTAACTGTCGCGGTCACGGCACCACCCGCACCACCCGCGCCACCCGTCCCCACGGTTCCGGCATTGCCGCCATGGCCGCCTTGACCACCCGTCAGGGAGACATTGCCGGTCACGCCATCGGCCAACACAATCGTGATGGCACCACCCGCGCCACCCGCGCCACCGGCGACAGTGGCACTGTTGGAACCCATGCCACCCGCAGCACCCGCACCCGCTGTCGCGGTCAGGTTGCCGCCAATCATTGACGAAACAGCGGGGGAGACATTCAACGAAATCGCGCCACCCGCGCCACCCGCGCCACCGATCGTGGCACCGGCATTGCCGCCCGCCGCACCCGCGCCGCTCATGAGCGTGACGCCACCCGTGACGCCACCCGTCGTGGTCATCGTGAACGCGCCACCCGCACCACCTGCGCCACCTGCGCCGGTCGTGGCACCAAGACCACCCACATCACCCACACCGGTCGTCACGTCGATGTTGCCACCAATCGTATTGGCAACGTTGAGCGTGATTGCGCCACCCGCGCCACCCGCACCACCGGCAGCCGCCCCGGAAACAGCACCCGCAGCCCCTTTGCCGGTTGTCGCCGTCACATTGGAGGTCACACTGGCGACGGTCGCCGTGACCGCGCCACCCGCGCCACCCGCGCCACCCGCACTGGTAATGATGCCCGCACCACCGCCAGCACCCGCGCCGGTGGTGATATTCAATGTCCCGGCAATCCCCGCCACCATGTTCGACAGCGTGATGGCACCACCTGCGCCACCCGCGCCACCCACCGCAGCCCCACCATCACCACCGATGGCACCAGCACCCGTATTGAGAACCACCGCACCCGTCACCAATCCCTGGAAGGTACTGGCCGCGATGGCCCCACCGGCTCCACCGGCCAGCGTCACGCCGTTCATCCCCGCGCCACCGGCACCTGTTTTTAAATTGATGGTCGTCGCACTGGTGGTGCCGCCGAAGGTGCCTGCCGTGAGTGCCCCACCCGCACCCCCCGCACCGGCCACCGAGGCAGCCGCCCCTGCGCCGCCCTGCAACGTCAAGGTTGTCAAAAAGATGTTGCCGGTGATGTTGGCCAGGGTCACCGCGCCACCAGCGGCATTGGTCACCGCGTCACCACCGCTCAGAACCAGGGTGCCGCCACGTGTCGAAGTGGTGCCACCGTTGACCGTGCCATTGACCTGGAACAGCGGCAGTACATCTCCATACGGCTTGGCCGTCACCGTGTCCCCCACCGCGATGGTCAGGGAAGAAAGGGTCTGACTCGTCGTGAAACGTGTATCGCCAGTCACCGTGATCACGGAGGAAGAGGCGGCGGGCCAAGTGCCACCCACCACGGCCCCGGCTTTGATGATGAAGCCGCCAGAGGCGGCGTCCGCAAGATTGACGGTCCCCGTGAAGGAAGAACTATCGCCCGTCAAGGTCAGGATGCCGGCACCCGCCTTGGTGAACGTGCCCGATCCGGTCAGGGCACCCAGGTCCGCAGCACTGGTATAGGTAGCGGTCAGGTTGCTGCCCGCTGCCAGATTGATCGTACCGGTACCGGTCACGCCCCCCGTGATGGCGACAGTACCCGCCACCGTGGCCGTGACCGTGCCACCTGCGCCGACCGCGCCGACACCTCCGGCACCGGTCGTACCCGCCGCACCGGCAGCTCCATTGGTCAGGGTCAGCGTTCCCCCAATATTTTTAACCGTCGCGGTCACGGCACCACCCGCGCCACCCGCGCCACCCGTCCCCACGGTTCCGGCATTGCCGCCATGGCCGCCTTGACCACCCGTCAGGGAGACATTGCCGGTCACGCCATCGGCCAACACAATCGTGATGGCCCCACCCGCGCCACCCGCGCCACCGGCGACATTGGCACTATTGGAACCCACGCCACCCGCAGCACCCGCACCCGCTGTCGCGGTCAGGTTGCCGCCAATCATTGACGAAACAGCGGGGGAGACATTCAACGAAATCGCGCCACCCGCGCCACCCGCGCCACCGATCGTGGCACCGGCATTGCCGCCCGCCGCACCCGCGCCGCTCATGAGCGTGACGCCACCCGTGACGCCACCCGTCGTGGTCATCGTGAACGCGCCACCCGCACCACCTGCGCCACCTGCGCCGGTCGTGGCACCAAGACCACCCACATCACCCACACCGGTCGTCACGTCGATGTTGCCACCAATCGTATTGGCAACGTTGAGCGTGATTGCGCCACCCGCGCCACCCGCACCACCGGCAGCCGCCCCGGAAACAGCACCCGCAGCCCCTTTGCCGGTTGTCGCCGTCACATTGGAGGTCACACTGGCGACGGTCGCCGTGACCGCGCCACCCGCGCCACCCGCGCCACCCGCACTGGTAATGATGCCCGCACCACCGCCAGCACCCGCGCCGGTGGTGATATTCAATGTCCCGGCAATCCCCGCCACCATGTTCGACAGCGTGATGGCACCACCTGCGCCACCCGCGCCACCCACCGCAGCCCCACCATCACCACCGATGGCACCAGCACCCGTATTGAGAACCACCGCACCCGTCACCAATCCCTGGAAGGTACTGGCCGCGATGGCCCCACCGGCCCCACCGGCCAGTGCCACACCGTTCATCCCCGCGCCACCGGCACCTGTTTTTAAATTGATGGTCGTCGCACTGGTGGTGCCGCCGAAGGTGCCTGCCGTGAGCGCACCCCCCGCACCCCCCACACCGGCCACCGAGGCCGCCGCCCCTTCGCCGCCCTGTAACGTCAAGGTCGTCAAAAAGATGTTGCCGGTGATGTTGGCCAGGGTCATCGCGCCACCAGCGGCATTGGTCACCGCGTCACCACCGCTTAGAACCAGGGTGCCGCCGCGCGTCGTGGTGGCACCACCGTTGACCGTGCCATTGATCTGGAACAGCGACAGCACATCCCCATAGGGTTTGGCCGTCACCGTGTCCCCTACCAGGACGATCAGGGAAGGACGGGTCTGGCTCGTTGTGAAACGTGTATCGCCAGCCAACGTCGTCGCGGACGACGCGGTGGCAGACCAGGTACCACCCACCACGGCCCCGGCTTTGATGATGAAGCCGCCAGCGGCGTCCGCAAGATTGACGGTCCCCGTGAAGGCGGAACTGTTACCCGTCAAGGTCAGGATGCCGGCACCCGCCTTGATGAAAGTACCGGATCCGGCGAGGACGCCCAGGTCCGCGGCACTGGCGTAGGTGGCGGTCAGGTTGCTGCCCGCTGCCAGATTGATCGTACCGGTGCCGGTCACACCACCCGTGATGGCGGCAGTACCCGCCACCGTGGCCGTGGCCTTGCCACTCGCGCCGATCGCGCCGACACCTCCGGCACCCGCCGTACCCGCCGCACCGGCAGCCCCATTAGTCAGAGTGAGCGTTCCGCCGATGTCGCCGACCGTCGCCGTCACATCACCACCGGCACCCCCCGCAGCACCTTTGCCCACGGTCCCGGCATTGCCGCCGTTTCCGCCTTGACCGCCCGTCAGGGAGAGATTGCCATTGATCCGGTTGGATACAATCAGCGTGATAGCACCACCCGCGCCACCCACACCGGAAATATCATTGGAAGTGGTGTCTGAACCCGCACCCCCCGCACCACCGGCACCACCCGTCGCGCTCACACTGCCACTGATAACCGTCGAGATGTCACCTATCGCAATGGCGCCACCCGCACCACCATAACCAGCAGCGGTGGCACCAGCCTTGCCACCCGCCGCGCCGGAACCGGCTATGAGGGTGATATCACCCGCAATGGCACCGATCGCATGCGCTCCCAGCGTAAACGCGCCACCCGCACCACCATAACTGCCCGTACCCGCTGCGGCACCATTGCCACCTATTCCACCAGCGCCAGTTGTCACACTGAAATTGCCACCAACGGCACCGTCGATATCCGTGATGTTGACCGCGCCACCTGCGCCACCATATCCGCCAGCAGCCGATCCGCCGCTACCACCCGCAGCACCCGTGCCCGTCACCACCGTTACGTTGGAACTCACCCCCGCCACTGCCCCCACCGTGACCGCGCCACCCGCCCCGCCATAACCACCCGCACTGGTGATGGCACCGGAACCACCGATCGCACCAGACCCGGTAGTGATGTCCAATGTTCCGGTAATCCCCGCCACCATATCCGACAGGGTTATGGCACCACCGGCACCACCGCTACCACCAGCCGCAGCACCACCCGCGCCACCAGACGCCCCGGCTCCCGTGGTGACAACCACCGCGCCTGTCACCAACCCCTGGAAGGTGCTGGCCGAAATGGCACCACTGGCACCACCCGCAGCGGCCACGCCACTGGGACCTGCGGCACCGGATCCCGTTTTCAAATTGATTGTCGTCGCGTTGGTGGTTCCTGCAAAGGTGCCTTGCGTAAACGCGCCACCCGCGCCACCCGCACCGGCTACAGAACCTGCCGCACCCAAGCCACCCTGTAGGGTCAAGGTCGTCAACAAGATGTTGCCGGAACTATTTGCGAGTGTAAATGCGGTGCCGGCGGTAATCGTCGCCGCGTCACTGCCACCGATGATCAGCGTGCCACCACGCGTGGAGGTGGTGCCACCGTTGATATTCACATAATCAAGGGATGTCACCGTCGTCGTAGGGTTTGAAGCCCACGTGGCACCCGGTGCAAAAATCTGCGTGGTAGTCGAATTGATGGTCAGGTCAGCCGCTGTCGCATTCCCAGTACTCATCATCCCACCCGCCACCAGCAAAATGGGCAGCAGGGCGTTTCTGGACGAGTGACTTTTGGTCAAACCGCCGGTGGCGGACAATCCCAACAGACTGTTGCTTCTCATTGTAGCATCTCCATGAAAAAAGTCATTTCATTGCAAGCGTAGCGTGAATATCTTGGTGGTTATAACGGTATTTTTATTGCTTTTAATGCTAAATTACGGAGGCCTGACCATGATGTACATATTTCACCTCGACATTGATAAAAGTTATCTTTAGACCAAGGAGTATTAACATAGTGACGTACATGGATACTATTTTGAAGGGCATTAGTCTAAACTGCGGTCTGAGCCTGCAAACGGAGAAAACGCTTCCCAGGCTGAATACGGGGTTTGCTTGCACGCCTTAAAACCATGAACGCACTGGTGACGGCGCGCATACCGGTGAACTTCACTGCAATCGCAGCAACCCCTGCAAATTGGCCTGGGAAAGGAGGTGACAGTGGATCCAACCCAGATGACCGGAATGAAACAGTTCCAGAATGACGGCATCCTCCAACTGGTTCAATTTGGCCTCGTCCACCATCAGCAGTCCCTGCACGGTGTACTGGCTGCCATCATTCAGGGTGATATTGGCCACCTGTTCCACCAGCAGTCCCAATTCCTGAAGTTTGGCACCGAAGGCCAGGCTAAGCTTTTGGGCGGTCATAGAGTCGCGCAACAGGTTTAACACCTGGTCCAGATAGGGCGAGTTTTCGCCAGACGCATCAAAAAGCCGCTCTCCGTCTTCGTCCTGGACAAAGCCTTCCTGATCGATCCATACTTGGGTTGCGTTGGTCCCTTCATTGTCTTCGGCGAGGATGAACGGATAGCAGCGCACATAGGCGGGCACATACGGGGCCAGCCACTTTCCATGCTTGTCCAGATAGAGATTTTCCCCCTCCCGGTATCCCAGCAGGAACAGCGGCACGACCACTCCGGTCGCATCACGCGCAAAAACGATGGGATAATGCAGGCACCCTTCGGCAAGTTCCGGCCCCAGGGCCGGCACTTGATGGGTGCCAGCGGCGAAAGATAATCCATCCATCCATGTTTTGATGCCGATGGCGGAAAATACTTTTTTGTTCAGTGGGATCGGTTTTTTGTACAATACTGGAAATTTCATGATTTTCCTGTTTTGGTCGTCACATTGTGGAAGTTGCACATCTCTGGCGGCCAAGGTACGGCACACGCATCCGAGCCAGTTGCACCATGGAATCATATGTTAAGATACGTTAACATCTTATAATGTTAAATTCAGCAGTATTTTCGCGAACATACACTCCGACGGCATCTGACACATAGCAATCAATGTGCCAACACCATGAGAAATTTCCAACGGGAAGCGCAATCCTGGATCGGACCTGGGAGAAAAAATACTGAAATATTTTATTTTATAAATATTTATAACAAAGTATCAGTCAACGAATCGAAGCATTATCAACGACGGTTTAATGGCCTCTGGGCGGTGTTTGCATGTTTCTTTTACCCTGCCCAAGTTTGAAACATGTGCGAGATGAAACGAAATGATTCAAACTGAAACATGGCAACGGGAACAGATATCGATTTCTGGCCGGATGCACGCGCGAACCGCTTGTGGAGGTTCCAGGGAGAGGGTGACGGTCCCGGCGCGGCACTGTCTTCTGGCCTTCCAGGATCCAACAAAACAAAAATCTGAAACCAGATTGAACCTCTATTCAGTTATTGTCAATCCAGGAACCATAATCTTGAGAATAGCGTCTAAAAACTTATAGCAAATGACCGCCGGATCCACCCGGGGGGTTCCCGGCACTGTTGACTGGGAGTTCATGATGATGCCCGATATTTGAAAGACTCCCCGTTTGTCCGAATTATCCAAAAAGAAATTTCATAATCAGCAGCAGCAACACAATGACGCCGCCGATCAGATTGGATATCACCAAAGCCTGCGCTGGCAGCAGAATGCCATAGATTAACCAGGATAGTGCGCTCACCATGGCCATGATCAACCAGAGCAGAGAGAGATCCTTTGTGGATCGAGTCTGCCAAGCCTTCCATATTTGGGGCAGCAAAGCGAGCGAGGAGAGGACGACGGCAAACCAACCGATAAAATCAACAAAGGTGAAAGAGTTGTTCAAGATTAGCTTTCCATTGGTTCGGAATTGGTGGGATTGAGATGATTTTTTAACCTGTCGTGATGAAGTGTGGCCACCTCGGATACCAACCATTCATCGGGTAGTCGGAAGCGATAGTGACTATCGATTTCTGCTGTGGGCAGCGATCGCTCCAACCAACCTGAACCGGTCGTCTCCATGGGCCATTCCTCCGTCTCGTCAATGCGCAATCAACTTTGTCCCTCAGTGCATGTTGTGACGACGTTTCATGAAATATTTTTTTGCACAAGGAGAACGAAGGAACGACCTTCAAGGGGATAGGTATCTCCAGACTTGAAAAGACCTTCCGGCTCCTTATTGTCAGGAATATGCGTATCTATGATCCCTTTCCACCGGCACTCATCCCCAATCGTTGGTAGACAGAAAGAGATGTTTTGGTAATCACTATTGAAAAGTAGTAAGAAATTGTCATCAAGGATGGGTTGACCACGACGATCCTGCTCTAACATAGTTGTCCCTACCAGAAAAACCCCAAGACAGCGGGCAAAATCGTGCGCCCATTCATCATCATTCATGACGCAGCCATCGGGCTTAAACCAATAGATATCCTTGGTATCCGATCCGTGGATCGTGATCCCTTGGAAAAAGTTGCGACGGCGAAATACCGGATGGGAAGTACGAATGGCGATGATCTTTTGCACAAAGGTGAGAAATTTTTGGTCCGCGTCAGAGAGATCCCAGTTGACCCAGCTAAGTTCGTTATCCTGACAGTAGGCATTATTGTTGCCACGTTGGGTTCGGCCCATTTCATCGCCCGCAGTGATCATGGGTACTCCCTGGGAAAAAAGGAGAGTTGCCAGCAGGTTACGTTTTTGCCGCTCACGCAAGGCATTGATCTCAGCATCATTGGAAGATCCTTCAATACCACAGTTCCATGAATTATTGTTGTTGGAACCATCGCGATTGTCTTCGCCGCTGGCCTCGTTATGTTTGTCGTTGTAACTCACCAGGTCGTGCAGGGTAAAACCGTCGTGAGAGGTGATAAAGTTGATGCTAGCACAGGGTTTACGACCGCTATGATCGTAGAAGTCACTGGAACCGGTCAAACGTTTCGCCAGGTCGCCAATCAACCCTGCGTCCCCTTTCCAGTATCCGCGTATGGTGTCACGGTATCGATCATTCCACTCACCCCAGCCCGCCGGAAAATTGCCCACCTGGTAACCACATTCTCCCAGATCCCACGGTTCGGCAATCAGCTTGACCTGGGACAACACCGGATCCTGAACGAGGATGTCGAAGAAGGCACTCAGGCGATCTACTGCGTGGAGTTCTCGTGCAAGGGCTGAAGCCAGATCAAAGCGGAAGCCATCGACGTGCATTTCTACCACCCAGTAGCGCAACGAATCCATGATAAGTTGCAGGACACGCGGATGTTGCAGGTTCAAGGTATTGCCACAGCCGGTATAGTCCATGCAGTAACGGGGATTATCCCCTACCAGTCGATAGTAAACGGCGTTATCAATCCCCCTGTAGCAGAGGGTCGGCCCCATGTGACTTCCTTCAGCAGTGTGGTTGTAGACCACGTCGAGGATGACCTCGATATTGTTGGAGTGAAAGGTTTTGACCATGGTTCTGAATTCGCTGGCCATACTGCCAGCACCGTAGCGGTGATCGGGAGCGAGGAAACAAACAGAGTTGTAGCCCCAATAATTGGAAAGCCCCTGTTCAACAAGATAACGGTCACCAATGAAGGATTGCACCGGCATAAGTTCTACCGAAGTAACGCCCAGGCGTTTGATGTGATTGATAACCGGGGCCGTTGCCAAACCGGCATAGCTGCCACGTAAGGAGTGCGGAATAAGCGGATGATTTTTGGTAAAACCTCGAACGTGCAGTTCGTACACCACCATGTCTGACCAGGCAATTTTTGGAGACTTGTCCTCACCCCAGGTAAAAGCGGGATCCATAACACGGCATTTGAGCATGTCGGCGGCGTTGTCACGGGGATCGAAGGAAAGATCCTCCTGGGGATGACCAATTGTGTAGCCAAAATGTGCATCACTCCAGTTCAATTTGCCGACGATATCCTTTGCATAAGGTTCGAGCAAAAGTTTGTTGTGGTTGAAACGGTGGCCCCGCTTCGGATCATAAGGACCATGCACACGGTACCCATAAAGCTGACCCGGACGGGCTTCGGGCAGATAACAATGCCAGATCAGGTGGGTTTGCTCACGCATTTCGATGCGCTGGACCTCATGCTGTGTAATTGGATCAAAGAGGCAGAGTTCCACCTTGTGCGCATTTTCTGAAAACAAGGCAAAGTTCACCCCTTCGCCATCCCAGGTGGCCCCACAGTGGGAGGATGTTCCGGGCCAAATTGCAGTAAACGGATAATTCATGGTGATCTCCTTATGCTTGGTATCGCGTCATGTTTGGTACATCTTCGCCCTTGGGGACGACGACGATGCCACCCTCGCTCATGGTATAGCGGGCGCGGTCTGCCGAAGTGTCGAAACCAATGCTGGTGTTGGGGGCAATCTCATTGTAACGGTCAATAATCACCCGTTTGAGACGCGAACCCCGTCGGATGATGGTATAATCCATGATCACACAATCGTCTATTTCCACATCTTCCTCCACGATGACCTCACGGCGCAGAATGGAGTTGCGGATGCGGGCGTCCTTTACCAGGGAACCGGCACCGATGGCACTGTTTTTGATGTCTGCCGAAAGAATGCGTAGCGTTGGCCCCTGATAGGTACTGGAGTTGATAAACCACTGGGGGTTAAAAAGGTCAAAGCGGGGATATTCCCCAAGCAGGTCGTGATGGGCGGCAAAATAGGCATCAATGGTGCCGACATCGCGCCAATAAGGGTGTTCCTCATAACTGGCGATGCCTGGAACATGGTTGTTGGCAAAGTTATAGGCAAATACCTTGTGGCTGTGGATAAGCCGGGGGAGGATATTGCCACCAAAATCGTTTTCACCCCGTTCTCTGGCCTCGCGCAGAGCGGTGAGCAACACATCGGTGTCAAACAGATAGTTGCCCATGGAGCCGTAAGCGCGACTCGGATCTTCGATCATCGGGGGCGGGTTTTTCGGTTTTTCAAGAAACCCCCGGATAATTCCTTGGCCATCGGCATCAATAACTCCAAAGTCGGAGGCCTCTTTCAGGGGGACGGGGAGTGTCGCAACGGAAACGTGGGCCGATTTTTGCCGATGAAAGTCCACCATTTGCCGCACATCCATGCGGTAAATATGATCGGCACCAAATACTGCAACTAGGTCGGGGGCGTTACGCTTGATAAGGTTGATGTTTTGAAACACCGCATCGGATGTCCCCTGAAACCATTCCGGCCTTTCGCGCATTTGCGGCGGTACAACGCTGATGAATTGCCCGGAAACATTGTTGATCTGTCCCCAGGCCTTGTTGACATGTTCAATCAAAGATTGTGACTTGTACTGCACCAGAAGATGAATGTTGCGAATTTCCGAATTCACCATGTTGCTGATGACAAAATCGACAATGCGGAAACGGTTGCCGAAAGGGACCGCTGGTTTGGATTGATCATCCGTCAGTGGATGCAAGCGGGAACCTTGGCCACCGGCGAGGATCATGGCCAGTATTTTCATGAGTGTTCTCCTGTTCGATTGTCCAATATTCTGAGTAAGCTGATAAGGGGTATGGACAGCCAAGCAGGACGATTATCCATTTCATAACGCAACTCATAAAGATTTTTTCTGATAATAAAAAAATTCAGCAGTTTTTCTTTTTCTTCCGGTTGCGCGGGGGAAGCGGGGCAACCATGGATGACTTCCCAGTAACTGTTGAGAAAGGCATCGGTCACTGCGATCAGCCAGTCGTCAATCAAGGCGTTCAGACGAATGCTGTCGGCGGGACGTTCGGAGGTGAGGCGATTGGTTACGGTTGCTGCGACATAGCTGATGGATCGTACCATGCCGGCAACATCGATAAGAGGTGAATATTTCCGATGCCGCTCTTCCATGGGCCGGGAGGGTTCACCTTCAAAATCAATGATGATAAAATCATTTTCCTTCAGCAGAACTTGGCCCAGGTGATAATCGCCATGACAACGCATCTTGGTGGCGACAATGCCCTGAAGGCTTTGGGTGGAGATGGCGTCTAGAAGGGCGGTTCGCAAGGATAGCAGACGGTCGCTGAAAGTGCGCAAATCTCCCGACAAGCTATCGTTCAACCGTTCCAGGCCGTTGAGTGTGGCGGCAGCTTCGGCCTGAATCTCGACGGACCATGCATCGAAGTCTTCGGAAGTGATGGGTTCAGGATCGAAGGCGGCATTGCCGACAGACCGACTGAAGGCGTGATGGAGTTCGGCGGTACGGCTACCAAGAACCTTCATCAAGGCGATAAAATACCCATGGGGTGGATTTTTCACTTCCTCCGAATGAAAATCCGCATTATCTAATTGTTCAGAAAGAAAGCGTTCAAGATAATCCAAGGAGAAATCCCAGCCCGTCCCTTGATTCTCCACAAACGCCTGGAGCAAACCCAGGGTCAACACTTGGCCATCGGCGCGACGGTATTCTACGGCACCAGCGATGGGGACAATATTGGCGAAGGGGGAGTGTTCGGTAAGAAAACGCCCTACTTCCACTTCCGGGTTAGTCCCCGGCTGGAGACGGTGATAACCCTTGAAAAACAACCGTTTGCCAAAATAGACAGCGGTATTGCTTTGTTCTAACACTGGGTGGAGAAGCGGTTCATTGATACCATCGGCCAAATCATCAAACGCTTTGCTGGCACGGAACTCAACATGCCCCTTGCTTAACTGGAGATTCAGGTTTTTCCCGATGTTTTGAACCAAAGCCCGGCAAAAGCGATCATCAATAAATGCGCTGTAAAGCGAACCCCTACGGTCTTTTTGTCGCACCTTCGCTAGGGTCCAGGGAACTAGGGCTTGAAGTTTTTCCTCATTGGTTCCATCTTCCCAACAGATGGCCAGTGGCAAAAAGTAGAGTTGCGGATCCAAGTTGAGACAATGAACTTCAATAATGGTTAGCAACCAACTCGCCTCCAGGGACGTCACTTTCCCTTGATCCAAAATGGTGATGCGGTCGATCGGATAACCTTTGGCGGCAAACCAACGTTTGGAGGCCAGATAGGGGGCTAAAACCTTGTGCTGAAGTTTTTCCTTGGTGGTGGTGGCGATGACACGGCTGACGGCAGAAGCATTGGCGCGTCCGCCTGAAAAGGTCAGCCAACCTTCCGTAAGAACCAAAAGCGGTAACTCTTGACGTATGGCACTCTTTTCGTGCCAATCAGGTTCCTCGACATCGGTAGCGAGGCGAAATCCGTAGGTACCATAACCTTTGAGGGTCAATAAATAGGGGAGTTCACCAATGGGTGGAAACGGGGTACTGCCCAAAAGTTCCACCGGCACTCGCCCTTTGAAAGGGGAAAGATCCAACTCCACCGGCTGGGCATTGCGCGACAGATTCACGACACATAAGATTGTTTCGTCCTCCCATTGTCGCACATAAGAGAGAATTGCCCGATTCCCCGGTTCAAAAAACGTGATACTGCCGCGACCAAAGGCATTAAATTTCTTTCTTACGCTAATCAGGCGTTTGACCCAATGCAGTATCGATGAAGGCTTGCGTGTTTGTGCTTCGACATTGATGGCCTGAAAGCCAAAGATCGGGTCCATGTTAGGGGGGAGATAAAGACGTTGCGGATCGGCTTTGGAAAAACCGGCGTTGCGGTCAGGACTCCACTGCATGGGGGTTCTGACACCATTGCGATCTCCCAGATAGATATTATCCCCCATCCCAAGTTCATCGCCATAATAGATAATGGGGGAACCGGGAAGGGTCATGAGGAGAAACGTGACCAGATCAATTTTGTCGCGGTTATTGTCCATGAGGGGTGCCAGACGGCGGCGTATGCCAACATTGATGCGCATACGCGGATCGGTGGCGTACACATGATACATGTAGTCCCGTTCTGCTTTGGTGACCATCTCCAGGGTTAACTCATCATGGTTACGTAAAAATATGGCCCATTGGCAGTTGCTGGGAATGTCTGGCGTTTGTTGCATGATCTCCACGACCGGATGACGGTCTTCCTGGGCCACCGCCATGAATATGCGCGGCATCAACGGAAAATGATAGGCCATGTGACATTCATCACTATCACCAAAATATTCACTCACATCTTCAGGCCATTGGTTGGCCTCTGCCAACAACATGCGATTCTTATAATGGGTATCGAGAACCTTTCGGATCTCCTTGATCACGGCGTGGGTTTCGGGAAGATTTTCGTTGGTAGTCCCATTCTTTACACACAGATAGGGAATAGCGTCCAAACGCAGACCATCAACCCCCAGATCGAGCCAAAAACGCATGACCTGAATAACCGCCTTCACGACCTCTGGATTGTTGTGGTTTAAATCAGGTTGGTGGGAGAAAAAACGGTGCCAATAATAGGCCCCCGCCACCTCGTCCCAAGCCCAGTTGGATTTCTCCGAATCGGTAAAAATGATACGGGTTTTAGGAAATTTTTTGTCGGTGTCTGACCAAACATAAAAATCACGTTGCTCCGATCCGTGGGGGGCGTTACGGGCCGCTTGAAACCAGAGATGCTGGTCGGAGGTGTGATTGATGACCAGTTCGGTGATCACCTTCAAACCCCGAAGATGGGCTTCACGGATGAACGCACGGAAATCTTCCAAGGTGCCATATTCGGGACTGATGTTCAGATAGTCGGAGATGTCATACCCGTCGTCCTTGAATGGCGATGGGTAAAATGGTAACAGCCATAGGGTGTTCACTCCAAGATCCTGCAAATAGTCCAACTTTTGTGTCAGCCCGATGAAGTCACCAATGCCGTCGCCGTTGCTATCGTGAAAGGCTTTGACATGCAACTCATAAATAATGGCATTCTGATACCAAAGGGGATTATTTTCCCAATCAAAATCATTGGAAGTTGGCGATTCTTTGTTATCATTCTTGGCAGGATTCATTATCTTTTCCATTCCATCAGTGAATGATCATTATAGTCCAAATGGATCATGTTCAAGACTCCGAGGTGAGCAATGCCACAGGAAAACTGGCCAGCAACTGCCCGACAGCCAGTTGATTTGCCGCACCCAAAGATTCACCAGAAAATATGTTACGCCAACAGGTTGCAATGAACGCATCCGGCAACACCACAACGGTCTTTCCCCAAACTTTCGTCCCCAAGGGGAGGATCTCCCGGTTTCCCAGCAGTTGCACTGGAAGACGGGGAACCAACACAATCACGATCCTGTTCTGGTGCTGTCGCGCAAAGGCGCACACATGTTGGGAAAATTCACCTTGGACATCTAAGGGTTGATAATCACCGTCACGAAATACTTCGGGCCATTGGCGGCGCAGGGAGAGGCTTTGCCACAGGGTGTAGAGTTTGATGCGTCCATCGGCCATATTTTCCATCAAAGGTTGCAGCCGCTCCGACCACTCCTCCTGGGGAGCTTCGATCATTTTCTTAATTTGTGCCAATATTTCTCGACGTTGTTCAAAATCAATGGGTCGGCGATTATCTGGATCGACCAGGTTGAACTGCCACAATTCACAACCTTGATAGATGTCGGGTACACCCGGTACGGTCAACTTGAGCACTGTTTGCCCAAGGGCGTTGAGCAAACCATGGTGGGCTATGGTTTGCATCCGTAGCACAAAATCGCTCAAAAAAGGGTTATGTTCCCCTGGTTCCAACAAATCTCGGATAAAGCCGATGACGGCTTCTTCATAATCGGTATTCATTTGCACCCAGCTACTATGCTCCTTACCCTCTCGTAAGGCTTTGACCATGTAGGTTTCGATACGGGTCCGATAGTCGTTGTGCGATTGTTTTTCATCCTGCCCCGTTGGCCAAGTTCCCACCAGAGTCTGGTAGAGCAGGTATTCCTCGTTGCGGGAGGGTGCCTCCATACCGTCCACCATGCGCTTATAAACCTGATTTAAACGACGCCAACGGTTGACCATCCGTCGCCATTTGGCAGGAATCTCAGACAGGACGTTGATGCGGGCGCGAACGTCTTCGGAGCGTTTGCTGTCGTGGGTGGAGGTGGCCAACATGTTGTGTGGCCAACGGATGGCCCGCGCTTTGTTTTCCGCGTGAAATTCAGCGACCGAAATACCAAAACGCTCGGGTTCACCGCCGACATCGTTGAGGGAAATCAGACGATGGTAACGGTAAAAGGCGGTGTCCTCGACCCCTTTGGCAATGACCGGGGAAGAAACCTGCTGGAATTTCATGGCAAAATCTTCCATAGGTTTACGGAAGGAAGCATTGCGACTACGCGCCAGATCGTTGGTCAGCACGCCCTCAAGAAAATTATAAATATCAGCATTGACAATGGTATTGCGTTTTTTTGCCAAGCCCACCGCTGAGGCAATGTAACGGCGATCATCGGCGGAGAGGTGGCCGTAGGCGACATAACTGCGATAAACCGGAAAACAGGCCAAGACTTCCACCAATGCTTCTTGTAATCGGTTACGGGTGAAATCAAAGGTGTCCCGACTGGCGGCGGCGATACGGGCCAACCGATTGGCGAGGACACTGACTTCACTCGACAGGGTGGTTTGCATGATCAGCTTTTTATTGTCATGGGCAATATCTTCAAATTTGGTTTCGGAACCGATAAAATGATTATAAATCCGCGTCATGAACTGTTCAGCGCTGGAATCGACGAACAGATTATTGACCAGATTGGCAAAACGGTAACCGGTGGTACCGTGAATTGGCCAATCTCTCGGCAACCATTCATGGTTGGCGAGAATTTTTTCAATCACCAGATACAGCGGTAATGGCGCCCCCGGTACGATGACGGTTCCCCCGACGACTTGGTGAAGACGACGGAAATAGTCACCAGGATCATACAGTCCATCGGGATGGTCGATGCGCAATCCATCCACTTTTCCCTGGGTAACGAGTTTAAGAATAAAACCATGGGTCGCAGCGAACACCGCCGGGTCTTCCATACGCAGAGCGGCCAAATCGTTGATATCGAAAAATCGGCGATAGTTGATCTCATCGGAGGCCACGCGCCAGTAAGCCAGACGGTAACCCTGGGCCTGAATGAGATCATGCATTAAATCAAAACTGGAAGGATGGTTGGGAATGCCGTTAAAATTGGTGAGACTGGAGGCGATATAACGGGAAATTTCGCCGCAATTCTTGCTGAGCATGGCCAGGTGGTGCTTATGGACCTCCTTGTTACGTTGTCGCTCGGTGATTTTCTCCGGGTTGGTGTCGGTACGTGTGGGCAAATGGCCGAAGGAGGTGAGCAGTGTTTGTACCTCAATCGAACTTTCATGATCTTCACCGATTTCGCCAATCAGGCGTTCGATCTGGTTGCCAAGAATCATGGGGTAGGTCGATGGATCAATCGGCAACCGATGCTGATAGTAGAAAATACTGAATTCACCCCGTGCCCCGTCATATTCCAACCGCAGTTCACCACGGTTGAGGACGGCCCCATAGTGATCCCCCAGCAAGGGTTGCAGCACTTTGTTTTTCAGTTCCGGGTTGAGGGGATCCCAATCAATATCAAAAAACATTGCCCAAACCGAGGCTGGCCCGTTTTCCAACACATCCAACCATTGGATGTTGTCGGATCCCATCACCCCCATGTGATTGGGGACTACATCGATAATCTGACCCATCCCCTTGTTTTGCAGGGCGACGACAAAATTTTCAAATTCTCCAGGGGTTCCAATCTCTGGATT
This sequence comes from Magnetococcales bacterium, assembly GCA_015228925.1. Lineage (GTDB taxonomy): Bacteria > Pseudomonadota > Magnetococcia > Magnetococcales > UBA8363 > UBA8363. The sequence continues at coordinate 4,191 of JADGCQ010000042.1, read as the reverse complement.
GAGGGCGTTATGATCGACGATATCATAACCATGCCTGCTTCCAGGCCGCGCTTTCAGATAGGGCGAGGCGTAGCAATGGCTGACCCCCAACTCCCAGAGGTAGGAAACCATGGCTTCGGCTTGGGTGAAGGTGAAATCCTGGTTAAACTGAAGCCGATAGGTTGCCCTCGGTATGATGGCTGTGCGCGCAGGCAGACTTTCATCCTGGCGCGGCACCACGGCATTTCCGCATTCGTGGCGCAACAACGCGCTCATGGCACCGAAACGACCATCTTCCTTCCAATCTTCAAGATCCAAAGGGTAACGTCGCCACCAATTGGGATTTCGCCCATCCAGGCTTCCCGGCAAAGAGGCTTGGCCGGCAACGCCAAAAATATCATCAATATTAACTAAAAGTATTTTTGGCGGCATTCTTGCGAGAATGCTCACCCCTTCCGGCAGAAGTGGCAGATCAATGCGACTCACCGCAACCAAAGCCTGGCGCGGATACTCAGACGGTGGTGTGAATGCCCCTTGGGTGGTCCGCTCCAATAGAAATGGCCGACAGGACAAAACATTGGCCGTTGCCAGATGGGAACGCAACCCCTTGGGCGCGGTACTCAGGTCCGTTCCAATCACCATGCAGCGATTGCGCTGGCTCTCCAGCATGACAATGCCAAGCAGGTCCAATAAGGGATAGGTGACATAAGCCCCTTGTTCTGGAGAAAGACCGGCAGGGATCCAGAATTGCCGTTCCAAGCTGACGATATGGTCGATGCGCAACGCCCCCCAATAGCGCATGTTGGCACGTAACACGGCGATAAAGGGGGCATAGGCTGCCTCTTTCATCCGGTGCGGCACCATGGGTGACAGATTCCAGTTTTGTCCCAAGGGATAAAGCGTATCCGTCGGTGTTCCCATGGAGGCACCCTGTGCCAACGTCTCCTGCTGGCCCCAAGCCTCCGATCCCCCCCGATTTGCCCCCACAGCCAGATCCTGGTAGAGACTCACTTCCAAACCATTGCGACAGGACAGTGCCTCCAGAGTGGCAAACTGTTCTGCGGTGATCCATTGTAACCAGATGTGAAATTCGACACTTTCTGGGTGTTTTTCGGCAAATTCCGCTACGGCATGGGCATTGGGATGAAGATATTCCTTGGGCCATTCCGGCCAACCAACAATCGTTTTATCCTTGATCCGAAGGGCCTCCTGGATCGCCTCAAAGCGGGCGTGAACCTCCAAGAGTTCTCCCTCATTTCTTCGGAACAGGCGAAATGCGCAGGCGCGAGAGCTGTCGTTGGCCAAGTGGTGGTCACAAAAATGTCTATAAACCTTGGCAAGAACTTCAGATTTGACCTCCGCCACCGATTCATAAGAGATATATTCACTTAAACGTAAGTCGCGCAGACGACTTTGAAATGGTTCGGAGGCGACAAGCGTTTTTGCCGCCGCACACTCGGAAAATTCCGGGACCGCTTCCACATCAAGATAAAGCACACTGGAAAAACATCGGTTGGAGGGGCCATAGGGGTTGCAACCCCCAGGAGAGTCCAGCATCAGAGCATGTGTGGGATTCACCCCGACCACGCCACTGCCCACTTGGGCCGACATGGTTACCAGGGTGTGTAGATCGCCCAAATCGCCGATGCCCCAATTACGCCGTGAGCGCAACCCATAGAGTTGTACCATCGTCCCCCATACACAATCGTCTCCTTGCACAGCCTTTGGTTGGTAACAACCTGGTGGGGCGACGATGAGGGTCATGGTCGCCCGTTTCTGACCCAATCGTCCCGGCTGTTTCATATCCAAACGGTGGTAACCGGTAACTAAGAGCGGCGGCAGAATAAGAGTGACCCGCAAAAAAGGGTCTTTGCCAAGTTTCTTTTCCTCAAGTTGCTGCAATTCCGAGGGTTTGAACAGGCCAGAAGAGCGTTCACCCTGTTCGGTGGTCACAATCCATTGGTAGGTGCTATGGGCTTGGGCTTTGGGGATGGAAACCGGGATGGTTGGAATGGTCCCCACCGTCAACACCTGAACTGGGGGGATCAGCCGCCGCCACTCTTTTTCCTCCAGATCTGCCAGCAGGAGGGCCGGATCCTGGTTCAAGGGAAGGTGCATGGCGGCCAGTAAGGCACTGAGCGTCGCCTCGGAGGTGGGATGGGTTTTCCCCCAGACATCGGTGTATTCTTGCGTAATGCCACAAATGGTTGCTAAGCGTGCCAATGCGTCTGAATTGCTTGGATGGACCACGGTCATGGGTGATTTTCCCACTGTTGCAGATGCCAAGCCACGGACCATGGTGGAAAATGTCCCGCTTGAATCTGTTTGGAATCAAGATTGGATGTGGAGAAGATCAGCTCGCCCTTGTTTGCTGGAACAATTGTCGCCTCATGACCCAGATTGGCCATGAGCGACCATTGATATCCGTCACCGAGCCACCAGTGTATGATCAAGGCACGTTCCGACAGGATGTGCATCTGGGGATGACCGTTGCCCATTCCGGGCAGACGCGGTGTGATCCAGCGATGGCGCAGGGAGAGCAATTGCCGATAAAGTTGCCATGTGGTGTTGTGGGGCTGTCGTTTCAGTGCGTCCCAATCCAATACGCACGCCTTGAATGTTTCCAAGGCACAGGGATCGGGAATTTTTGCCAACAAGGCGGGATCAGAAAAGCGGGCAAAACGAGAAAACTCCCGTCGCCGACCTTTGGTAACCCCATCCGCCAAATCTGGGCCGAAATCGCAAAAGAAAAGAAATGGTTGGTCAGCGGCGAATTCCTCTCCCATAAAGAGCATGGGTGGTTGTGGTGCGAGGAGTAGCACCGTGGTGACCGCCTCCAATGCGGGTTTGTTGATAAGGTGGCACAACCGTTCACCAAACGCCCGGTTGCCAACTTGATCGTGTGTTTGCGAAAAATGGACAAAGGCCCCTGGCGGCAGATGGCTGCTGGGTTCTCCCCGTTGTTTACCATCCCGGAACAAAGAGGGTTCCCCTTGATAGGCGAACCCTTGGGTTAGGCAGCGACCCAACCGTTGCGCCGGTTGGGTCGTGTAGTCGGCATAGTAGCCATCCCCTTCACCACTGGTCAGAGTATGCAGGACATGGTGGATATCATCGTTCCATTGCGCCGTGGCTAGGAGGGGTTGACCGGCCTCATTCCGTTGCAGATAACCCACCTGGTTGGAATCATTTTCCAATATCAGGTGAATGTGCCGCTGCGACCCCGGCCCTTTTCTTACGGCGTGTGTCAATTCGGTTATGATATCTGGTGTGCTGGTATCAAAAATGGCGTGGATGGCATCGAGTCGCAGACCGTCCAGTTGATATTCTTCCAACCAGAAGAGGGCGTTCTGAATGAAAAAGTTACGTACTGTGGGTTGGTTTTCAAAGTTGATAGCCGCCCCCCAGGGTGTTGAATGGCGTGCTGTAAAAAAAATCGGGGCATAGGTATGCAGATAGTTACCTTCGGGACCAAAATGGTTATAGACCACATCCAGCAGCACCATCATGTTGCGTTCATGGGCGGCGGTGATGAGGCGTTTAAAGTCTTCTGGTCTGCCATAGGTGGCATCGGGGGCAAAGAGCAAAACACCGTCGTAACCCCAGTTGTATCGACCGGGGAAGTCGGCCACCGGCATAATTTCAAGGGCGGTGACTCCCAAATCGGCCAGAGTGTCCAGACGCTCCATGACCCCGTCAAAGTTTCCTTGAGATGTGAAGGCACCTACATGTAATTCATAGAGAACCGCCTCTTCCCATGGCCGACCACGCCATGGGGACTTAGGCCAATCAAATGTCTGGGGGTCAATCACTTCGGAAGGACCGTGAACATCCTTTGGGTTATAACGCGAAGCCGGATCGGGGATCAATAAACCACTAGGAAGGCGAAACTGATAGGTACTGCCAGCGTGTGCCGAAGGTTGCTTTGATTCAAACCAACCCGCACCTACGGCATTCATGGAGAATTCCCGGGCTTCGTCAAGGAACAAGTTGACCTGTGCGACACCAGGGGCAAAAAGGCGGAAATGAACACCACCTTCATCCATCACAGAAGTACCAAAGGGCATAACGTGACCGTGTTTCATAATGATCCCTCTTGGAGAAGTCAACCGCAGGTTCCCTTTTTCACAGAGCCAGCATCTGGGTAACCGTTCACCCCCCCTAGAAAATTATTGAAAGAAAAAAGGGGTCTGGGGGATTGCCCCCAGGGTT
>JADGCQ010000041.1 GCA_015228925.1 Magnetococcales bacterium | reverse complement strand
GATACACCAACCGGATGATGAAAGGATCATTCCTTTTAGAATCATGTGAACTTCTAGGTTCTCGGATCGTCGGGGGTGGGGGATGGGTGATTTGGGGGCCGACGTTTGGCAATGGATTACAGATAATGCAGTCCCCCTGGGAGTCGTTGTTCCCGTCCTGTTGGGGATCGGTGGTGCGTTTTATTCCAATAAGCGCGAAAAAACTCCAAGTGATTCTGTTACAATCAACAACAACGGTTTGACACTCAAGGATGCTCTGGCTCTTGTGGAGGCGCAAGTGGCCCATTGGCGAGAGTTGACTCGTGAGCAAGAGCAGACCATTCATGAGCAGGAACGGCAGCTTGGGGTCAATCAGGGTGCTTTCCAAAGTTTCTTTGCCATTCTCGACGAGAACAATGTTCCTCAGGAACAATGGCCAGCCAGGTTGGTGGCGATTGCCGATCGGCACATGGCTTTGCGCAAGCAGGTGCAATCCATTCCGGGCAATGATGGCCGCATCCCTGAATTGAAGCAAAAAGTGGAAGCCGCCATCGCCGCTGTCCATCACGATGAAGCCGACGCTCTGTTGGCCCAGGTGTTGGAATTGCAAGGGGTGGAGATGGCCGCCACCTGGGGGAGTCGTGGGGAATTGGCCATGACCCGCTTGCGTTATGCCGATGCCGCCGGCCATTTTGCCTCTGCCGCCAACGCCCTGCCCCCAACCCAAGAAGCCGGGAAACTGGCCTATTTGGGACGGGAGGCCGACGCTTGGGTTCACCAGGGGGAGGAGTTTGGCGACAATGATGCTTTGGAGAAATCCATCGAACTTTATAAGAAACTCCTCGAAGCCTATCCGCGCGACCGCGCCCCCGATGATTGGGCTGCGATCCAAAACAACCTGGGCATTGCGCTTCGGGGTTTGGGAGAACGAGAGAGCGGCACGACCCGCTTGGAGGAGGCATTGCAGGCCTATCGGGAGGCTCTGGAAGAGCGGACCCAGGCTCGTGTCCCCCTGGATTGGGCTGCGATCCAAAACAATTTGGGCAACGTGCTTGTAAATTTGGGAGAACGGAAGAACTGTACGTGCCACTTGGAAAAGGCTGTGCATGCCTACCTGGAGGCTCTGAAAGAGCGGACCCAGGCTTGCGTTCCCCTGGATTGGGCTGCGACCAAAAACAACTTGGGTAATGCGCTTGTAAGTTTGGGAGAACGGCAGAACTGTACGTGCCGCTTGGAGGAGGCTGTGCAGGTCTACCGGGAGGCATTGAAAGAGCGGATCCAGGCTCGCGTCCCCCTGGATTGGGCCATGACCCAAAACAACCTGGGAACTGTGCTTTCCCGTTTGGGCGAACGTGAGAACGGCATGACCCGCTTGGAGGAGGCTGTGCAGGTCTATCGGGAGGCATTGAAAGAGCGGACCCAGGCTCGCGTCCCCCTGGATTGGGCCATGACCCAAAACAACCTGGGAACTGTGCTTTTTTCTTTGGGAGAACGAGAGGGGGGTACAGCTCGCTTGGAGGAGGCCATGGTTGTCGTTCAGAACGCCCTGAGAGTTGCCCAGGAGAGAGGTGCGTCTTATTACATTCAGGGGATGGAATCCAACCTTCAAAAAATTCGCGCCCTGCTGGCCGTGCGCAAAGGGAAATCATGATCGATGGGGCATAAGCTTCGGTCGTAGTTCTTCTCCGTCGGGGTTTCAGGGGTGCGGTGTCCAACGGTTTGCCCGCAAAAGATTGGCATGGGGCTGATTGCGCCTGGGGGTGGGATGTTTTGTTTTTCGGGAGAGGTTGGTATGCCCGCCGTTCGGAGAAAGCTGGTTACCGATGAAAATCGTCACCCGGTCGCGGTTTCAATCGACGACAACCTGACCAAGCCAGTCCGAGGGATTGGAGATTCAAGATTTTCTTGGCTATAGAACCGGACAACTCTCTTGGCTCCCCACATTTTGCGGCTGACAATGGGGCAGATTTCCATTATAGTCAGACTAGTCCAACCACAACCCAGGAGTCGCTCTGATGCCCACATGGCAATTACAAGAGGCCAAAGCCCGTTTCAGCGAATTGGTACGCCGGGCGGCGGTCGATGGTCCCCAGGAGATCACGGTGCATGGGGAACCGTCCGCTGTACTGGTCAGCCGTGCGGAATTTGATCGGATGACACATCCCGTCTCCTCTTTCGTCGATTTCATGCGTACCTCGCCCTTCGTCGGGGTGGATCTGGACCTGGAACGGGACCGTTCCACGGACCGGCAAATGGTGTTGTGAGCTATCTGCTCGATACCAATATCCTTTCGGAAACGGTGCGTACCGAGCCGAATCCGGCGGTGCTTCGTTGGTTGTCTCAGGTGCCGGACTATCGCCTTCACGTCAGCGTGCTGACCCTGGGCGAGATTCGTAAGGGGGTGGAGCGGTTGGCCCCAGGGGTCCGGCGGGAACGGCTCCGTTTGTGGTTGGAACACGATCTTTCCGGCTGGTTTGGCGGGCGGGTGTTGCCGGTAGATCGCGTGGTCGCCGACCGCTGGGGGCGGTTGCTGGGGGAGGTGGGACGTTCGTTGCCCGCAATTGATAGTCTGCTTGCGGCTACGGCCCTGCATCACGAACTGCGGCTGGTGACGCGCAACCGGCGGGACTTTCTTCTTCCCGGCCTGGACGTGATCGACCCTTGGGAATGGTCATGAAGCAATGCCGGGGCATGGCGTCACGACTCCCTTAAATCATGATCGATGCCTTTGTTCAAAGCCGCATCGTCAACAAGCTGGCCACTGCATCGCTTCCGATGTTTCCTTGTTCGCCCAGGGTAAGTCCTCTGGCCTTGATCCGGTCGGCGACCGCTTGGACCGCCTCCGGGCCGATTCCATATTCCGATAACCGCGTCTTGACCCCTAATTCTCGGAAAAACTGCTCGGTCCGTTCGATGGCCGCCAAAGCCAAGGTCTCTTCGGAACCTTCGGTCATCCCCCAGATCCGGCGGGCATAGTGTGCCAGCTTGGCCTGTTTTAATTTTAGATTGAACATCCAGACCCCAGGCAACACCACCGCCAATGATTGGCCATGATCCAGACCATAGAGTGCGGTGAGTTCATGCCCGATCAAATGGGTGGACCAGTCTTGCGGTACACCGCAACCGATGAGGCCGTTCAATCCCTGGGTGGCACACCACATCAGATTGGCACGCACGGCATAATCGTTGGGGATGGTGCGAACTTTGGGTGCCTCTTCCAGAAGGGTCAGGATGATGGCCTCCGCCTGCCGATCTTGTAACGGTGCCTGGGCGGGGGTGGTGAGGTATTGCTCCATGACATGGATAAAGGTGTCCACAATGCCGTTGGCGACCTGACGATCATTCAGCGAAAAGGTGGTGCTGGGGTCCAGAATGGAAAATTGCGGATAGAGATGCGGACTGCCAAACCCCCGTTTTTCCTGGTTGGACTCACGCGAAATGACCGAAAAACCGTTCATTTCCGATCCAGTGGCGGGCAACGTTAAAACACACCCCAGAGGGAGTGCCCGTTCCACGGGGGCATTGTCAGCCAGCATGGACCAGGGATCACCCGCAAACAGGGTGGCGGCGGCAATGAACTTGGTCCCATCCAGCACCGATCCCCCCCCGACGGCCAGGAGAAAGGTGATTGTTTCTTGGTGGCAAATCTCTACCGCCTTCAGACAGGTTTCATAGTGTGGATTGGCCTCCAATCCGCCAAATTCCAATAGAGACCAACCGTTCAGTGCCGTTTTCACCTGTTGATAAACCCCGTTCCGGTGGATGGAACCCTGGCCATAGACCATGAGAACCCGGCTGCCTTGGGGAATGACGGTGGGAAGCTGGGCAATGGTATGCTCGCCAAAAAGGATGCGAACCGGATTGTGGTAGACAAAATTTTGCATGGGTTTGATTCCTGTAGGGTGGGGGTTGAAAGACCTGTCCCGAATCGGGGTTATCCGAAGGTGATGGCTCCCCGGTTGCCTGGGATGACCGGATATCTGAGTTCCACCATTTTTTCAATGGCCGATGGTCCGGTGCAATGGTTGGCGGCGATCTTTTGGAACCCAAAACGGCGCAGATCGGCGATCATTTGCCCCTGTTCGGCAGACAGGGGACCGAAGGGGGCAATATGGAGTCCACCGTATAGACCATGGAGTGTGGCATCGTTGGTGATGTGGGTGAGGGCATGGTCGGCTAGGCGGGTGACGGTTTGGTGGCAGCAGCCCGTCACACAAACGGTCCCTTTGTTTTGCACCCGGAAGTAGAGCGATTGTTCGCCGTGGATGCCGAGCGGGATGGGAAGGTCGAAAACCACGGCCACGCAGCCGGGATAGAGGATGGTGGGTTTTCCGGGAGGGGTTGGGATGATCGTTCCCGTGTGTTTGACCCGTGGTTTTGTCCCTGTGTGGGTTGGAGCGGTCCGTTCTCCCAGGATGAAGGCCATGGCCTCCTGGGTGAAGGTGGGGGGGATCCTGAGGGTGATGTCGGGTCGCAGACGCAGAACGGTTTGGAGTCCCCACAGGTGGTCTAAATGTTCGTGGGAGAGAAACAAAAAATCGATTTCTCCACGTTCCACCATGCGAGCGACGCCGGTTTCTTCAAAACGGCGGGCCATGTACTCTTCATCCCACCCACAATCAACGATAAATTTATGTTGTTCACCGTGCAGCGACGTGATTTCGATCAAGCTGGAACTGCCAGCGGCGTTGTGGGGATCCCATGTTTTATCCCACTGGCTCGCTTGCGGTCCTCCGGTAGCTTGGATATCGGCCAATATCTGGCGGGTATCGTGCCAGCCGATTTCCGAGATGCTGGTGATGGTGACGCTGCGGCATTCGCCGAGGTAAGATTTGTCGTCTGCCGTGGTAGGGTTCATGGTTTTGTTTGACTGGTTGCGCCATCTGAAGTGTCGGTCACCACCTCATGCATTTCGAACACGTTGGGTCCGGCGTACATGTCGCGATTGGCACCGCGATGGGCTGCATGGGCTTCTTTGAAGGCGGGGCTTTGTGTCCAGGCCTCGAAAGCTTCTTTGTTTTCCCACCAGGTCATTATGACATGATAGTGGGAACTGTTGTCCACCGGGCGGAGGACCAAGTTACGGATAAAACCTGGGGAGCGGTCTACCAGACCCGCCCGATTTTGAAACCGGGTCTCAAATTCGTCCCAATAGTCTTTTTTGACAGGGATGCGGTTGACAACGACGATCATGTTTTGGCTCCTGAAGTGGAACGGCCCGTCATGGATGACCCAGACATTTTCCCCATGTTTGTGTGTTTTGGAACAATAACACCGTAACGACATAGGGATCATGCACCTCCCGTGGATTAAAAGAAAGTTCTACCGTGCATGTCAGGAAGTCTTCACAGGTTTTTAAGTTTTTCGTCAATGTGCAGCACCGCCTCTGCCGCACCCAAGGGCAGGGAGACGGCGTTTAGATCACCCGGAACCTGATGATCTTTGATGTTGATCCGCACCAGGTTGCCGCCATGATGACGTGCCACCGATTCAGAAAATCGTCGCACCGTGGGCACCCCAAGCCCTGCACCGAGTTCCACCACAGTCAGGCGGTCGTCGGCTTTATCCAGGGCAGACAGCCATTGATTGAGTTGGATAGTTTGCGTGTTCGTGCGATCAGGTACCCACTGGCCATCGTCGAACATCAACACGTTGGGCCGGGCCAAGCGTCGGCAGTTTGGACATTGGGGCAAGGTGCCCGTGGCTCGGAACGTGGTTTTGTCCACCGGAATGTTGGTTGCGTCGGCGGACCAGATAGATCGGGAACAGGGGTGGAGGCATTGCAGGTGGTGAATGGAGCCATGACATTCGGCCACCCGATCCATTGGGAATCCTGATCGTTGGAAATGCCCGTCAACGTTGCTGGTGAATACGAAGAACCCACGGGGTTTGTTGTGGGCCATATCCAACAATTGGCGATAACCATCATGGGGGGGCGTCTGGCGGTACAGATGCAGCCGGTGGCCGTAGAAGCCCCAGGCCAAGGTGGGATCTTGGCGGAAACGTTCCGGGTTGGCCATGTCCACGAACGCGAGGCCCAACGATTCCATGGGGGGATAGTGCCGCCAGAATCCGGTATTACCCCGGAAGTCAGGCAGACCCGAATCGACCCCCATTCCCGCCCCGGCGGTGATCAACAAGGCATCGGCATCACCGATGGTCCGGGCAGCACGGACCCACGCGGTTGAGATATCTTCAGTCATGTTTTTGGAGTAGGTTTATCATGGGAAGTGTATGCACTTTGCAGACGTTGTAAAAGGCGATTGAGGCTGTCTTTGTCGGATGTGCCATAACGGCCATACCCAGCCTGTCCCTTGGTTTGGATATCTTTGATACCCATTTCGATGGCACCGATCAAACAATCCAGATCCCACTGGTACAAACCGATTGGGCGTTTACCTTGGTATTTGCCGATACGACTATCCAGCCCAAAGCACTCGGACATATCAACTGTCAATGCCTGTAGACTGGTCAATTCTGGACCGGTAATCCGTATGAGGTGTTTTACGTCCCGTTTGCCCGGCTTGATCATCTCCATTGACTCCCACGCATTTTCTTGTCTTGTCCCTTTTGAACCACAATCTTGTTTTCCTCAATAATCTTCCGAAACGAATCACTGGTGGTCGCCCAATCTACCACGTCTACCCGGAAGGGAAGGGTGGAACTTGAGAAAGAGTCCCGCAATTGACTGAGCAGATGGAATGCCAACGGCTCTTCGCTCAGGATGCACAAATCCAGGTCCGAAGAGGGGCGCGCCATTCCACGCACCCGAGAACCAAAGGCCCAAACCTCCCAATGGGGAACGCATCGTTGCAGGATCTCCCGTATGATCCCAAGATGGCTGGTTTGCAGATCAAGATCAAGAAGCACCTTTCAACCTCACGACAAGTTCTCGCACATTCGGAAGAAATGCGGGAATCTGTTTGAAGACATGGGCCGCCAGATCACGGTCATAGATATGCGATGTCTGATTGCGTGCCTCATAATGTCCCAGCCACGCCTCTGTGTTTGTTATCAGCTCGTATTCCGCAGCAATGCGGAACATGTCCTGCCTAGTTCGCATCAAACCCGGACTGATGGCCAAAACATCCTTGAGGGTGCGTTGGAGCAACTTCCAGGAGAGGTCCATGGCGATCTCGAACCGTTGGATGACGCCATCGCGCATGGTCAGCAATGGATACATTTCATATTCTCGCAGCCCCTCTTCCAGAGCCGCCACTGCCAGTTCCAAAGCTTCCACACTCAGCCGGGACGCGCTCTCCTTATGGGGTACTCCAGACTGATTGTCCCGCTCCGCCATTTCAACCATCCTTTGCCACATGATTATGTCCAGACAGCAACAGTGCCGTCACGGTTTTCTCGTTTCCATCATCGGCTTCTTCGTGCGCCCCGAAGTACCACTGGGTGTTGGCCTCCGTGATCATCCGAACCGGAGCCACCGAGGAGATATCGTTGTACCCCCCCTCATATCCAGCCACCGTCACCGGCATGTCTGGCTCATGCTGTTTCAAGATTTCGATCAATTCGGCAACGGTCATCATGCATTCACCTCGTGTTCATGGTTCAAAACTCATACCCATATTCGGCAATCTCAGACAGTTTAACACGACGACAAAAGCTGGGGATGTCCTGATAGTTGTAATAATCCCGATCTTCCAGTTCGGCGGCTTATTGATTTTCGGTTGCGTTGGGAAGAAAACATGCGTCCGACGGGTCCGCGAAACGCCGTTTTAATTCAGCCCGACGTGCGGTGAAGGTGTTGAAAATAGAGTTGAGGAAGATGAGGCCAAGTACGAGGTGCTTATATTCGGCGGCATCCATATTGGCCCGCAGCTTGTCGGCGGTCGCCCACAGGGTTTTTTTGATGTCTTCAATCATGATGTCTGTCGGCTATTATCGGGGAGTCGGCAAAATGATCCGTTTGAATTCCAGACTGAGACTCAAACTCACATTGGGATGATCTGTCCCTCCTGACGGGCGATGTCGATCAGGGGAAAGCTCTCATCCTCTTCCCACTGTTTGGCACCGATGCCAATGGGTTCGATACGACTGTCGGTATACACGGTTGCTTTCCAAAGACGTTCTGTGTGGTTCCAATTGTTTGGTTGATCAAATTGGGAGGAAACGACCATAAGGTCGAAGTCACTGTCTGGCCTTGCGTCCCCACGCGCCTGGGATCCATAAAGGACGCCAAAGGCGATAGGCATTCCCTGATCCTTCAGATAGTGCAAATAGCGCGTTACGACCTGAAGAGCTTCTGGAGTAGCCATTTGACGTATCTCTCCGGTCGTCATACCACCGCATCCTGCGTGCGCACGTCCACGACGATGGTAGAAAAAAATTGGCGGATGGGGAGGAACCATCGGCCACAAGCTTAATAACATTTGAATTCTAAAGTGAATTTTTAAGAGCCATCAAAAATTGGGGTAACAGTGGGGGTAACACTGCTACCCCGGCCTCCTCCGCCCATATTCGCGCCGTTGATCCGCAACAGGACGGCAAACCGGCTCTCACTTGATGTTGCCAACACCCAAGTCCCGACAAATTTTGCGGGCCAGCAGATCGATTATTTCCTGGTGGTGGAACCCGGCAGAGCGTCGATTCTCTGCCGGGTTCCACCACCACGAGTGACGACCCCCTTCCCGCAACAGTTCGCATCCCTGAGTCCGCAGGTAGCGCAACAGCTCGCTACGTTTCACAGGGCGATGCACTCTTCGTGGTAGTCGCTGCCAACCATGGCCAAAGCCTCCTGACGGTTGAAGGCGATGGCTTCTCGCAGGGTGATGGCCAGGGTTTCCAGCAATGTTTCGCGAGTGGGTTCCTGGCAATTGACACCGGGGATTTCCGCTACCCACCCCACCCACCAGCCGTCCACTTGCTTGGTAACGGCGGTATAGGTCTGAGACATGATCACTCCTCCCACAAGTTCAGAAAACTTGTGCCCACGGTAACACAACGGCACCCGTACAGCAATCTGAAAGTCCAGGAGTGGCAGAAACTCCATCCTCACAGGACGCTCTGTGTTGCGTTTTTCCTGGCAAGACAGGCAAACGCCCCGGAACAGCAAAACCAGCCAGAAAGGCGTGTACGCCAAAACCGATCCCATCCATGCGTAGTCAGTATCACCCAGTCAGCCAAAAGTTACCTGTGCGAGTTGGTCTGCGATCATGACTTTTCATTCAGATCGCTCACATCCCCGGCCAATTCCGCTTCAATCTCGGCAATGCTCGGCAAGTTACGCCCCAACATTTCCGGCAAATCACGCAGCAATCGGTACTCGGCAACGCCGATGGGCTTCTCAATGCCTGACAGCGCATATTCCGCCACCAACCGATTTTGTTGTTTGCACAGTAGCAGACCGATGGTGGGTTTGTCATCCTCGGCCTTGACCTGCGCATCTACGGTGGCAAGATAAAAGTTAATCTGCCCTGCATGTTCCGGTTTGAAGGCGGTAGCTTTGAGTTCAATGACCACGTAGCACTTCAAGCGCGTGTGGTAGAAGAGCAGGTCAATGAAAAACTCGTCTCCAGCCACCTCCAGTCTGAACTGCCGCCCAACGAAGGCAAAACCAGCTCCCAATTCCAGCAAAAAACGGGTGATATGGCGGATCAGCCCGGACTCGATTTCTCGTTCGTGCGCGTCATCACCCAAACCGAGAAAGTCGAACAGATATGGGTCTTTCAGCGTGTCGTTAGCCAAGGCTGAATCGGGTGATGGCAAACGCGCCACAAAATTGCTCACTGCCGTCCCTTGTCGCGTGTGTAACCGATTTTTGATGTGCAGTTCCAGCGTTGTGCGTGACCAGCCAAGCTGCACTGCCTGTGTTGCATACCAATCGCGATCAATCGGGTTATCCAGCTTAGTCAGCAAGATCACGATATGGAACCACGGTAATTGGTCAGCGGGCTGCTGACCAAATTTTCCATCCGGGCAATGCTGAGCAAAAAAACGCATATACTTGAGGTTACTGGACGACCAACCGCGCATATCCGGGAAGCTATCCTTCAAATCACGCGCCAAACGATCAATCACCTTTGCGCCCCAACCTTGAGCTTCCTGCCGCAACAGAATATCTCGCCCGATACGCCAGTAAAGTTGCACCAGCTCCGAATTAACGGCCAACGCTGCCCGTTGTTGGGCGCGGGCAATATCACCCTTGAGATGTTTTAGCCAGTCGGCGTAGTCATCGGGCAGAGCAGGCGGGGCTGCGGTGGGTGTCATGTGGCGGCCTTGTCAATCATCTTCTCGACTCCCAGAAGATGCAGTTAGATCAATGGCAATGTTATGGATGATGACGGGGTCAAACAATGTTCAACTCTTGGCGCAGGGATTCCATGTCCACGGCAAAGACATCCACCTTTTCGGATGCCAGCAGCAGCAAAAAATCGGTTCGGTCCAGTCCCGCAACCTCAGCAGCCTTTTCCTGGGAAAGCAGACCCTTTTGGTACCAGTGGATGGCAGCGGCCTTGCGCATCTCTATGGCGAATTCCCCAGGAGATCTCCTCAAGGAGGAAAAAACGGTGTTGGGCAGATCCATGGTGAGTGTGGTCATAACGCGACTCCCGGTTGGGATGGTGGATGCATTGCCAGGGGGGTCTGGTGGTTGATGCTGCGGTGAATGCCATAGTGCGAAATCCCACGATACCCCCATTAAACCACTGGCATCCACCACAAACTTAGAAAAGTGCCATTTTTTTCAGAAACCGCCGTTCCATTACTCCCGATAAACACCCTGACGAAACCGGCGGTCTCTTTTCAGATGCCACTCCCGACTCATGGCATCGAAGCGAATGAGGTATCGTTCTGCGTATAGGAGAGACCACTGTCGGCCCCTGGTCGAACGGGCACCGATGCCCGCGTTGTGCTCATCAAGTCGTCTGTCCAAATCAGTGGTCCAACCGACATAGGTACGTCGCCCGCCCTTGCCATCACTGCCAAGAATGTAAACGAAGCACTGCATGTTTTTTGGTTGTTCACTGTCGTTGAATGCAACGGGACAACGTTTCGTGCGCACCACGCACCCCGAACCACCCAAACAGGTTGGCTACAAAACGGTCTGCGTGGTCCGTGGGGGTGTTATTCTGCGCCGCGTCGGGACGATTCTACCAGGAGGAAAGGCATGCCGCGACAGAGCGCGTTTGGTGGCGACTTCTGGCTACCCCATCCCCTCGACCATGCTGGAGCGGAGAGCAGTTTCACTCCCCAGTAAAATGCAACACCAATTCCCTCTGATATGGTCGCCGCCGATGTTCGCAAAGATAAATCCCCTGCCACGTCCCCAACACCATTCGCCCATTAGAAACCGGTATGGTGAGGGAAACGTCCGTGAGCGTACCCTTGATATGCGCTGGCATGTCGTCCGGCCCTTCGCTGGTGTGCTGGAACCATGTGGCACCTTCCGGGACCAAGCGGTTGAAAAAAGCGACCAGATCACGCTGAACGTCTGGATCGGCGTTTTCCTGGATGGTCAAGCTGGCAGAAGTGTGTCGGCAGAATATCGTAATCTGACCTGTGCGTGCGCTCTGGTCCTGTAGCCACGCTGCAACCTCTTCGGTGATTTCCAGGAGTCCCACGCCCCGTGTTTGGACTGTGATGGTCGTTTGGGCTTGCCGCATTTTATTCCAACTCGTTGCATGTTTCACACTAGTGGTTTACCCGAACTGAATTGACTAGTTTATTTTCGCAGTTGCTTGGCAGGACGGCCCATCGCCGCTAGTCAAAATAGTTCGGTTGGACCACTAGATTGTTCGTACCTCCAGCCAAGAACTTCTCCCGCCATTGGCTCAGCGTATTGGTGCTGATCCCGTGCCGACGAGCCAATATCGATGCGGGCTCATCCCTTCTTAACAGCGCAAGAACAATCTCTACACGTTGTTCTGGGGTCAAATCAGATGCTTTTGCCATTTTCCATGCTCCTGTTTTCTACGGGTGGTTGGGATAATATCCCAAACTTCCCATTTCCAGGAAACCCAGAGCAATACAGTTCGAGGCAAGGGGTAACAGTAAGGGGTAACAGTTTTGAAATTTAACCCCTTTGATAACAACAACTTGCAAAGTTATCAAAGGCTTAAAGTGCGAATGGCGGATGGGGAGGGATTTGAACCCCCGGTGCCTTGCGACACGGCGGTTTTCAAGACCGCTGCTTTAAACCGCTCAGCCACCCATCCTTTTGGTGCGGGACAACCCCCTCAGTAAAACACAATGCCCCTTGCCACACAACGGTTCAGAAGCACCGGGCTTTTGATAACCCGGCGTGAGACAATCCGATTTCCTGTCCCATGATACACGGTGAAAGTCAGAAATATTTTCAAATGTGGACTTATGGAGAAAAAATAGGTAGACTGGCTGCGCCGGAGGGAAATCGGCCCGCATTTGGGTCTCGTTCCCTCCGGTTGTCCGTTTTCAAAGGTAGATTGTCGATTGACCCACTCCAAGACAGACTGGAAATCTGTCCGGTTGGCCGTGGGGCGTGGTTTATTCCCAGTCTGAACTCCAAAAGATAGAGATTTTCTGAAATTTCCAAGATGGGGAAAAAAAATGGCAAATGGCAACTCTTCAGAGCAACCCAAGTTTCCTGGTATCAAAGCGGTGATTCATGGAAATGGGGCTGTGGCTCACGTAATGGGGCATGTGTGTGGTGGCGTTATCGGTTATCCCATAACACCCTCTACGGAAATCTCTGAAATCTACGAATCCTATCGCGCCAACGGTGGTATGAACGTGTGGGGTAAACATCCCTTCTTCTTCGAACCGGAAGGGGAACACTCCGCCCAGAGCGGTGCCCTCGGTGCCGCCTTGATGGGGGGACTCTACACCTCTAATGCCTCTTCCAGTCAGGGGATCCTCTATGGTCTGGAATCCCACTATGTCACCGCCGGTAAAAAAATCGGCGGATTCGTCCTCCATATCGCCGCACGGGTGGTCTCCAAACATGCCCTGAACGTCATGGCAGGCCATGATGATGTCTATTCTATGGTCAATTCCGGCTATACCATCCTGTTCGGCAGTAACCCCCAGGAAGCCGCTGACCTGGCCGCCATCAGCTACAAGGTCAGTGCCTTGTCATTGATCCCGGTGGCCAACGCCATGGATGGATTTGCAACCTCTCACATGCAAAGCGAAGCCCTCCTCCCGGAAGCGCAATTGCTCCAAGGGTTTCTGGGTGACCCCGAAGAACGGATCCCTTGCCCGACCCTGGCCCAGGAAATGCTCTTCGGTGCCAAAGGACGGGTCCACCAATTGACCCAGTTCGTCCATAAAAATCGCAGTGATTTTGACGAGACCGCTTTGGGTAACCTCCTGAACCATCTGGCTGCCAATGCCCAGAATATCGAAAAAGATAACGCAGGGGGTACCATCGGCAGCACCCTGGAGTGGGTTCCCACCGCCCTCCACGCCAAATGGTCGCGGCAATGGCGCAATGCCCATCAGAAAGGGACGCGGGCCAGGGTTCCCGCCCTGGTGGATCCCAATAACCCCGGTAGTACCGGACCGGTCCAAAACCAGCCCGATTTCCAGGGCGGTTGTGCCGATCATCGCACCCATTTTGCCGGTGCCGTCCCAGGGTTTATCCGCCAAGCCATGGACGAATATTCCCAATTGACCGGGCGATCCTACAAGCCGGTGCGGACCTATCGGAGCGAAGATGCCGAGTATGTCGTCGTCTCCATGGGTTCGGTCACCGATGACTGCGAAGCCATGGTGGATCATCTGCGCTCCCAAGGGAAAAAAGTGGGTTCGGTCTCCATCAAACAGTTCATGCCTTTCCCCGAAGCGGATATCGTCGCCGCACTTGGGGGCAAAAAAGTGGTCACCGTATTGGAGCGTTCCGATTCCACTATGTTGAGTGAATTGGTCGCCAATGCCCTGTTCAAGTCGGTACAAAACCATCGGCAACCCCGCCATGATGGTATCGCCCCCATGGCGGAAGCACCGATTGTATGCACCGGCATTTTTGGTTTGGGCGGCCATGACCTGCAACCCCGGCATCTGGTGGCGGCGTTTCGTAATATGGAGGAGGGGACCAACATCCCCTTGTATTACCTCGGTTCCCGTTTCTTCGATGATACCCAGGACCAGGAATTGATGGATCTGCAACAAAGACTCCGCCAAGCCTATCCCGAAACGGTCAAAATGGCTTTCCCCACCGATTCCAATCCCCACTTGCTCCCTCCGGGGGCACTTCGGGTGCGGTTTCATTCCGTCGGCGGTTATGGAACTATCGCCACCGGTAAGCTTTTGACCGATATCCTGGCGGGTGTCATGGAACTCCATTCCAAGTCGGCCCCCAAATATGGTTCGGAAAAAAGTGGTGCCCCCACCAATTTTTATCTTACGTTAAGCCCTGAACCCATCAAGATCACCAATGCGGAACTGGAGGATGTGGAAATCGTCCTCTCCCCGGATCATAAGGTTTTCGAGCATACCAATCCGTTGCGTGGTTTGCTGCGTGGCGGCACCTTCATCATGCAATCCAACGAGGCACCGTTGGAAGTATGGAAGAGGTTGCCCGCCACGGCACGGAAAGCCATTCGGGACAATGATATTCACTTTTATGTGGTCGATGCCTTCAGCATCGCCAAGGAAAATGCCCCGACGCAGGATTTGCAGGTTCGGATGATGGGGATTGCCTTCATCGGTGCCATGTGTGGCAACGTCTCCCAAGTGGTGGGCCGCTCCAGCGAGGAAGCGTTGCTGACAAAGATTCAAAACCAGATCCAGAAAAAATTTGGTGGCAAAGGCGACAAAGTGGTCGCCAGCAACATGTCGGTCATCAAACGGGGTATTTTGTCCACGCGCAAGGTGGAATACAACGATCCTACCTTTATCGCTGCCGAGTCGGGCTTGAATGAAACCCAAAGTGGCATGGGGGTGGCGGTTTCCGCTTCCATGGTCCAACGGGAAACGTCGTCCAATTATGCTGGGGCGTTTGATCAAAATTATTATGCCAAAACCACCTTTGATCCCTTCAAGGCGGGGACCATCGGTGAAAGTCCCGTCTACCCGGGTCAGGGGTTGCATATTCCCATCGCTACCGCCGCTTGGAAGGATAAGGGGCTGTTCCGTTTGGATGTGCCGGAGTTTGTTTTTCATCTGTGTACGGGGTGTATGGAATGCGCCGTGGCCTGTCCCGATGCCGCCATCCCCAATACCGTGCATGAAATTCATGACCTGATCACGGCGGGAATCTCGGAGTTGAATATCCCGTCTCAGCAGCAACATGCCCTGATGGAGTTGGTGATCCCCCTCTCCAATGTGGTACGGGAACTGTATCGCAAACTCCCCGCCAAAGATCCCAAGCCATTCAGCGAAGTGGTGGCCGAAGCGGGATTCCAGATGGATATCGGGATGGATTTTGGAACCAGTACGACCATCCGGGAAAATTTCTCCAAGCTTGTCGCCGATCTGGCCAAGTTCCAAGTGGCCAAAACCCGTCCATTTTTTGATGCCCAGGAAAAAGCGGTTCCAGGGAGTGGCGGTCTTTATTCGGTGGTGGTGGATCCCTGGAAATGTACGGGGTGTCTGGAATGTGTCGATGTTTGCGGACCGGGTGCGTTGGTGGAAAAGGTGCAAACCCGGGAATTGGCCGTCCGGTTGGAAGAGGGGTTTACCTTTTTGTCCCGTCTCCCCAACACACCGGCCCGTTTTTTCAACAACGCCCTGACCCCCAGTGGTGATACCAAACGGATGATGTTGGATCACAAGAACTATTATGCCTTAACGGGTGGGCATGGCGCGTGTCGCGGATGCGGTGAGGTGACGGCGGTGCGGTTGTTCACCGGGATGAATCGTGCTTTGCACAGTGAACGTTATCGCCGCCGGATTGTCCAACTGGAACAACTGATCAAAGCGGTCAATGACAAGCTGTCGCAGCTGAATGGCGATGAACCCCGCAGGCTTCGGTTGCAAAGTGCTTTGCAGATTATGGAAAAGAGCCTCTACAACTATGAAAGCGGTCCCACAGGCCATGGTCCTGCCAATGCCATCATCGCCAATGCGACCGGGTGTACCAGCGTGTATGGTTCCACCAGCCCTTTCAACCCCTATACCGATCCGTGGGTGAACAGCTTGTTCCACGATACCGCGCCGTTGGCCAAGGGGATCTTTGAAGGTTTGGCGCAGCATGTGGCTCAGGAATTCAAAGCGGTCCGTGTGGCAGAGTTGGAATTGCGGGATGCCTACGACAAGTCCCACGATGAATTCTTCAAATATTTTGACTGGGCCAACTTCGATCATGAAGAGCGGTCGTTGCTCCCGACAGTCTTCACCTTGGGGGGTGACGGTTCCCAATTTGATATCGGCTATGGTGCCTTGTCGCGTTTGCTGACGACTCGGACGCCGATCAAGTTTTTTGTGGTGGATACCGGAACCTATTCCAATACCGGCGGCCAAGCTTCGACGTCAAGCTTTATGGGGCAGGATTCCGATCTGGCGCGCCATGGCCGCAAGCATTCTGGAAAAACCGAAACGCGCAAAGAATTCAGCCTTTTGGCCGCTTTCCATCCCATGGTCTATGTGGTGCAAACGTCGGTGGGTGTGCAGAACCATTTCCTGAAGAATGTGTTGGATCTGCTCAATTATCAGGAATCTCCGGCGTTGTTGACGGTTTACACCCCCTGTCAACCGGAGCATGGGATCGGTGACAATGCCGCAACACGGCGGGCACGGGAGGCGGTTCAAAGTCGCGTGAACCCCGTTTTCGTCCACAATCCCCTCGCCGGGGAAACGTTGGCGGAACGGTTTTCCATCGAAGGCAATCCTGACCCAGATAGCGATTGGAGCAAAACCTCCATCGCCTATGAGGATGCCGAAGGGCACCCAGGGATCAAAGAGATCCCCTTTACTCCGGCGGATTTTGCCGCGAAGGAAGGACGTTTCAAAAAACATTTTACCCCGGTACGCAGTGATGATGAATTGCGTGAAATATCTCAGTTTATCGCACTCTCCAAAGAAGCGCGGGAGGGATTGACCCCCTTCATTTGGTCTACCGACAAGAAGAATCATCTCATTCGGCTGGCTGTTTCCCCAGAGATTGTCGCCATGACCGATGATTGCCTCAAAAATTGGCGGACGTTGCAAACGTTGTCGGGTATGCAGTTGGGGCAGATGATTGAAAGTCACCGTCAAGAGATGGAACTGTGGAAAGATCGCTACGAGCAGGCGGTCAAAGAGAGAGAACAAACCATGGATTCCATCGCCCGTGGGATGTCAGAACTGGCTTCTGGGGCGCGAGCCTCGGCGGCGGGGATCGTGGGGGCCGCTTTGGTGGGGGCGGGTGTCATTTCTGGCGGGGAAACGGGGGCCAAGGGAGGGAGTGCGGGGTCGGGAAAACCGTTGGTGGTCATCGATGAAGCCGATACCCCGAAGTGTACCAACTGTAAAAAATGCTACTTGGATGTCAGTACCTTGTTTGAATGTGTGACCATCATGCACGAAGGTAAATCCAAGGAGGTGAGCCGGGTGAAACAGGGGGTTTTGAAGAGTGTGGAATTGACACCTGACCTGGTTAAAAAGGCCGAACGTGTCGCCAATGATTGCGATGCTGCGATCATTCAGTTCAACCGTCCCGTGTGATACCGACTGAATGCGCCACTAGGAGGCACTATCATGGATAACATCCATTCTTCCATGGAATACAATTATGATCCGTCCGATTTGGAGCGGTACTATCGGGCGACGCAGGTTATCGAGGCGACCAGCCATCACCAGCAGTCGGTGGCGGAGCAGATGAAAAATTTGGAGTCCAGTCATGCTGTTGAGGTGTTTCAAAAGCAGTTGGATCTTCTCAAGGAGCGGCTGTTCAATAACCCGGCGATGTTTCGCGGTATCTTCATCGAAGAAGGTGTCGATGCCATCGCCGGTGAGTTTCGCAAGGAGGAGATGACTCAGGAATTTATCCATAAATTCTGGAGTTTGTTGTTGCCGGGCGATGCCATGAGCGTTGTCCTGATGCGTTTTGTTTGGGATGTCCCCCTCAAGTTTAAACGACGGTTTATTCAGGGAATCGACCGTTATTTGTCGGATAAGTATCCGATGTTCAAGGGGTTGTCGCAGGGGTGGCCGAGCCAGAACAATATCCCCCCCTACATCCGCCCCGCCGACGAGCGTAACAAGGATTTTGATCTGGTTAACCAGGGATATCTGGGTTACATGGGGTTGGGGTATTCCTTCCGTGAGGTGGAATTGTTTGTCTGGTTGGAGGTGTTGCGCGACAAACAGTGTGATGATCGTCCGTGTGAAATTGGCGTTCCCACGGGTCGTCATGAGCCGAAGGGGGGGTGTCCGGTCAAGATTCATATCCCGGAGATGTTGCATTGTTTGGGTGAGGGGCGTTTTGAGGAGGCGTATGCGATTATTCGTGATTCCAACCCGCTCCCCAACGTGACCGGGCGGGTTTGCCCCCAGGAGCATCAATGCCAGGGGGTGTGTACCCTGGCGGAGAAGCCCATGGAAATTGGGCAATTGGAATGGTATCTGCCGCAAAGTCGAAAAGTGAAGGATCCCAATGCCCTGTTTCAGATCGCCAGCGATTATGTGAGTCCGTGGATGGAGGGGAAGAAGCCCCCCATCGCCGTGGTGGGATCGGGACCGGCGGGGATGATCAATGCCTATTTGTTGCTCAAGGCGGGGTTCCCGGTTACGGTTTTTGAGGCGTTCCATGAATTGGGTGGGGTGCTGCGCTATGGTATCCCGGAGTTTCGTCTACCCAATGAGTTGATCGATGATGTCATCAAGAAGATCAAACAATTGGGTGGTGAGTTTGTCACCAATTTTCTGGTTGGGAAAACGACGACGCTGGAGCAGCTTAAAGAGGCGGGATTTTGGAAAATTTTTGTGGGGACGGGCGCAGGTTTGCCCAAATTTCTCAATATCCCTGGGGAACATTTGAACGGGGTGATGTCGGCCAATGAGTTTTTGACCCGTGTTAACCTGATGAATGCCCATCGGGAGGATTATGAAACGCCGCTGCCGGATATTAAGGACAAGAAGATTATTGTCATCGGCGGTGGCAATACCGCCATGGATGCGGTGCGGACTGCCAAGCGTCTGGGGGGTGATGTGACCATCGTGTATCGGCGGACTCGTGAGGAGATGCCGGTACGGGTGGAAGAGTTGCATCATGCGTTGGAGGAGGGGATTGCGTTGAAGGTGTTGCGTACTCCCATCGAATTTCGCGGGGATAATCATCATTTTGTCCGGGAGGCGGTCCTGGATGTGATGACGTTGGGGGAACCCGATGCCTCGGGTCGGCGCAGTCCGGTCCATACGGGGCATACCGAGACGATCCAGATTGATTTGGCCATCATGGCGTTGGGAAACACCTCCAACCCCATCGTCAAGGATGCCGAGCCGGGGTTGAAGACCACCAAGTGGGGGTCTATCGAGGTGAACGCGAAAACGCAGGAGACCTCCATTGAGAATGTTTTCAGTGGGGGTGATGCAGCGCGTGGTGGTTCCACGGCGATCAAGGCGGCGGGCGATGGGTTGAGCGCGGCGCGGGAGATCGGGTTGAATTTGCCGGAAGAGCCTTTGGTGATCCGCAAGATGATTGCCAAGGCGATTCATTACACCCGGATGGGACAGGCCAAGGCGACCATTCGTGAAAAGACCCAGTTGGGTGAGGGGATTGTCGAATTTGTGATTGAATCGCCCCTCATTGCCCGTTCGGCGAAGGCGGGGCAGTTTGTCCGGGTATTGGCTTGGCAGAAGGGGGAATTGATCCCTCTGACTTTGGCCGATTGGGATGCCCGTCGGGGGACCATCACGTTGGTGGTGCAAGGGTTGGGAACCAGCAGTATGGTGATCAACAATATGGCGGTGGGAGAAAGTTTCCATGGCATTGCTGGACCGTTGGGGTTGGCCAGTAAGCTCCATCGGTATGAGAATGGGGAGACGGTGGTTTTTACGGCGGGTGGTGTTGGGTTGCCGCCGGTTTATCCCATCATGCGGGAACATTTATTGTTAGGAAATCATGTGACCTTGATTTCCGGTTTTCGCAGCAAGGGTCATATTTTCTGGTCCAAGGAACACGAACGGGTGGGGCGGTTGCAGGCCCGTTATCCCGATACCCTGGAGGTCATTTACACGACCAATGATGGCAGCATGGGGTTCAAGGGGTTTGTGACGGGGCCGTTAATGAAGATTTTGGAGAAAGCCCGTGATGGCCAGGGGCGGCAGGTGGGTGAGGTTGTCACCATCGGACCGCCGTTGATGATGCGGGCGGTGAGTGACTTAACCCGTCCTTTTGGGGTGCGTACAGTTGCCAGTTTGAACTCCATCATGGTGGATGCCACGGGGATGTGTGGGGCGTGTATGGTGCCGGTGACCATCAATGGCAAAATGGTACGCAAACATGCTTGCATCGATGGGCCGGAGTTGGATGCTCACATCATTGATTGGGAAAAATTCATGCCCCGATTTATGCAATTCCGGGCCAAGGAACTCAAAAGCATGGAAAATCATGGTCTGAAGCTCTAAACCGACAGGATTACGGGGGTCCGGGGGGGATTATCCCCCCCGGCGGGGTTTGGGGCAGCGCCCCAAGGTTTTCAGCAAGGTTGTTTGCGTGGATCAGTCCATAGCTGTGGCGCGTATCCACCTGGAACAGGTGCAACAAAACCTGTCCCAGGTGATCCGAACGGAGTCCCCGGTGATTCGGTGGTTGTTGGCGGCGTTTGCCAGCGGTGGCCACGTCCTGCTGGAAGATGTCCCCGGTACGGGTAAAACGACGCTGGCCAAGGCGTTTGCCCGTTCCATCGGGGTTGATTGCAAACGGATCCAGTTTACCCCAGACCTTCTCCCTTCGGATATTCT
Organism: Magnetococcales bacterium; assembly: GCA_015228925.1. Classification (GTDB taxonomy): domain Bacteria; phylum Pseudomonadota; class Magnetococcia; order Magnetococcales; family UBA8363; genus UBA8363. The sequence goes on along the minus strand of JADGCQ010000041.1, from coordinate 11,409 downwards.
GGGAGTTTCGATATTTGATCAGGAAACACGGCGGTTTGATTTTCGTGAAGGGCCTGTTTTTGCCCATATTGTGTTGGCCGACGAGATCAATCGCGCTTCGCCGCGTACCCAGTCGGCACTCCTGGAGGCCATGGGGGAACAGCAGGTGAGTGTTGAGGGGAGGGTGCGCCTTTTACCTGCGCCATTTTTTGTTGTCGCTACCCAAAATCCCGTCCTGTTTCACGGCGTTTATCCGTTGCCGGAGGCGCAATTAGACCGCTTTGCCGTGTGTTGTTCTTTGGGGTACGGCTCCAGTGAACTGGAGATGGCGATCCTCTCCGATCAGATGGCGGGGCACCCTTTGGAGACGATTCAGCCGTGCATCCATCTTGAAGATACCCTCCTGGTGCAGGAAACCGCTCGCGGCATCCGGGTGAGCGAAGAGATCAAACGCTACATTGTCACGTTGGTTGCCAAAACCAGAACATGGCCTGGTGTCCGCCTGGGCGTCAGTTCCCGTGGGGCGATCGCTTTGATGAAACTGTCTCAGGCGTTGGCGTTGATGGATGACATGGCCTTTGTCACCCCGGAACCGGTGCGTGAAGTGGCGGTCACTGCGCTGGCGCATCGCTTGATGCTGGATGATGAGGCCCGTTTTTCGGGGGTTACGGGTGCGCGGATTATCGCCGATATTCTGGCGGATACCCCGGTCCCCTCATGAACCGTTGGATCCAGACTTTCTTTTGGATCGGTGCCAGACGATTGCATTTTTGGAGTTTTTGGTTTACCCGGGCATGGACCCCCATGGGAAAACGGATTGTGGCCGGTGCATTGGCGGGTGCCATTTTTGGGATCAACACCGAGCTGTCCATGGTGTACCAGGTTTTTTCCCTGCTGCTAGCGTTGATGTTGTTTGCGGTGATCGCCGCCCCTTTCAGCCGTGTTCGGTTGGCGGGGGCGCGCCAACTCCCGGCACAAGTCATTGTGGGCAAGCCTTTCGAGTATGAACTGCATCTCAGCAACCCGACGGGAATCATCCAGCACGATGTGGTTATTTTTGAAAATTTTCCCGATCCCCGCCCCGATTTGAATCTGTTCCTGCACTCTCGCGGAGATCCGGTGGACCGGCGGCGCAATATCTATGATCGTTGGGTTGGTTTTCACCGTTTTGTTGGTTTGACGGAAAAAAAATTGGGCATTCGGGTTGATAAGATCACCATCGATGCCATTCCTCCTCATGGAGAGGTCCATGTGCGTATCAAGGCGACGGCGACGCGCCGGGGAACGATCCATTTTTCTGGTTTGGCCATAGGTCGTGCCGATCCCTTGGGATTATTTTACCGATTTTCTCCCATTTCGATACCAGGAACGGTGTTGGCGGTGCCGCAATCTTATCCACTACCCCAGACGTTTCATATTTCTGGAGGGCGCAGACATTTGCCAGGGGGGATGGCCATGGCGGCGGGGGTGGGGGAAATGGATGAATGCGTCGCTTTGCGGGATTATCGCCCTGGTGATAGTCCACGGTCTTTTTATTGGCCGGCCCTGGCAAAAACGGGAAAATGGGTGGTGGTGGAGCGGCAGGAAGAGTTTTTTGTGCGCCATGGATTGGTCTTGGATACCTTGCACCAGGTTCCAGAAGCGGTGTTTGAAGATGCGGTCTCGTTGGCCGCCTCCTTGGCCGTCAGACCGGGGCATCCCGATGGATTGCTCGATTTACTATTCGTGGGTCTGCAAACGGTGCAACTCACCATCGGTCGTGGACTGGGTGGGTATCCGCGTATTTTGGAAGCTTTGGCCACGGCCCAGATGCAGGGGGAGCAACCTTTTTCCCGGTTGTCGCAACGGGTGTTGTCTCAAGTCCAACGTTTCAGCGGTCTTTTCATTATTTTGATCCATTGGGACCAGGATCGGGAAAATTGGGTGCGTGCCTTGGTGACCCAAGGGGTTCCCCTGCATATATTTTTAATTCAGGGGGAAGATTCACCGCCGCCATCCGTGCCGATTCCAAAGGGACGATTTCCCGGATTTTTTCTCCTCCGTTCGGGGGCGATCCGTCAGGGGCTGATGGGATAGATGATGAAACCTTCGGACCATGCCACAATGCTTTTGGGGGCGGCCCTTGTGTTTTGGGGGTGGCTGACGGGATGGCTGGCTTGGGCCGGATTGCCGGGATTGTTGTTGCTGGTACAACCCTGGGTTCCCGGACGTAAAATGTGGGGAAAACATATCCTTGCCGGTATTGTGATGTTTTGTATCGCGACGGGTGCGATTCTTTTGGTGTGGAGTGTTTCTTTCCAGAAAGATGAAGTCTTTGTCTTGGTGCTATTGCGTTTGTCGCCGTTGGTTTGGATACCCCTGGCGTTGGTGATGGCCTACGGCACCCAAGAACGATGGTCTCTCGAATCCTTAGTGCTGCGTGTCCGTCCCTCTTTGGGTGGGGAGGGGACTTTGGGGTCTCCCAAGGAAACTTGGTTTTATGGGTTAATTTTATTCTGTCTCCTGGCGACTGCGGCGGGGACGGAATCTTCTGTCTGGTTTTACCCGATTCTGGTGTTGTTCTTGGTGAGTCTGTTATGGCCATTTCGGGTGCGTCACAAAGGGCGAGTTCATGGGTTGGTCCTTTTGGCGAGTGCGGCGGTGCTTGGCTATGGGCTGGGGATGGGATTGTTTCATCTGCAACGGTCACTTTTGGAAATCATGCCCGATCTTTTGGCCCGTTGGTTGAATATGGACCGTAGCAATCTGGACCATCGCCACACCGATATTGGCGATGTGGGGCGGTTAAAGCAGTCGGATCGGATTTTGTTTCATGTTTTCCGGGATGGCGCATGGACCAAGCCGTTGTTGTTGAAAGAAAGTTCTTACGATGTTTATTATGCTGGCAGCTGGAGTCAAACCCAGACCCGGTTCACTCCGGTTCTCCCTGGAAGTATGCCCAACACTTGGAATCTTGATGCAAGGATCACGGCGACCGCATCTTGGAGACGGATCACGGTGGCCAAATCCTGGAACCAGGATCAGGGATTGTTGCCTCTGCCAGCGGGTGCGGTACGGGTTGGGGATTTGGATGTTTCCATGTTGGAAAAAAGCCCGTTTGGCACGGTACGGTATCGCAATGGTGCCCCTTCAGGCCATTGGACGGTGGATCATGATGAAAAACCAAGAGGTCCGGTTCCGGCTGAGACTTTTGCCGCGACGGATCTGTTTGTTCCGGGCAGTGAGCAGGCCGGGATTCAACGGGCTTTTCAGGAAGCGGGATTGGCGGGACGCACTTGGGACTCGATGATCCAGGGGTTGCAGGATTATTTTCAGCAACGGTTTCGGTACTCCCTGGATTTGGCTGAATCTTCGCAGTTTGCCACCCCCTTGACCGGTTTTTTGCTGGGATCACGGCGTGGGCATTGTGAATATTTTGCTACCGCTTCGGTCATGCTGTTGCGACAGGGGGGGATTCCGGCCCGTTATGTGTTTGGCTATGCCGTTTCTGAACCGGAACATGTCGCCGGCTGGTATCGGGTGCGTCAGCGGGATGCCCATGCCTGGACCTCGGTTTTCGTGGACGGAGCTTGGCGGGATATGGATTTTACCCCCCCGGACTGGCGTGTTTTGGAAGACCGGGATGCACCGTTTTGGCAACCGCTCATGGATTTATTTCCCCAGGTTGGGTTTTTGTATGGGATCATGGGGGCGTCGGAAACGGTGCGCAGGGGGGGAGCGGTCGGTGGTCTGTTGATCCTGGGGATGTTTTATGCCGTCCGTTGGATCAGGCGGAACAGACGGTTGGATGGGGATCCCATATCCGATGCCACGTCTGTGGGGGGGAGTGCCCAAGGTCGTGCGGGAATGCATTCACCGTTTGCGGTGGTTGTGAACCATTTGGAACAGAGTGGCCCGGCAAAACGCCCCACCGAGTCTTTATCGGAATGGCTCCTTCACCGCCAGCACCCGGAACTCCTCCCTTTGTTACGCTGGCACTATCGATGGCGTTTTGATCCCCAGGGGATGGACGCACGGGAAATCAACCGTTTTAAAAAGGTTGTGGGTGCGTGGATGGCAAAACGGGAAAATAAATAACTCGGCAGAGAAACCAGCCCTTAAGCGTGTCATGAGAAGGGTGTTTTCAGGGAGAGTCTTTTTTCTCCGGGTTTATGGCGTGTTGCAGGGCACAGAAAAATGCGAGTGGGGCAAACCACAGGCGCATCAAAAAATCTGCCGCACCCATGCCATAGATGACGGGTTGGGAGGGACCGGGTTGTGCGACGATGGTGGTCGGCACTGTCGGTTGCACCACGACCGGTTCTTGGGGTACAGGAGGGGTTGCTGCCGCTTTTGCCATTTCCTCCATGCGCAACTCCATGGCAACAAGTCGTTTTTCCATGGTGGCGATTTTTTCGCTTTGGGAAAACTCAAGGTCGTCGCCTCCTGGAGTGCCCGATTTGGCCGTGGACTCCATCTGTTTCTTCAGTTTGGACAGTGTGGCTCTGGGAGGCATACCAAGTTCCTTTGGCGTTACTTGAATTGAAGGACGAATTGACCCAACGCTTCCATCTCCTTGCAAGCGGGAGAATGGGGGGCGTAGATGTCGATGGTGGAACCCGCAATGACACATTCGGCAAGGACAACCCGTTGGACAATACTGATGGGGGCTACCTGACCCTCCATGCTCGCCAGAGTCTTTCCTAAATCCTTGGCAATGACGGTATGGGTGTTGGTCTTGGAAGGGACTAAAATGACGACAGGTTTGTTGTTGCCGTTGAGTTCCCGTGCATCCTGTGCCAATTCCGTCGCCGCTTCCGCCGCCCAAATGTCCAACGGTGATGGGGTAACGGGAACCAATACCACATCGGCCAGGAGCGACGCCAGCATGGCCGGTTCGCGCAATTCAGGTGGACAGTCGATCACGACGATCTCGGAGGTCTCCGCATGTTCCCGAATCTCGGTTTTGACCTTTCTGGCCCCTTTGGTCATGTCCAGGGGGTGGACCGTCAGATGAAACGCTTCCCCCCCCTGTTTGGCCCAGCGGCTGGCCGAAAGTTGCGGGTCGGCATCCATGACGATGGTGTCAAAACCCGCTTTTTTGAGAATGGCTGCCAAGTTGACGGCGATGGTGGTCTTGCCACACCCACCCTTTTGATTCATTACCGAGATGATCACAGTGCCCCTCTGGCAGGTTGGAAAGACATGATTGGTTCTGGGGCGTACCCCTTCTCCCGTAAACCCCTGACCTCCCGCCCATGATAGTCAAAAAAATACCAAAACACCATACTGTTTGGTTTTCCTTTTGGGAATGGCGACTCTGGGTTGATCATGGGGTTTGCCAGCGGATGGTGAGAAGATCATCTTTCACTTCAAATCCTTGCAGACGATTGAAAAATCTCATACCCAAAAGAGGTTGATTCATGGCCCCTTCATTGACGCTGGCGGGGAGATTGGAAAAATTTAAAGATCCAACAGAGAAGCGTTCCAGCCGGATGGGGGCACCGCGCACAACGCCGTTGGCGGTATGGTAGGTTTTGATAAAGTTAAGCTTCTTGATATCTATGCCGATTCTTGCGGCGGTTTGTCGATCCAGGGTAATATCGCTGGCTCCGGTATCCGCCAAAAATAAAACTCCGACACCGTTGATTTGGGCGTGGATATGAAAATGCCCATCGTTGGAGCGGACAAAATGCATACTTCCCGGTTGGGATTCGATGCCGGAGTGTGGTACCAAGGCGGCGCGTAACCGTTGGCTTATGCCAGATAATTCCTTGCGAAACACATAGCCGGAAAACAAAATAAACGATAGGACAAGCCAGGGTGCTGAGAGTTTTATGATGGTAAACGCTCCCTGCCATCGTGATCGGGAGAGCAGCCAACTGGCTATCAAGATCGAAAAGAATGCCGAGGCTATTCTCTCCTGGTCGAGATGATCCCACAGGGAGCCGGTGACCCAAAATTGTAGCCAGGCAGCCAGTGCGGATAATGTGATGAAGACAACGATAAAACGTTGTTGATGCCGTCTGATCATGTGTGGGCAGAGAGGTTCATACCAATCCCGTTGCATTCGTGTGGAAAAAAGAAATGCCCAGAAACAGTGTCACTTTCCTATGATTAGACAAAAAAAAGGGAGCGTGCAACAGCTCCCGGTATGACAATTTTTTTTCGTGTGCGACCTTTTCCAACATGGCCTGGAACAGGCCACGTTGGAAGAGTCGGGATTACTTGCTGGCGTCCCCACCGCTTTTGGCAGGTTGTGCCGCTTCTCCGCCCTGGGGGCCCCAACCTGGACCATAGCCGGGACCATAACCACCCCAACCTGGACCATAGCCGGGACCATAACCACCCCAACCTGGACCATAGCCATAACCAGGATAATAGCCGTTGTTCCAGCCATTGTTCCAACCATTATTCCAGCCATTGTTCCAATTGTTGTTACCGGAACCGGCGGCGTCACCGCTCATGTTGAAGCCAAAATTCCCGGAGGCGCGGCCATTACCATTGCCATAGCCGTTGTTGCCCCAGTTGTTGTTCCAATTATCGTTCCAGTTGTTGTAGCCCGGTCCATTGCCCCACCAAGCCGACGCTTCGTTGGAGGTCAATGCGGTAGCACCGAAGATCAGTGCCGCCACGGCCAATGTGCCAAGAGTCTTTCTCATGTTTACCCTCCCAGGTAGTTCGTTGTTTCAAGCATCCAAAAGATCATGAGTTGATCCAGACAGCCCATCATGGGACGTTATACCCATACAGCTAGGCGTTTACCAGCCCCATCATAAATCAGAATTGTCCCATTGCCAAACAGCAATTAATAAAATTTTGCATGCAACAGCCAAATAGGGGGGTATGCGTGATTTCACCTAGCGAAAATGGGGTTCGGGGCACCCTCTTGTTGATTGCCCCCCTATTTTTTCATCCAGAATGCGAAGAAAACGGCAGGCCCATGGTGATAGGGTTTGGACCAGGGTTGGATCTATTCTCTCTAAAATATCAAAAGAATGTCTGCCTTTATGGTAACGACCCTTGGTTTTGGTTGTCTCGGTTGCAGCGTTGAGGCACTTCATGATCGTAACTTTGGATAAATCTTCGATATTCTTTTGTTTGGGAAGTGCGTTGGCGTGGAATCCTGGGTCATAATAACGGGCCAATGCGTCAGGGTCAGCCAAAAACCATGTCTCCATGCATTGCGTCATCAAATGAACATGGTCGTTTGTGGCTTGATCGGGAACCGACCAGCCGTCACGGTTTTTAAGATGGTGCCATGGGGGCAAGCCTGGAGTAACGGGGTCTTCACTGTCCACCAACAGCATGGGAAATTCATGCGGACTGGCTTGGGACAAAGCGGTACAAAAATCTCTCAGCGCATCGTTACGGCTTCCACATCGGTATACCCTGGGTAGCTTGCCTTTGAAACCCGCGCTGATGAAAAATTTTTGGAAAGCGCGACGTAATGCGATGTGAAGATCTTTGCCTTCACCACCCCCTTCGATATAAATGTTGATTTTCACCAGCGTGTCCCCCCCAGGTCTCCCCGTAACCAGAGTTGGCCAAGGCGATGATCTTTTAGCCATGCCTTTAACTTTTCAGGTTCTTCCCGGCGCATGGATGTTTTTCCGTTATGCTTTTCGCATAAGACCAACGCCTCTGGAACATGAGTCAGGGCATCAATCAGTATGTCGGAATGCGTGGTTACGATAAGCTGAGTCCGATGGGAAGCTTCAATCAACAACTGGGCTACCGTAGGAATAATGTCGGGATGTAGTCCGATCTCAGGTTCCTCAATGCATATCAAGGGGGGGGGAGTTGGGTGGCACAGAACCGAGAGCAGGCAAAGAAAACGTAGGGTTCCATCGGAAAGACGGGTAGCGGGAATCAACCCGGAACCAGACCCCTCTTCCGAAAACACCTCCTCCAGGAAAAGTTGTACGGTCCCCCCTTGAACCTTGAAGTTAAGGTTATCAAAAGAGTCGCTGAAATTGGCCATGTGTTCCAGGATTAAGTCCCGGACGGGGGGGGTATGCTGCAAGCTGTTGAGAACCAGGACAAGATTGTTGGCGTCTTCTTCAAGAAAGTCATCGGGCATGTCGGTGGGTTGCGGGCGGCGCGGTGCTGTGTTTCGACCCAGGTTCCATTCCCGATAGAGTTTTATCTGTTCAAATTGTTTACCCAAATAAGTGATCTCAGGGTATTGTACGGGATCTTTTCTGTGTGACAGAATGGACTGATCATTGGAAATGTCGGTGGGATTTAAATGTTTGAGTTTTCTTTTCTGCTTTGAGGTTCTACCACCAGAGACCCCGTTCTCATCCGGTATGTTGAGAATAGGGTGTCCATTGCTCAAGCGATAATAGAATCGGACATCTTTCAGATTTCGGTACTCCGGGAAGGCGTTTTCTACAACCTCGCTTGCAACCATGTACTTTTGACCAGATATGGCTAATGAGATTTTGTATCGAAGTGGTACCTTTTCCCGAGAAGCATCATAATTTACGGTCACCTCGATTTCACCGGAAACGTCGATTTCTTTCGGGGGGGGAGTATGACTGCCTTTCCATAACCACTCTTGAAATCCCCCTCCGCCCTTGCCACGGAAAGGTGATGTTAAATCTTTAGGAGCGGCTTGAAGAAGCCCGATGGTTTCGATAAGATTTGATTTTCCAGAGGCGTTCGGACCGACAAGGACATTTAATGATAACAATTCTGTTTCATCGGTATCGCTGCCAAATGAAAGTAAATTCCGAATGCGAATTGATTTGATAAGTATCTTATCACCGAGCATAAAGTCTTCCAGTTTTTATATGAAGTGATAACAAGAATCAATGGTAAGAGAAATAGTATCTGATAGGATCGGTCTCGTCAAGATCGGATGACTGCTCGATTGCGTTCTGCGGCTTGGCGCAGTTCTTGGGTTACGTGAGAAACAACCCCGTGCCAATCACCATGGGTCGATTGACGAAAAAGACGCAGGGTGGGATACCAGGGGCTGTCGTTTCGTTCAAGGAGCCAGCGCCAATCGGGGCTGAAGGGTAAGAGCAGCCAAGCTGGGTGTCCCAGGGATCCCGCCAAGTGAATGATCGAAGTATCCACGGTGATAATCAGGTCCAAGTGGGACATCAACGCCGCCGTCTCGGCAAAATCGGTGAGTTCTCCCGAATAATCCACCGAACGTCCCAAAGCGTCGAGGCGATCCAATTCCTCGCGACTGGCCCCTTTTTGCAAGTTGACAAAAGTGCAGCCTGGCGTTTCCAATATTGGGGCAAACAGTGCGGGATCCATGGAACGGTTACGATCATTCTTATGTTGGGCATTGCCACGCCAAGCGATCCCAACCTTGAAACCGTCAATCCCTTCCAGCCGCCGCTGCCAGGCTGCAACCGCGTCAGGATCCGCCGCAAGATAGGGGGAGGGGGCAGGAATGGAATCCAGTTCGGTCCCCAGGACCAGCGGTAGTGTTTGCAACGGAATCTGCCACGCGCAAGGATTTAATTCTCCAGTCTGAATGATGAGGTGATCGATCCCCTGGGCGGTGGTAAACAACCGACCCAATGAGCGGGGACAAACCAGGGTCACCTCGCCGCCCGCCGCCTTGACCAGGGGAACATACCGGACAAACTGAATGCTGTCGCCAAATCCCTGTTCACAATGGATGACAATGGATTTCCCCGCCAAGGGAGAGCCATCCCAGAGCGGTTGCTCATACCCGTGTTTACCAAAATCGGTCATCCGCCAACGCCATTCATAGCCGGGCCATCCCGCCTTGAGGTTTCCGGTCAGAAGATACACAAGGCTTTCGTTGAACCGGGCATCGGCAAAATCGGGTTGATGGCGCAGGGCATTGCCAAAAGCGGTCAGGGCTTGATCATAGCGACCCAATTCCATGGCAGCGACGCCCAGATTGGAGTAGGCCTCGGGATAGTCGGGTTTGATGGCTAAGGCTTTTTGACAGTGGGCAATGGCTTGATCGGGTTTGCCAAGATCCCGGAGTGCGTTGCCCAGGTTGGAGAGGGCTTCGGGATAGTCGGGTTTGTGTTGGAGTGCCTGTTGATAACAGGAAACGGCCTGATCCAGTTCTCCTCGCTCTCGATGGGCATTGCCCAGGTTGGAGAGGGTTTCGGGGTGCTGGGGGCGGATGCGCAGGGCGTGTTGGTAGCAGGCGATGGCCGCTTCGGTCTGCCCAAGCTTGTGGTTGACCGCACCCATGTTGATCAGGGTTTCCAGATGGTCTGGCCGAAGTTTCAGTGCCCGTTCCAAGGTGGCGAATGCTTCTTGCATACGACCAAGTTTGTGGTAGGCCACCGCCATGTTATTGAGTGATTCATGATCGTTGGGTCGGATGGTCAATGCGCGCCGATAATACTGGATCGCCTCCTCCAATCGACCTGTTTCCTGGCAGGCGATCCCCATGTTTGACAGACCTTCTACCAAATCGGGCTTCAGGGTCAGAGCCTGCCGGAACTTGGCCATGGCCTCTTCGATGCGCCGTTGCTCCAACAGGGCAATACCCCAGGCAGAATGGGCGTGGGGCATGTTGGGATTGATCTGTAAAGCCTTGATGAATTGCTTGATCGCCTCCTCCCAATGACCTTGTTTGCGCAAGGCACTGCCAAGATTGCATAATGTTTCTGGATGATTGGGCTGCATGGACAAAACACGGTGGAATTGGTTTTTGGCCTCTTCCACGGCCCCTTTCTCCAGGAGCAAGGCACCAAGATTACACAAAACCGTGATGGTGTCAGGATGGTTTTGGAGTACCCGTTGATAGCAGGCTACCGCTTCATCCAATCGCCCTTGTCCCTGAAGCAGGGTTCCCAAATTGGTCAGGGTGCCGGGATCATCCGGTTTGCGGGCCAATACCCGATGGTAGTAGTCCTGCGCCTGTTGGACATGTCCCAGGTAGTGATGGGATAGGCCCAGATTAAACAGCGTTCCGGTGTCGTCAGGGGTTTGCTCCAGGAGGGATTGCAACGGTTTGAGGGCCTCAGCGGGGCGTCCCTGGTGTAACAGTACGACTCCCAATCCCGATAAGGCACTTGCAAGGGTTGGTTGTATGTTCAGCGTTTGGCGAAAACACGCTTCCGCTTCCGCCAGTCGTCCCATCCCCTGAAGAATCAAACCAAGATTGTTGCGTGCATGGAGCAAATCGGGTTGTTCTTGGAGTGCCCGCCGCAATTGGATGACTGCCTCATCGTTGCGACCGGTTTGATGGAGAATGACGCCAAGCAGGTGGAGGGTTTCGGGATGATTGGGGGAAGTGTTCAGAATTTGTCGGCAAATGGCCTCAGCGTTGGATATCTGACCGGTGCCCAGGGCGTGTTGCGCCAATTCCAGATGGTGTTGTAAGCCGATCATGGTTGATTTCTCAGGGCAATCGCATTTGAAATTGGCATGTCCAAATACCTTGGAAAGAATCAATTATTAAAAGAAAAAAGGGGTCTGGGGGATTGCCCCCAG
>JADGCQ010000040.1:9375-32363 GCA_015228925.1 Magnetococcales bacterium | reverse complement strand
AAACAAAGTCAAAACCCTGGGGGCAATCCCCCAGACCCCTTTTTTCTTTTAATAACTTTTAGGGGGGCAACAAATTATCGAATGTCAACACGACCTAGAAATCGTCTTCTTCGCGTGTGGCAGCCCGTTCATTCAACAACTCGCGCTGCTTGCGGGCAACGTGAAGATAAATTTTTTGCTCAAACGTCGCCGGTTTCGGATCAATATATGTCGCTACCTTGAGTCTGCCATCGATCGGACCTTGAACGAATACAACCCGACCATAGGTCGTAACCGGCTCAAAATGATCACCACCAATGCTCAAAAAGACACGCATCTCCAATATATCACCTTTTTTGACCCATAATCTGCGCGTCCTGAACGCAATACCCGTCGCGCTGAGATTGACGGTATAGAGATCCTTGCCATCTGGGGAAGTGCCCACCGGTCGATCATTCTGGCTTAAATCAACCGTCGTAAGGGCCTCCTGATACATTTTTAATTTTTCAGCCAAAGCCGGGTTGGATTCTTCCACCTTGGCCAATACTTTGGGAAGCTGCCGATCCACATCCATCAACCCCTCATTGGCCCTATTCAGGGCATCCATCTCGGTAACCGGATTGGCCTGATCACGAATCTGGAGCAACTCCATCATGTGACGCATCATGGAAAGTGCCTGATTGCTCCATTGGCCCGCACTGCCCAATTGTTTGGCAATATCACTCGCAATGGCGACGAAAAGCTCGGTCATCCCCTGGTAATAGAGTTCTTCATTTTCCGTTGTGGCACGCAAAAACAGCCAGGAAAGACGATCCCGATGCCACTCCACAAACTTGCGTGCATTGGAACGTTTACGCTTCAACACATCCTGAATATCGCCGAGATTTCTGAGAATCTGTTGTTGATTGCGAATGATGGTCCGCAGGCCAAATTCCTTGCTCTTGTGAAAGGTCACCATGGCTTCCTGAAACGATTCTTCGGAGACATGACACCAAACAAAAGGGATCCGATCATTGATGCGAAAATCGCGACGCTCATCCGCACTCCTGGACCGAGACATCAGAAAAGGATCATCCCCTTTATGGACAACCGCATCCGCAACATCGACTTTGGCCAGTTTCAACCCCTCCTGCAACATCCGTTCATATTTGTCGTCCGCATCAACCTTGGACACGGATGATTCCTGGACTTTAGGTTCAAGGACTTTATCTTTAACAGCGAGATCCTTTTTTGTGACCATGGCCTTTTCCAATTGTGGTAACGCCGGTTCCGGTTGAACCAACAGAGATGGAGAAGCTAACGTTCCGACTTCAAGCGGTTCCAGGGGGATCTCTTCCGGTTCGGAAGGGGAAGCCGATGATTCCCAGGATGGTTCAATAACCAAAGGATCCGCCGGGGTGTCATCCAAATTTGCGTTGTACTCCGAAACGGTTTCAAAACGAAAATCGACCCGTTTCCCCCCTTTTCCCCCCGCCGGACCGATACGGATGATCCGGCTCAAACCATGAAACGACCAGGGAAGCCCCGGTCCAACCATAAATCGGAGTTCTAGCACATCGTTTTCAGAAAACGGTGGATTTTTTAACCACACCGCCCCTCCCCGACCTCCTGGATCCAGCTTCACCGGGGCACGAACAAGAACCGATTCCGGTGGATACACCAACGCCAGCAAAAAGCTGACTTTACGATTCATAAGATCCAAAGCTGCCAAACGATCCGCACCCTTTTGGCCCACACCTCCAGACGTGCGCACTGCCGCAGGTGCCATAGATGTCTCCCGAGCCAGGAGTGCCGCAATCACCTTGCTCAATCCCGGTCGGGCCTCTGGCAAAAATGCCCCTTTTTTATGGCAATCCCGAATCCGAGTCAACAATCCGGGGGTGACGCGCCGAAACCAGAAAGTCAGGTTTTCCGGCTGACTGTCGATGGACCTGTTTTCGGCCATAATCTAAGTTTCCGATCCTTATCATCCGCGCAGCACATCCATAACCGAGTCAAGAACGCTTAGCACGCAACAATGCCGATTGCCGTTTAAAAATATGCTGAATCAACCGTTCCCGATCCACGTCAAGGATCGGTCGAAATTGACAGGCCGCCTTGATCATCCCCTCAGGATCCTCAGGAAACACCTTGACCACCTCGGCATAACATTGGATGGAGACCAGAGAATCCAGAGAAAGGGCCAATCGAAGTTCCAACACCTCACCCGTTTTGACATCCAGGCCAGCCTCTTTGAAAGCGACCCCCCCCCCGCTTAAATTCACCCACGTCGGCACCATGGGACGGACTTCGGTTCCTGGGTAAAACACCTTGAGCAACAGGTTCAATTTCATATCAAGTCGAGAAAGAATCCGTGCCAATACCGGATCACTGCGTTCCAACTGCTGAATTTTATCCGTCACCTCAAGAGTGACCAGCATGGATTGAACATCATCGGTAGCTGTGACAAAGCTTTGATTTTTATCGAAATTAGCGAGGATGGCATCATACTCTTCTTCTCCAACCCTGCGCCATGAAAGGGGTAGATAGTCATCCACACGGACAAAAGCCCGTTGTTGGTTATCCACCTGTTTTGTCGGTGCCGTTGCCATGCCCCATCTCCAGATGCGTTAGGGAGGGGGGGGGGCGGATGATACCGATGGCGCAGAATTTTCATCATCGGGCTTGGCATCGGGTGTGGCATCGGGTTGAGACTTTTTGGGAGATTCCACAGCACTTTCAATCATTTCTGGCTGTTTGACACGCGAGACAAACAGTTCAACACGGCGGTTGGCGGCACGATCTTCCTCGGTCGCATTGGATTTTCTGGGAGAAAACTGTCCCAACCCCAACGCTTGCAGACGCACGGGGGCAACGCCACACTGTTCGCTCAGGTATTGCACGACGTGTGCCGCCATTGCGGCGGAATATCCCCAGTTAGAAGTCAATGACAACCCCGCCGGAGGGGGTACTGCATCGGTGTAACCACTGACGAACACTTCGTTATCGACGCCAGCCAACAACGTTCCGAGTTGTTGCAGCGTCGGCAGAATGTCATCACGAAAGTTCAAGCTGGAAGGGAGAAAGAGCGCGTCCGCAGAGATACGCACGATCAATCCCCGTTCGACATTGACCACCTCCGCTTCACCGGCGGCAATTTGTTTTTCGAGAATATGTCCTATTTTTCCGATGATCTGAATCAGGAGGATTTCTTTTTTAAAATCGGTCGTCAACGCTTTATCCCCGACAGAGGCATAACCCGATGATGGCAGCCGCTCCAACCCCAGAGCATCACGAAAGGAACCATTGACCTGCTCAAATTTGGTCATATCAAATTGTGCAAAAGAGAGCAACCAAGAGAACAAGACAACCACTATCACCAGCGCACCGGCATTACCACTCACGCCAACGGGCACATTTTTTTTGAGGGGAGAATCATAAGAACTCATAACACCACCATAAATACACCCTTGAGAACTCGGCAAGCACGATCAACCATCTCGATGCGACGGCGGCAAGGCCGTTTTCAGTGCCTCTTGGAGCATCCTGGGATTAACCCCTTTTTGGATACCGATCATACCATCGATGATGATTTGCCTGACCATTTGTTCATCCTGGCTGTAGGTTGCAAGTTTGGTGCAGATTGGCACAGCGATGATATTGGCGATCAGGGTTCCGTAGAGAAAGGCCAGCACAGCGACGGCTATAGCGGGACCGATGGCGGAAGGATCTGCGACATTGACCAACATTTGGACAACGCCGATAAGGGTTCCGATGAGTCCGAATGCGGGGGCCATTTCAGCAACCCCTTGCCAGATGCCAATCCCCCTGGCATGGCGTTCGGCCAGATAATTGAGTTCTTTGGAAAGAACACTTTCAAGATACTCCGAATCGGCACCATCGACACAATGGTTGATGGCTCCCTGAAGGAAGGGTTCGGTCGCCTTAAATTTTTCCAATGCCAAAATACCATCTTTTCTTGCAATATTGGCCATTTCGACCAGTTGATTGATCACTTCCTGGGGGTCTTGCGGTTTGACCAGGACCGCCCGCATGAGGACATTGACCGACCCGACCACATCATGCATTTTATGCCGAATCAACATGCTGCCAATGGTTCCGCCAACCACGATAAGCAGGCCGGGGATGTTGACAAACATCATGATTCCGCCACCGATCATAATGCCACCGATGACTACGGAAAACGCTAAAATCACCCCGATAACAGTTGCCAAATCCATCCTTTTTTCCCTTTTAACGTAAACAAGCAAGGGCACGATTCAAAATCCAACCACTGGCCGGATCGGTATTCAAGAATAATTACGAAAACGCAAGCACATTTCAAGCCAAGAAAAACAACGGATGATCCGTCAATTCCATTCAGATCACGTTCAAGCGACCATTTTGGGCTGTTACATGGAATCGATGCTCCGCCAAGTTGATCTCTTTCATCGTGACAGCACCACCCGCCGCCTTCACCAAGGCGCACCCCCCCGCGACATCCCATAAACGGATATTTTCTTCCTGGTACACATCCATTTTTCCACAAGCCACATAGCACAACGACAATGCCGCGCTCCCCAACCAACGAATTTTGCGATAGCCCTGAATATTTCCGATCAAACGGGTTAGCCCTTCCATGGAAAAATCACTTTTTACCGGAAATCCCGTCCCCAAGACCGCCGCAGCAATCTCTGTCGTCGCCGAAGGCTGCATGGGAACATGATTCAACCAAGCACCACCCGCCACCTGCCCACTGAACAAGGCATCGTGATTAAAGTCGTACACCACCCCCAAAATCGGTTCAAGACCATCATACAAGGCGATGGATACGCAGCACATGGGGATCCCCAGGTGATAGTTCAGACTACCATCCAAGGGATCGACGATCCAGCGCCGACCTCCTCCTCCCGCCCCATCACCGATGAGGCCGGCCTCTTCGCTCAGGATGGGATGATCGCTACCCCGCTGCAACAGGTTGACGATCATCTCTTCGGCCATGCGATCCGCCTTGATCTTAACATCGTGGCCCGAAGCATTTTCGATCCCCGCCCAGGTGTTACGCTGATCCTTAAGCGCGTGGCCCGCCAGAAGGGCCGCCGATTCCGCCAATTGCAACATTTCCATATTCATCATTTCTCCTAGAAGTGAGGTATGGTTACCCCTTCAATTTGGCGGTCAGAAACGCGGTCATGACATGATCCAAAACCAGATGGGCATCTTCAACGGGTCCATATTCACCCTGGGGGGTGCTGATTTTGAGGACATGATGGGCCATTTCTCCCAGTTTGCCGCCATCAAACCCCACCATGGCGATGACGGTCCCCCCTTTTTCCAGGGCGAGTCGCGTCGCCGCCACCACATTACCGCTATTGCCACTGGCGGAGATGACCACCAGAATATCTCCCGGTTGAAAAAGAAACATCATCTGGTTGGTAAAGATAGCCTCGTAGCCATAATCATTTCCCGCCGCCGTAATACAGGCCACATTATCGGTCAGACTCAGGGTACGAAACCCTTCGACCTTGGCTTTGCGCCCCACATCGGCCAAATCCTGACAAAAATGCGATGCCGTGGCGGCACTGCCGCCGTTACCGGCAAAAAAGATGGTTTTATTTTCTGCTCTTGCCCGCAGGAAGACCTCCGCCACCGTCTCCAACTGCCCCAGATCCACGGTACTCAAACATTGCTGCAAATAACGTGAATAGCCAGTATAAAATTCGGCCAAACTAGGCAATTTTCCAGAAAGTCGGGCGATGGGGCTTTCCATAATTTTAATTCCTTGGGTTCATTCACCTTCAGGTAAAAAACTTGGCGTTATCCTGGAGGTCGATGCGATACCTTTCGATAGAAATCTACTGCAATACCACGGGGGCGATAAAATAAAGGGCAGAACCTTCGCTCTTCAAAATGCCGGCGGTCTTTTCCGCTTCCACCCCAAAGCCGGTGAATAAATCGACCCGTCCAGGACCACGAATGGCACCGCCGGTATCCTGGTTCACCACAAAACGGATATCATCCCGCCATTGGGATGGTTTCTGGCCCTCCCCGGAAAAAACAGGCAAAGAGGTTTTCAAAATACCCGGGGCACCCTTGGGAAACAAACGATGATCGGTGGCAATCGAACGGCCTGGCGTCAGGGGAACGGCAATATTGCCCACAGGCCCCCCCTCAATCTTGTGGAAAAATACATAAGACGGGTTATATTCCAACACACGGTCAATCTGGTCTGGATGGTTCTGCAACCATTCCTTCAGGGCGGGAAGGCTCATATCCTCCTTGGAAATCTCTTTCTCCTGAATCAGCAGTTTCCCAATGGCACGGTAGGGACGACCGTTGGCCGAGCGATAACCCACACGCAACATCGCCCCGGTATCCAACTGGATGCGACCGGATCCTTGAATCTGGAGAAAAAAAGCATCGATGACATCATCCACCCAAACCAACTCCAAACCACGGTTGGCCAACCGTTTTTTACGATCAATTTCGGCGCGGTCATAATAGGGGGTCAATTGGCCATCCTGAAGGCGGGCCACCAGACGTTTCCCTTTCAAATCTTCAAACCATGCCCCAAGATCCGCTTCCAACATATCCTTGGGTTTTTGGTATAGGGGATAATGATACCTCTTGGATTGCTTCAAAGATCCATGCAACAGCGGTTCATAATAGGCGGTAACCAGGACATTCCCTTTTTGATCCGATCCGGGAGAACGAAAAAGCTGGAATTCGCCGGTCAACAATGTCTTGAACGCTTCGGGAGGCATGGTACGGGCGGCGTGGGCCAATTTTTCGGTCGCTTTGACCATGGTTGCCGCTTCGACGGGATGGGTGCCAAAAGTAAGCTGGGTCTTGGGTGATAACCTCTTATAATAAACGACACTTTGATCCAAGGCATCGGCCCAAGTTTTCAGGGTGGTATCCGAAGCGAACAAAGTGTCGATTTCAGACCAAGGGACCGATTCCAGGGTGACGGTGGTGGAGGGGGTGGCTCCGGGCAACGTAGCTGCGGGGGGCGGCGTTTCGGGGGGGGCCTGACAGGAGGCGAGGAGCAATAAACCGGCAATCCAAATCCGACGAAAACCCATACGAGGAAATTTCAAAATCGTCCCCTTTCCACTCAATTGGTCATTGAATACCCTGATTCAAACAACTACGAAAGCTTGGAGGAATCATCGCCACCGCGACTATTTTTATAATCAACACTCGATTTCCAGAGAAATTCTCCCAAATGAACCACCTGAACCGCGCTATGAAGAGCCTTGAGTCCCGCCGCCACATTCAATAAACATCCCGCGTTGGTCCCTACAACAACCTGAACCCCACTCTCCGCGATGGCCCGTAATTTATCGGCCCGAATCCGCTCACTGTGGTCACGGTGGGATAACATCAGATCCCCCCCCGCACCACAACATTGATCCGAACGCGGAAGTTCGATACAACGACCAGAGATCGCAGCAAGCAAACGACGCGAATGGTCCGTTATCCCATACCCGTGACGTGTTTGGCAATGATCAATGAAAGCAATTCTTTGCGTGGTATCCTGGACAAAAAAAGAATCCCGATCAGACCACCGGGTGAACACCAACTCGGAGAAATCCACGATTTTTTCGGATAATTGGGTCGCCAACGGCCCGTAATGGGGATCATTCACCAACGCCCGCGCATAACTCAACGCCGTGATCCGGCACACCGCCGTATCACAAACCACCACATCCACCACCCCCGCCACCGGGGAAAACCCATCCAACACCTTCTTCGCTTGGCGCAAAAAAGCTTCCCTATCTCCCGCTTCCCGGTGTGGGGCACCACAGCAACCAAACCCTTGCAAAATATCCAACGATACATTCAATCGGGAAAGCAAAGAAATCACCGAATCCGCCACATTGGGATAAAACATACGCGCCATGCAGCCACACAACAACGCCGCACGCAACGGTTTTCCCTCCCCACTGGGAGAAACGGAAACCATCGTCAAAGGGGACGTGACATCGGGTATCAATGTGTCCAGACGTTGCACCACAGGGTGAGAAACCCCCAACCCACCCCCGCGAACAATTCTCCTCAAACGCGACCGCTGATACCATCCCACCAGCCGCGAGGCCCAGCGGGAAAGAAAATCACGGTCCGTGATCCCATGAAACACACGCACAGGCCACGGCTTGACCACCGCCGTATAAGACCTGGCCATCACCACCAATTTGCCGACCCTGACCCCCGCCGGACAAGCATTGTGACACGCACGACACACCAAACAATAAGAAAGTGATCGCCTCACCTCCTCCGCCGTCAGCGTCCCGTTTCTCAACGCCAAAATCGCCGATACCCGACCACGAGGCGATTGAATCTCCTTGTTCTCCGCCCGATAGGTAGGGCAAACCGGAAGACAAAAACCACAGTGGGTACACGACAGCGCGTTATCGAGCTTGCCAAATTTTTTCAACACAACACATCATCCTGTCACCCCAACGCTCAACCCCCATCATCACTCCTCCGGTTTGAAGGTGAAGACCAACTCACGACACTCCTCACAACCCGTCGGCGGCGGATCCACCTGCTGCGTCTTACCAATGGCCCGCAAGACCGAACTGTCAAACCCCTTGTTCCCCGATGACTGTTCAATCTGAGCATCCTGTAGCGAACCGTCCGGCCCCACCTTCACCCGCACCTTGACCTCCAATTGCGCCTCGTTGGCCAAACCACCCGGTTTGATCCAGTTATTCCGCACAACCGTCGTGATACCATGTTGCCAACGCGCCACCAGCGCAGGCGACGCACTCGGGGCCTGCTCCTCCGGCCCCTCTACCGCAGTCTCCTCGGCAGTATCATCCTGGGTAATCTTGTCCTGATATTTGGCAATGGCCTTGGAAAAATCCAGTGCCGGCTTCTTCTTATCCGCCTCCCCAGACTTCTCGGTTTTTTCAGTCTTCTCCGACTTCTCCGTCTTTTCCGGCTCTTTCTTCTTAGACTCCGGTTCCTTCTTCTCCGGCTCCTTCTTCTCCGGTTCTTTCTTCTCCGGTTCCTTCTTCTCCGGTTCTTTCTTCTTAGGCTCCGGTTCCTTCTTCTCCGGTTCTTTCTTCTTCGGCTCCGGTTCCTTCTTCTTCGGCTCCGGTTCCTTCTTCTTCGGCTCCGGTTCCTTCTTCTCCGGCTCTTTCTTCTTAGGCTCCGGTTCCTTCACCGGTTTGGGCTTTTCTTGGGGAACCTCCTTGACCGGCTCTGGCACCTTCTCCGGTTTTGGAGTCGGTTTCGGACGTACCTTTTCAACCGGCTTTTCCGGTGGTGGTGGCGGCGGTGGTGGTGCTTTGACCGGTTCGGGCTTAGGTGCCTTGGGTCGTGGTGGTTCTGGGGCCGCAACAGGTTCCGGTTTTGGTGTCGGCTTGGCCGTTTCCTTGGGTGCCGCTGGTTTCTTCGCCGCCTGTTGCTTCGCCGCCACAGGTGCCGTGGACGATTTAGGCAACTGGATCAGATTGACCACCATCACCGGTGGCTTCTTATCCTCAAAGTGCGCCATGGGCAACAAAAACGCTGCCATCAAAACGGTCAGATGGATAACAATCGACCAGATCAGTGGCAATCTACTAAACATCATAAAGTATCAGGTAATTCTGTGATCAATCCTACGTGGTCCACACCCGCATTCTGTAAGGCTGCCATCACCTTCATCACGGCACCATATTCCACCGCCTTGTCACCACGTACATAAACCGGCAACTTGGGATTGGCCAAACGGATCCCGCGAACTTTATCACCCAAAACGGCCACCTCGACAGCCTTATCCTCAATATACGTCATCCTATCCGCACGCACCGATATCACCAAAGGTTCGGTATCGGTACTGATGGCCTGGGAATCCTCCTGGGGTAAGTCCACCTCGACCCCTTGCGTCATCAAAGGGGCGGTAACCATGAAAATAATCAATAACACCAACATGATGTCCACCATGGGCGTCACATTGATGTCACTCATGCTCGAATAACCGTCCCGACCGCCTCCCGAAGAACCCATGCTCATGATGAAACCCTCCCCACCCGACGCGCCGCCTGCCGCTCAAGAATATTCAAAAACTCAGCACTGAAATTATCCATGCTCTGATGCATCCGTCGCAAATCAGCGGCATACTTGTTATAAGCCATCACCGCCGGTATCGCCGCCACCAAGCCCATGGCCGTGGCGATCAAGGCTTCCGCAATCCCTGGGGCAACCATGGTCAACGTGCTGGTCTTCGCCCCAGCCAATCCAATAAACGCATTCATAATCCCCCAAACCGTCCCAAACAATCCGACAAACGGACTGGTGGAACCCACCGTCGCCAAAAAAGTCAGCCCCTGCCCCAGACTATCCAACTCTCGGCTCGACGTAACACTCATGGAGCGGCGCACATTGGTCAGCAAATCCCCCATTTCAGGATCTCGTCCCGACGATCCCGATGATCCCCCCTCCCAACGCTTCCATTCACGAAATCCCGCCAAAAAAACCGCCACAATCGGACTGCCAGGCCAATCATCCGCCGCCGTCTGATAGAGTTTTCCCACGCTGCCACCACTCCAAAACTTTTCCTCAAAAGCCTCCGATTCCCGCGAAATGCGTCGGAACCGACGCCATTTGTCCAAAATAATAGCCCAGGATACAACCGATGACATCAGTAAAGAAAGCATGACCAGCTTCACCACTGGTCCCGCCTGGGATACCAGATCCATGATGCCATGCGAGGCAATTGCTTCGTTCATGTGCGGCCATTTTCCTCAATAAGCAGATTGATCCAAACTCGGTAACGTCTGTCAAAATGTTTGTTTCAACAGATCCGGCGGTATGCGCGTGGGCCTGAATTCACCGTTCAACATGGCGATCCGAACATCCGCCCGAATCAACACAGAAGAATCGGATAATCGCTGGATCTGCTGTTGCAATTGTAGGCTTGCTCCACTCTTTTTCGCCAGTGTTAATGTAATCATGAGTGCATCATCCATCCGCGCCGGGGCCAAAAAATGGACCTGAATGCGGCTTACCGCAAAAACCAAACCACGCTCTCGCGCCAATACCGATTGATCAAAACCCATGCTCCGTAACCATTCGGTTCTGGCCCGCTCCAAATAATTCAAATAGATGGAGTGATAAACAACCCCCCCCGAATCGGTATCCTCATAATAAACCCGTACCGGCCACTCAAAATCATGCGGTTTCATAACAGTTCCCCCTGAACACTCCGGGGCATTTTTCGATCCAAATGGGCAAAAGCAGCCGCCGTTGCCCGGCGACCACGCGGCGTGCGATCCAAAAAACCTTGTTGCAACAAATAAGGCTCGATAATGTCCTCGATGGTATCCCGCGTTTCGCCAATCGCCGCCGACAAGGTATCCAACCCCACCGGTCCACCAAAAAACTTATCGATGATCACCGACAGCAACCGCCGATCCATGTTATCCAATCCCAAATGGTCCACCTCCAGATGACCCAAAGCTTTCTGGGCGACCGCCAGATCAATCCTCCCATCCCCCATGACCTGGGCAAAATCCCGCACCCGCCGGAGCAACCGATTGGCAATCCTCGGCGTTCCACGAGACCGCCGGGCAATTTCCCCAGCCCCCGAATCATCCAACCGAACCCCCATGATCATACTGGAACGGCGCAGTATCTGGACCAATTCCTCCGGTGAATAAAACTCCATCCGCGCCAAAATACCAAACCGATCCCGCAACGGACTGGTCAACATCCCCGCCCGTGTCGTCGCCCCCACCAGCGTAAACGCCGGCAAATCAATCTTGACAGAACGGGCCGAAGGGCCTTCTCCAATCATCAAATCCAGTTGCGAATCTTCCATGGCAGGGTAGAGAATTTCTTCAATCACCGGACTCAAGCGATGAATCTCATCGATAAACAGCACATCCCCCTTTTCCAGATTGGTCAAAAGGGCCGCCAAATCGCCAGCCCTCTCAATAACCGGACCGGAGGTGGAACGCAAGTTGACGCCCATCTCCGTCGCAATGATTCGGGCCATCGTGGTTTTACCCAATCCCGGCGGACCGTGCAGCAGCAGATGATCCAATGCCTCGCCACGCCCCTTAGCGGCATGGAGAAAGACCACCAGATTTCCCTTCAACGCCCCCTGGCCGATAAATTCCTCCAAACGCACCGGACGGATGGAGTTATCCCCCAGGGATTCCCCCACCACCTCCTCACCGGCGATCAACCGCGACGACATGGGATCATTCATTGGGCCAACACCTTCAACGCCGAACGAATCCCCAGGGAAATATCTGCCAACGCCTCCGGTGGCAACGATTGAATGGCCTGCATGGCTTCGTTACGTTTATATCCCAGATTGAGCAACGCCGATAACAACGTTTGCTTGTTCGTTGGGGCAACAGATTTGTTTACCGCGACCGGTTGCTCCCCCTCCATAGATAGGTGCGCCAACCGATCTTTCAACTCCATCACAATTCTTTGCGCAATCTTTTTACCAATCCCCGGAACCCGGACCAACGCCATGACATCCTCGGCAACGATGGAGGTCACCAGCACCTGCGGCGTCATGGTCGAAAGGATTGCAAGCGCAAGCCTTGGACCGATTCCATTGACGTTATTTAACAACTTAAATAGATTTCTCTCCTCGGAAGAGGTAAATCCGTACAGGTGAAAGGCATCCTCCCGGACCTGGGTATGGATCAAAAGCCGACAGGGTTGCCCAACATCGGGTAATTTTTCCAAGGTCAGCAAAGAAATAAAAACCCGATAGCCCACCCCTCCAACATCAATGATCGCCTCTTCCGACCCTTTTTCAACGACAATTCCCTGCAACTGGGCAATCATGAGGTTTTCAATCCCGCCAAACGGAGCAGGGGGGCCTGATTCAGATGGCACACAGCGGCGGCCAAGGCGTCCGAGGCATCCGATGGTGCCTGTTTGGGCATGGACAACAGCATCCTGACCATCTCCTGAACTTGCTGTTTTTCTGCCCGGCCATAACCAACAACCGCCTTCTTGATCTGGAGAGCCGAATATTCAAACACTTCCAAATTTCCATGATTGGCCGCCGCAATGGCAACCCCACGGGCATGACCCAGTTTTAAGGCACTGGCAGGATTCTGCGAGACAAAAATCTCCTCCACCACCGCCAGCTTGGGTTGGTATTTGGCAATGACCAGATTCAACCCGGAAAAAATCTCCCCCAGGCGCACCGGCAACAGAGCCGCCCTATCGGTACGGATGCATCCGTGCGCCACGGCGGTGTACCGGTTACCACTTGATTCCACAACCCCCCAACCTGTCACTGAAATTCCGGGATCTATACCCAATATGCGCATACGATGATCAATCAGCGGCCAGTCGTTCCATGATATCTTCCGGGATATCAAAATTGGAAGAGACATGTTGTACATCGTC
This sequence comes from Magnetococcales bacterium, assembly GCA_015228925.1. GTDB lineage: Bacteria > Pseudomonadota > Magnetococcia > Magnetococcales > UBA8363 > UBA8363. The sequence continues at coordinate 19,028 of JADGCQ010000040.1, read as the reverse complement.
GTTATCTTCCAACTTATCCAACATCTTCAACATGGAGATGGCCTGTTTTTCATCCAGCGTCACCGTGGTTTGGGGCCTCATGATGATGCCGGATTCGGTCATTTTTCCAGCATCGACGACAATCAACGCCTCCCGGACCACTTCCAAAGTTTCCGGGTCGGTGATCACCTCACACGTATTCCCATCAATCACCACATCCTCGGCCCCCGCCTCCAGTGCCGCTTCCATCAGGCGGTCTTCGTCAAAATCCTCAAACAGGATATGCCCCTTGCGATCAAACATGTACGAGACGCATCCCGTCGTCCCCATGTTTCCGCCATAGCGGTTGAAAATGTAACGGACATCCGCAACCGTGCGATTATTGTTATCGGTCAGGGTATCGACGATGATCGCCACCCCTCCCGGTCCATATCCTTCATAACGGACCTCTTGATATTCCGCGCCATCCAAATCGCCAACCCCACGTTTAATGGCCTTTTCCATGGTGTCTTTGGACATGTTTTGCCCTCTGGCGGCCAGCAAGGCGGCGCGGAGACGGGGATTGGAGTTTTGGTCGCCTCCACCCATGCGTGCTGATACCGTGATCTCACGGATCAATTTGGTAAAAACCTTGCCCCGTTTGGCATCCTGGGCACCTTTGCGATGTTTGATATTGGCCCACTTACTATGTCCAGACATAACCACTCCACAAAAAAGTCGAGTCTGTTTGTTTCAATAATCACCTGGGAAATGTTAAACAAAGTCTCGCCATCTGTCCAGACCGCTTGATCATCCAAACCATCAATTGATCTATCTTCTGGTTTGGCGGATCAACGAATCCAATGTCATCCCCATAAGAATCAATACCGATCCCCAACTCAGCCAGATTGGAATGATTTCTTCCAGATGGGAAGATAAAGGCAATAATGTTTCCACCCCAAAGAAAGGCGACAGGCGATCCATGAGCAACCCCAAAATCATGGCACTGCCGATGATCCCTACGAGATAGGCCATCAAAGTGACCGTTCCAAGCTCCTTCCTGACGATGGCCAAGGTCGCAAGGTTGGTTGCCGGACCCGCGATCATGAATGCCAACGCCATGCCGGGCGTCAAGCCACTATAAAGCATAGCCGCCGCCAACGGTGTCGATGCTGTGGCACACACATAAACAGGGACACTCGCAACGACCATGATCAACATAGACAGCCAATCACTGGCGAAATGGCCATGTAACGTATCTGGAGGAACCCAGGTCATCACCATGGCGGTCACAAGCAGCCCCCCCATGAGCCACACCACCAGGTCATCCCACAAATCGTGGGTCGCGTAAAAAAAACCGGCCCGCAATCGTTGTCCCAATGTCCAAGAAGTGGACGCATCAATGGGCGAACGGGGAGAATCGGCGCACCCCGATTGACAACAGGAGGACCGTGGCTGACCCACTGGCAAAATCGGCAAACCGACCTCCTCGCTTTTGTTCCCCGCCATCCCTTCCGTCCACAACACCAACATCCCCGATACCACGGCACTGATGACCGCAGCAATAGGACGGGCGATTGTCAACGCCGGCCCCAACATGGCCCAGGAGATGGCCACGGAGTCCACCCCCGTTTCCGGTGTCGCCACCAAAAAAGAGACCGTTGCCCCCTTCGAGGCCCCTTGCCGCCGCAACCCCATGGCCATGGGAATGACACCGCACGAACACAGCGGCAACGGCGTTCCCACCAAAGCACCTCGGACAATCGGAACGACGCCATCCCCACCCAACCAACGGGAGACCATCTGCTCCGGCAAAAAAACCTTGACCACACCCGCCGAAAACAGCCCCAACAACAGCCAGGGTGCCGTTTCCAACAGAAGATCCATCAGTACATGGGGGAAGGACATGACCTGACCACACTTTTCACCATTTCAAGACTCCATGACACTTGATTTCCAACGGCGCACGAACACTGGCTGTTTGCGACCCTTGACGACAATCGATTCCTCCAAGCCAAACGCAGCATCCGCCAACGAGGCATCCGTCACCAACTCATCGGCCCTAGCCACAGAACACAGACGCGAAGCCACGTTCACCGCATCACCGATGACGGTGAAGTCCCGTCGATTCTCCGGTCCTATCGCCCCGGAAATCACGTTTCCCCGGTAGACGCCAATCCCCAAAGTACGGGGATAGTTTTGTGTTTTTAAGGTATTCAATATTTCCCGAGCAGCCGCAATAGCCTGACGACTGCCATCTTCCCCATCAAAACGGGCCAGGATCGCATCACCGATCATCTTGTCAACATCCCCAGAATGACGCTGAATAATGGCAACCTGAAGCGTCATGATCCGATTGAGAAAATCCACCACAGTCTCCGGTGCGTTCTCCTCGGAAAAGTTGGTAAAATTTCGGATGTCGGAAAACAACAAGGTGGTGATAATATTGCGCGAAGGAATTTTGCCATCCAATCCAGGCATCTTGGCCGCCTTAGCCGCCGTCGTGGACACAAACGACTCGACCCGGTAACGTAACTCATTCGCCTCACGGGTCCGTGCATCGATATGAAACTGCGCACGGTTGACCAACTTGTCGAGTGCCAACACCAAGACGGTCAACAACACCCCGGGAATAATCAACGCCAAAATCACGGCACGCCACAAAATATCATCGAGATAACTCACCGATTCGTACAATTCAAAAACGACCCGGATCTTCCCCGCTTCATCAAAAACGGGAACATACAACTCATACGCCTGGGATCCATCATCACGGACAATCTTTTCGATATCTGGGGTCGATGCCGCCAAGACCTGTTTCAAAGCGGAATTTTGCTCGATCGATCCCATTTCATTCCGGTGGGTGGCAAAATGGACATAACCATCAAACCCATAAACCTTGATCTCCTGAAGGTTCATCTCATTGATTTCCGAGGCAAACGCCTCCACCAAGGCGTTGGATTCGGATGGTGTCCATGAAGTATTGCCCAACATCAGACGGTTCCACACATCGGGGGCATGGAGAGAGATGCTCTTGGCGATAGTCTGCGCCCGGCGTTGCGCCCATTGCAAATAAATGGATTCGACCACTTGGCTGGAAACATATCCGTCCAACGCCAAAAACAAGCCGATAAATCCCAGAACAGCAGGAACGAACCAACGCCGGAACAACCGACGCAACGGAAAAGGCCGTTCAAAATGTTCCGATTTTATATCGGGTTCTGTATCCATGATAAGGATGACGCCTCCCTAGGGATAGGTGGAGAGGAGTGCCACCAAAGATGCGACAACCTGCTCCAAAGCCTCCTGTTCCGCTTTGACACGAATCGCATCGGTCGAAGCACCCGCCTTGGGTTCATAATATTTTGCAGTGCCCTTGAGGTCGGGAAAATGGTTTACTTGCGTCCCTTTTTCAAAAATAAGGTGCGCTTGAATCGTCAATTCAAACTGATCGGAACGACCGGCGGAATCCTCAAGAATACGTTGCCGATTGGTTGGTTGCAGTTGAACGCGCAACGTCCCTTGCGGTGCATCGGCAGCATCGGAGGCAATGGCCAAGCGTGAACGGAGACGATCTTTGAGTTGTTGCGCAAGAACCGGATTTTGATCAGCCCCTGGTCCTTCCATCTTGATGGCGACATGGGACCAATCCTTCCCCAACGGTCGAGCATCCCCTGAAAAACGATACCCACATCCCCCCAGAGCCAAAACCAGAAGGAGATAAAGAATGATCCGAAAACACACATTCATAAGATTACCATGTCACATCTCAATGGGGGGGAAGAGCAACCATCTTTTCCCCGTTATTGGGCCATAAAAACGGCCAAACAGCAAGGTCAATCCCCCACCACTGAAGTGGACCCCATCGAAAGAGACGAAACCGCTATCGTGGCACTCCCTTTCTTGGAACTCCGGATCCACCGCGTGGAGGATTTTTCCTATCTATTTTATTCTTCGTTGGCGAATAAGTACTCCTTGTTTGAGAACTTATTTTATTATTCCTGTTCATGGCTTGCCCTTTGTCAAGAAGGATTGCTTGATAACTTGACTTATTATTCCTATCCATTATCTTCCCCCATATCGTAAGTTGATAATAAAAAATTATTTAAAAAACTCAATGGATGATATATCTTTTTCAAGGATAACAATCCCTTGTGACCGTTCAACGAGTTCCAAAAACTGTCCCTGGTCATCCAATTGCCAAACTTCTTCGAGAAACAATTCCTTGTTGTGTGGAAATGAAGAGGCATGAGACTTTGTTCCATAAGATGCCACCGATACATTTTCCATCCGACAAGTGAACAATGATCCAACAGTCAGATTCTTTACCTTCAAAAACCGCATCCCATGCCGTAGGCAGGGGATTTCGGAGATGACGCGAAAGTGGTGGAAAATGACGAAATAACCATAAAAATGCGACAGGCCAAAAAACAGGAATAATTACCATGACGATTAAAACGAACCAAAATGGATGATGTATTATTGTAATATCAATAGGTTGCTCCATAAACTCAGCAACACCGGCCAAAACAAGCAAATTAAGTGCCCCATATCCCATGACTTCTGGCAGGGTTTTTGTGAAATCGCGTACATGACCGGGAACCAACAGGTCATAGACCTTGATTGAAACAAAACCCGGAAGGAAAAAGGCAAAAACAATCAACCAACTATTAACATCCGTTGGAAATTTCATAGAAAACTCTTTTCAGTTGTACGTACTCGACGCGCAAACCAACTGGAAATGATTAAAAAGATGAACGGAATCCATCCAATATTTATTATATACCCCCTGCGCGTTCCTTTCCAGTCTGCTTTCCCCAGGGGACAGGGCAAAATACCACATCCTTAAGAGGTGCGCCGAATAAAGAAGCTTGCCGCCATAAACAGATCGGGTATGATGACGCATCTTTTTGTATCATAGATTCACTTGCCGTAGGCCCCCATGATACACGCCGTCGCCCATCCGATATCCCACATTCCTGGAGATCATCCAGACGACATCGATGAACCTTTTCACCGGCATGTCCCGGCACACCCATGGCGCATTTTCAGAAGGCGTTTTTGGCAGATCATATTTTTTGTCTTCCTGCTGCTGCCGCCGCTATGGTTGCATCTGCTGGGACAACCTTTTCTGTACAAAGCGACCGCAGCCCTTCTGATCGGACACAGCACCACCAATAACACCGACGGAAACCTAGCATTGGATCCCGCCATCGGGGAACATTTCTCCACCCAACTTCATCTTTTGCAAGGCTCGGTATTGATTGGAAAAGTAATCGAGCAGGAAAACCTGATGGCCTCCAACTTGGTGGACGACATCCCCCCCTTACAGACGCAAACCCATCCCATTTTGGCCAAGGCGTTGGAAAAACTCGGTATTCCCCAGAGAAACATCACCCTTCCCACCGATCCCCAAGGACACAAAGAATGGCTATTGGCCGCATTGGTCAAGGACATCCGTGCCCACTTGCACGTACAGCCCATGGAAAACAGTGCCATGGTGGAAATCTCCTATCTGTCCCGATATCCTGAACTGGCGGCACGGATCGTCAACGCCATCGCAAAGAATCATATCGAAGGACAGATGGAAACGAGAACGACCAAAATGAAGCAGGTTGCAAGACTTTTGGTGCAACGCCTGGATGAATTACTCGAAAACCTGGAACGGGCCGAAACCGCCTTGGAAACCTTTCACAAACAAAGCGGCTTGATCACCACCGAGGAAAAACAAAGCATTGAGTGGCAACAGCTTCAGGTTGCTAACGATGAATATTCGGTGACCATTGAAAAAACAATGGCCCTCCAGAATCAGATTCACAAGCTTGAAGATTGGATCGAGTCCCGCGACAACCGCAGACCAGAAATGCTGGAACTCAAACCGGATATTGAAACCAGCATACTGCTCGATGATCTCTATGACAGTGCTGCCCAACAACAAAAACAAATTACCCAACTCACCCAACGCAATGAAAAAAATTATCCACCGTTGGTACGCCTTCGTAAAGATCTCGCCAAGGTCATCGCCGCCATTCATTCCGAAGAAAACCACCTGCTGACGACCAATCGTCAACAACTGGATTTGACTCAGAAAACCCTGGCGAAAATTGAGACCCGTTTGCTCCAATACCAGAAAAAATTCAATGAGTACAAAAACAAGGCTGCTCAGTTAAGAAAACTAGAACGTGAAGTGGAAGCCTATCGGGAACTACACAATATTTTCCTGAAACGGTTCAAGGAAACCAATATCATGGGTGCCATGGACATTCCCACAATCCAACTGATCGATGCGGCGGAACCACCCACTCAAATTGACAGACCCAAAATTGGGGAAGCGACCATGTGGACCGTCTGCGCCGGTTTCATCGTCGTCACCCTACTGATATTCATCCTTGAATACCTTGACCCTACGATAAGAACCCCTTACGAAATCGAGCGCGCCATTGATCTGCCTCTGATGGGTTGGGTGCCGTTGGTTACCGGAAGAAATCCTAGAAAAGTGCAGGAACAACTCCATGCCTGCACCCCCGGAACCCCCTATGGAGAGGCCCTGCAAGGAATCCGAACAAGCCTGATGATGATTGATGCCCACGCGCCAGTCCGATCCATCATGATCGCCTCTTGCCAACCGCAGGAAGGGCGCACGGCATTGGTCAATGGATTGGCAAAGATTTGTTCCTCCAATGGCGAACGGGTCTTGGTCATCAACGCCGATTTTCGTCAACATGCCGAAATGCCCAACACTCAAGAACGCGCGGATGCGGGAATATCTGGCGTTGTTCGTCTGTGTGACGCTCTCGGTGATGCTACCACATCGCCATCGCCCCAGACCGATGCCACCTCGGATGTGCGACAAATCATCCTGGAGCGCATCACACAATCCCCCGATGGCTACTCCGTGTTGGAAGCCGGACTACCCAATACCAACCCACCCAAAACGTTTTCCTCCCCTTTTTGGCCGACGATCATGGCATCACTACGGGAGGAATTTGACCGCATCTTGGTGGATTCGCCCCCCATGCTCCGCTTCACCGATGCCCAACTGCTTGGCGTTCACATGGAAGCGATCATCCTGCTGGTTCGGTCGGCCTCAACCCACAAAGAACACATATTGACAGCCCGTAAACGGATGATTCTCTCCCGAACCCCCGTCGCCGGCGTCATCCTGACGCAATTGGACATGAGAAAGCACAGGGCTGAACTCCGGGAATACGGACTCAGTTGAGGCCATACCCCCTCATCAGGCCAATGGATAGACCGTCGCAATGATTTTGGAAAACTCCTCGGCCTGCAAAGGTCTGGAAAACAAATAGCCCTGTGCCATAGGACACCCCCGTTTCATCAAGAAATCGGCCTGCCTCAGATTTTCGACCCCCTCGCCAATGACCATCCGTTTAAGACTTTTGGCCAACGACATGATCGCCTCAACCAACACAACCGTCTCCGGGTCGGAGTTATTATCCGCAACGAACGCCCTGTCGATCTTGATGCCATTGACCGGCAAGCGTTTCAAGACACTCAACGATGAGGATCCCGTCCCAAAATCGTCAAGCCATATGTTCACACCGATAGCCACCAACCGCTTCAACATCGCCATGGCCCGGGCCTCATCCTCGGAAAGGATGTTTTCGGTGATTTCCAACACCAGAGACGTGGGGGGCAATCCGGTCTCCTGAAGAATTTCTGGAATTTTATCATCGGTAGACAATTCGCGACAACGGGTACACGAAAGGTTTACAGAGATAAAAAACGACTCCAGAGAAAACGCCTTCCGCCACACCTGAGCTTGGCTGCACGCCGTGCGTATGGCCCATTCGGTGAACTCCGCGATCATACCAATCTCTTCTGCCAAAGGGACAAAAACGGCAGGAGAGATATTACCGCGCCTAGGGTGTATCCAACGTAGGAAACTCTCCGCGCCGACGATCTTACCGCTTGTCAGGCTCACGATGGGCTGATAATGAATCATCAGTTCACCACGTCCCAAAGCCCGGTGCAGATCCTTCTCCAACTCCATCCGTTCCAACGCTTCCGCATGCATATCCGCCGTAAAGAAACGATACCCATTGCGCCCATCCGCTTTGGCGCGATACATCGCTGTATCCGCATTTTTCAGCAAAGTTTCCAATTCATTGGCATCGTCTGGAAACACACTGATCCCCAAAGAACCAGAAATAAAGGCTTCCTGACCCTCCAGGATAAACGGTTCGTTCAGTTGACGTAAGATTTCAGCGGCAACCCGTTCGGCATGAGGACCTCTGGCCATATCGGGCAAAATAGCGGTGAATTCATCGCCCCCCATCCGCGCCACCGTATCGGATTGGCGTAAAGAATCTTTCAACCGCTTGGATACTTCGCGCAACAATTGATCGCCGGCGGCATGACCCAGGGTATCGTTGACCCATTTAAAACGATCCAGATCGATAAACATCAGCGCAACACGACTTTTTGTCCGTTTGGCCCGAACCAACTCACGACTGAGCAAATCCATAAACAGGGCACGATTGGGTAACCGGGTCAGATTGTCATAATTGGCTTGGTGTCGTATCCGTTCCTCGGTCTCTTTTCTATGAGAAATATCCCTGAAGGTCGTACACAAAACACTCCTTGTATTCCATTCCAGGGATACCGTCAGCGATTCGATAACCACCTTACGGTTATCCAAACGGACCATTTCCATCTCCGCAGGCCATCCAGAATTTTGATGACTGGTATCGGAGGCGATGGATTCCTGAATCCGTTTCCAGGAATCGGGAGGAAAAAATGTCGTGAGAGGTTCGCCAAAAAGCTCCATGGGTGCGTGCGCCCCAATGATTTTTGCGGCAATCCCGTTGGCATAGACGATGGAGCCTTCCGCATGAACAAAAACCCCTTCAGGAAGTTTGTCGAGCAATACATGACAAAATTCCACCACACGCATGGAATTCTCAGATTGGTTGTACTCGCTGCGTGACTGCATTCCTTTGTCATCCTCCCCTTTTTCCGACTACAATTGCGCACTCGATGATCCACTCAAGCGTTGCCTGAATGACATTCATTCCAATCCAAGAGTCCATCCATGGTCGCCATCTCCGTTCTGCTTGTGATTTTCTCCCTGGTGTTCATCTTCATCCCCGTGTTGGGAGGCTACCTGACGCTGATCCCTGGCACCCTGACCCTTTTTCTCCCCCCACGCCTGTATCGTGTCGCCATGGCTATCTCCGGGATCAATGTCATCAATATTCTTTTCATGTCGCCCATTCTGAGAACCAACGCCACGGTTGGGTTGGAGCATCATGATTACAAATGGGCAGCACTGTTTCTGGGGATTGCCCTTTTCCACGGTTCGGTCGCCACTATATCTTATTTCAAACACGTAGGAAAAAGAAGCCCGAAAATACCTACCCCCATTCCGACGCCACCGACCTTGCCTGTCACTGCCCCGACCACCCCTGCTGCCGCACGTACCACGACCGAACCCAATAGACACCCTGTCATCCCAAAAAATCCCCCGGCATCCGCCATGACCGGGCCAAAACCCGCAGTCCCCCCCGCCAGTCCAACCCAATCGAAAGCGAAGGCTTCAAAAGCGGTCATAAAACCCAACGTATCCCAAGCAACCCAATCCGGCACCCCCGTCACAAAGCAGAAAAAACAACTATAGAGTTATGGCATACTCTGACCCGGACTTTCACCAAGCTGATAAGACGCCATCACGG
>JADGCQ010000040.1:0-9370 GCA_015228925.1 Magnetococcales bacterium | reverse complement strand
TACAGAGTTATGGCATACTCTGACCCGGACTTTCACCAAGCTGATAAGACGCCATCACGGGCGCACGGTCTGGGGGATTGCCCCCAGGGTTTTGACTCTCAATAAAAAGCTTCCATTTTTGACTTTAAAAGTCAGAAGCCTAAAGCTGGAAACCTTTTTGTTCAAATGTCGAAAAAAGAGTCAAAAGCAGAACATGGAAACCTTTTTGTTTAAATTCAAAAACAGAATCAAAACCCTGGGGGCAATCCCCCAGACCCCTTTTTCCTTTTAATAGTTTATCTTTGTGGAAGTAGCTGGCACCACCACTATAGCGGAGGAGGTGCCGTTTTTAATGCCGTCGGTGATGGTTTTGGTCGCGCTCGCCGCCGTGTCGATCACCGTGGTACTCACCACCCCGGCACCCGTTTGGCCTGATACCATGCTGTCCGTTGCGGTCTGTAAATCGGTCAAGGCCGTCGTCGTTGCACCCTGAGACGTTTGATAGGTCAAAGCATTGGTCAGGTCTGCGGTCAACTGCGCCTTTTGTTTGGTACTGATCAAAAGTGCCGCCATGGAGGTCGCAGCCGTTGCCTGGGCAACCGATGGCTCCAGGGTGTGACTCGCCAGGGAAAGTTTTGTCAAAACGTTGGAAGCGGTCATCTGGGTGCTATCGGATTGGGTAACCTTCAAACTGTTATTGGCCGCCTCCACACCGACAATCGCCTTGTGCTGTGTCACCACAATCGACAAGTCCACCGCACTCAACCCGGTCTCCAATGTATCCGCAATGGTCACGCCATTTTTCAAACCATCCAAAGTACTATCGCTCATATCCGCACCGATCACCGCCAATGCACGGGTAATGGCAGTCGCGCTGGAACCCACAGCACGCCGCATGGTTTCACCCATGGCCTCAGCGGAGCGGACAACCGAAACAACATTGCTGGAACGGATGGGACTGGTCACGGGATCCACCCCCGCCTCCTGGGCATCCATGCCAAAACCAAATTGTGCCATCATCTCCGTTTTAACTTGGGAAACAGACGTGGCCGTCATGTAACGGAGACCACCCACAGCATTCACCGCCGCATGATACAACACGGTGGTCAACGGCGTTATGTTCGCGGTGGTCTGGTTGGCATCGATCACATAAGAATCCATCTGCGCCGCCGTAGAACCCGATACCTGGTCGGTCCCCCCCGAAGAACTCACATGCAAAGGAAAGCTTGATCCCGACGGAATAATCAATACATACCGAGCATCCACCCCGGTCACCGCCGTACCAAGAACCGTTCCATCAGTGCTGTCCTTGATAGTGACCGTCGCCCCCACCACAGGACCATCGACCACAATACCCGATACAGTTACCGTGCCGGGAGGGCCAACCGTGGCAACAGCCGATGAAAGAACCGAGGCGGCATAGGTACTACTCTTGACATTACTGGTGACGCTATCAACCGTACTTGTGGCCGTTGAAGCCACCAAGGTGTCGATCCGATCAATACCAGCCTGGCCAGCTTTCAGGTTTTTCGCCGCAGTATCCAAAGCGGTCAACGCGCTGGTACTTTCCCCCAGAATGCCATGAACCTTGATGGCATCGTTAATATCTGTCGTAACCTGCGTCACTTGATTTTCAGATAATGGCATTTGATTCATCTTGTCCAAGGCGGTACTGGCCGACACCGTACTAACCACCCGGTTCACCGCACGCGAAAGCTGCGTCTTGGAATCAGCCAACGAAAGCTCGGTGCCATCCGACTTGGTAACCGTGAGTTGATTGGCCACCACCTCCAAACCAACCGCTACCTTCTGCTGCGCCACCGTCGATGCAATGGTTGAAGCATCAAAACCAGTCGGCATGGTATGGGTCAGATCATCCCCCCCTTTTTTCCCATCCAAATAGCCATCCGCCATATCTTCACCAAGAATGGCCAATACCTGGGCAACAGTCGTCTGATTGGAACCAACGGCACGCCGTATCGTTTCGGCCATCGCCTCGGAGGAACGCATCACCGAAGTGATCGTGTTGGCATTCACCGCGCTGGTAACCGGATCGATGCCGCTGTTTTCAGCATCGATCCCAAAACCAAACTTGGCAACCACATCCTTTTTAGCGGTGGCAATCATGGGGGACGTCACCTTATCCAGATTGCCAGCATTGGCCACCACCGCCCGATAAACCAAAGAGGTCATGGGGGTCACGTTGGCGGTTGTTTGACTGGCATCAGCCACCAAAGAATCCATCGCAGCCGGAGCCTCCTCACTCACCCGGTCGGTTCCACCCGAGGTGCTGACATGCAGGGGAAATGAGGTGCCGGTAGGGATAGACACGGAATATTGGGCATCGGCCCCCGTCTTGGCGGCGATGATAAACTTACCGTTGCCATCGGTGAAGGTCACAATGGCACTCGTGACGGGACCGTCGATGACGACACCAGACACTGTGGTGGACGATGATCCACTGCCGCCACCACTGTTGCTGGCCCCGCCACATCCAGAAGCATAGACCCAGAGAGGCAACAGCAGTGCCGTCATTACCGTTTTTTTTGTCATGATCGATACCACCGCCTCAATTTGGGAGAATATTTATCCATAACTTACTTGGCAACAATGTTCACCAAACGCCCAGGGACAACGATGGTCTTGACCACGGTTTTGCCCTGCAAATTACCGAGAATAGCCGGGTCATGATGGGCCAAGGACTCCAGGTCAGCCTGGGCAATATCGGCGGGAACGGTTAATTTAGCCCGCAGTTTGCCGTTGACTTGAACAATGATGGTTATCTCCCCCCGCACCAGGGCTTGAGGATCCGCTTTGGGCCAGGATTGGAATGCCAAGGGTTTCCCCTGCCCCAAAATCTGCCAAAGCTCCTCGGTAATGTGTGGAACCAGGGGATGCAACAGCAAAACCGCCGTCTCCGCCAGCTCCCGCAGCACAGCCAACGCCTGGGGGTTCCCCTCTGGCGTTTGATTCTCCGATAACCAGCGCGTCCCCACATTGACCAATTCCATCACCGCCGCAATCGCGGTGTTAAACCCAAACCGTTCCAGATCACGGCCAACCTTGTCGATGGTTTCATGGGTTTTTGTCCGCAATTCCTTTAACCCCGGCTCATCCGGCGTCGTCTGCGCCGGGGCGATCCCCGGGACCAACACCGCCACATCCCGAACCAGACGCCACAATCGGTTGAGAAAACGCCACGCCCCATCGACCCCCGTATCGCTCCATTCCAAATCTTGCTGCGGCGGGGCGGCAAACAACATGAACAAACGGGCGGTATCGGCACCATAGCCACGGATTAACTCCGCCGGATCCACAACATTATTCTTGCTCTTGGACATTTTTTCATTGCGCCCCACCACGATGGGTTGGCGACACGCGCTGCAAACCAGCGTTCCCCCCTCCTCCGCCACCTCTACCGGATAACGCCACCCATGCTCAGAACAAAATAATGTATCCTTACGGACCATCCCTTGCGTCAATAACCGACGAAACGGTTCATCGCTCGCCACCAGCCCCTCATCACGCAACGCCTTGTGAAAAAAACGGGCGTACAACAAATGCAATACCGCATGTTCAATGCCGCCGATGTATTGATCCACAGGCATCCAATAATTGACCCGATCCACGTCCAGCGGACCCTCCTGGAAATCCCGACAACAATATCGCAGATAATACCAGGATGATTCCATGAACGTATCCATGGTATCGGTTTCGCGCCGGGCCGGGCCATGACACTGGGGACAAAAAACATCGGTAAAAGTCGCCAGATGATCCAAAGGATTGCCCTGGACATGCAAATCCACCTGCTCCGGCAATGATACCGGCAAATCGGCCTCAGGGACCGGCACGACCCCACAACGTTCACAATGGATCATGGGAATGGGATTGCCCCAATACCGCTGCCGGGAAATACCCCAATCTCGAAGGCGATAATGGGTCCGCCGACGACCCAACCCCCGACGGACAAATTCATCCATCACCTGCGTCTTGCCTGTTTCATGATCCAGGCCATCAAACAACTGGGAATTGACCATAATACCCGGTCCGGTCCAGGCTTCGCGCAGTGTCGCGACCTCCAAGGTCTGGCCGGGTGGTTGAATAACGATGCGAATGGGGAGACCATGCACTTGAGCAAATTCAAAATCCCGCTGGTCATGCGCCGGAACCGCCATGACCGCCCCCGTGCCATAACTCATGAGGACAAAATTGGCGATAAAAACGGGAATCCTCTCCCCGGTTAACGGATGGATCGCCTTGAATCCGGTATCGAACCCTTTTTTCTCCAGACGCTCCAAAGATTCTTCACTGGTACCGGATTTCATACATTCCTGGATAAAGGCGGCAATTTCGGGATTTTGGTCCGCCACCCGTCGGGCCAGGGGGTGTTCGGCGGCAATGGAACAAAACGTCACCCCCATGATGGTATCGGGACGGGTGGTATAGACGGGAAGTTTTTCTGAAAGCCCCTCCAGATCGAATGAAAACTCCAATCCGTGACTGCGACCGATCCAATTGGCCTGCATGGTGCGGACGGTAGCGGGCCATTCGGGAAGGGTCTCCAGGCCATCCAGCAGTTCATCCGCATAGGCGGTGATGCGCAAAAACCATTGCGACAACTCCCGACGTTCCACCAAGGCACCACTGCGCCACCCCCGACCATCGATCACCTGCTCATTGGCCAAAACCGTTTGATCCACGGGATCCCAGTTGACCAACGATTTTTTCCGATAGACCAAACCCCGGTCAAACAGCTTGAGAAAAAGGGCCTGCTCCCAGTGGGCATAATCGGCATCCGAGGTCGCCAACTCCCGATCCCAATCATAGGCCAGCCCCATGGTTTTCAACTCCTGGCGCATGGCATCGATGTTGGCGTAGGTCCAACGGGATGGTGCCGAATTTTGTTTTTTGGCGGCATTCTCCGCCGGCATACCAAACGCATCCCACCCCATGGGATTGAGGACATTTTTCCCCAGCATCCGCTGATGACGGGCAATGACATCGCCAATGGTATAATTACGCACATGCCCCATGTGTATCCGTCCCGATGGATAGGGAAACATCACTAGGCAATAAAATTTTTCCCGCTGCCGGTCTTCCACAGCCCGAAAAGTTTTTTCCTTTTCCCAGATTTGCTGCCATTTGGCCTCAACGGCCTGGGGATTGTATCGAAGTTCTTGACTGTCGGATGCGCTCATGTCGTCCTGAATGGGGCTTGCTGGTTGAATGTTCAAATTTATGAAAAGATTCCTCGTATGCTCCTGTTATTAACACAAGCCAATCGGAGAGGCAATTGCCGTGAAGAATCATCGGGAATTGTAAAAAATTGTCGCCGGAGGTAAAAGAGTATTTTGACAAGGGGCGTTGGTGTTGGTATAGTCTCGCTCAATGTCGACATAACGTAGTTTCATCACACTCTAGGTGGAAGCTCGAGGAAGGTCGCGAGTCAAAGCATTCATTAGGATTCGCCGTTGTGAATCCTTTAAGTTAGGGTCCGTCTTCGAATGATGTGTGTATCTTCGTTTGAGACGCAATGTTGGGAGGAAATATGAATAGCCATGACCTGGTCATTGTCGGGGCCGGACTGTCGGGCATGCGTGCCGCCCTGGAAGGGGCAAAAGCGGGCATAGACGTGGCGATCATCACCAAGATTCATCCCTTGCGCAGCCATTCGTGTGCCGCCCAGGGGGGGATCAACGCCGCCATCAATCCCGAGGATTCTCGTGAATCCCACGCTTTCGATACAGTCAAAGGGGCGGATTATATCGGTGACGAAGATGCCATCGACTTGATGTGTCAGGAGGCTCCCGAATGCATTCTTGAAATGGATGCCATGGGAACCCCCTTTTCACGGTTTGAGGGTGGCATCATCGCCCAAAGGGCCTTTGGCGGAGCCAGCTTTGATCGCACCTGCTACGCCGCCGACCGTACTGGTCAAGTGTTGCTGCATACCTTGTGGGAACAGTTGGTCAAGGCGGGTGTCAAGGTTTACGAAGAAGTCAGCATTTTCAAGGTGGCCGCCGATAAGGAAGGGCATATCGTCGGCGTCGTCTGTTACGACATGAAGACCGGGGAAGTGTTTCCGGTCCGCAGCCGTGGACTTTTGATGGCGACTGGCGGCTATGGTCGCGTTTACATCTCCAACACCAACGCCACCACCAATACGGGTGACGGTATGGCATTGGCCATGCGGGCCGGTGTCCCGCTGGGTGATATGGAGTTTGTCCAGTTTCATCCCACGGGTCTTTTGACCACCGGCGTGCTGGTGACCGAAGGGGCACGCGGAGAAGGGGGAATCCTCATCAATTCCGAGGGTGAACGCTTCATGGGTCGTTACGCGCCCAAAAAGAAGGAATTGGCTTCCCGTGACGTGGTTGCCCGCGCCGAACAAACGGAAATCATGGAAGGACGGGGCGTCAATGGTGCCATCCTCCTGGATTTGCGGCACCTTGGCGCGGAAAAAATCATGGAACGGCTGCCGCAGATCCGCGAGTTGGCCATGGACTTGGAAGGGGTAGATCCCATCCTTGCCCCCATCCCCATCCGTCCGACGGTCCACTATTCCATGGGCGGCATTCGTACCGATAAGTGGGGTGAAGCACCTGTTCCGGGGTTGTTCTCGGCGGGTGAAGCGGCTTGTGTTTCGGTTCATGGTGCCAATCGTCTGGGTGGCAACTCGTTGCTGGACACCATTGTGTTTGGCAAGATTACCGGGCGGTATGCCAGCGAAAAGTTGGCCAAGGAAAAGGGCAAGGCGTTCCGCGATTTCCCCATGGAAGCGGTCGAAGAGGTCAAAGGGGAAATTGAAACGCTGAAGAAACGTAAGAATTCGGGTATCCGTCCGGTGCAGTTGCACGAAAAGATGGCGACGGCGATGAACCTTCATTGTGCGGTGTTCCGTACACCGGAATCTCTCAAGACCATCGAGGGGATGATTCCCGAATGGCGGGATGGCTACGAGAAGGTCCATTTGGACGATAAGTCAACGGTGTTCAACGTCGATCTTCTGCGCGCCTGGGAGTTGCGTAATTTGATCGATTTGGCCGAGTGTATTGTTCGCGGGGCCGTGGCACGCACAGAATCACGAGGCGCTCATTCCCGGACCGATTTCAAGGATCGTGATGACGCCAACTGGCGCAAGCACACCATCAGCAAATGGGATCCCGCCAAAAAGCAGGTGGTGTTGAGTTATGAGGATGTTCGCACCGTGGATAATCCCAAGTACAAACCCATGGATCGGACTTACTGACAAGGAAGAAGGTAGCGTTTCCCGGAGGGATTGTTGACCGGGGCTTAAACTTCCGAAAGACCATTTGGAGTCGGTTATGGCTGAAAAGACCTATACGTTTCGAGTTCAGCGCAACAAGGTCACTGGCGATGGCAAAGTGGAGTCCCGCTGGCAGGATTATAAGTTGTCTGCCGAACCCACCACCACGGTTTTGATTTGTCTTGAACAAATCAAGGGACATCAGGATGGGACATTGACGTATCGCATGTCCTGCCGGTCAGCAATTTGCGGATCGTGTGCCATGAAAATCAGTGGACGCACCCGTCTGGCCTGTAAGACGCACGTAGAAAAGGTGGCGGATGCCAATGGGGTGATTCATGTCTCCCCGATGACAAACCAGCCCATCTTGAAAGACATGGTTGTGGATATCCGTCCGTTTTACAAGCATGTCGCCAAGATCAAGCCCTATCTCCAGGAAGGACCGGAGACGGATACCAATGTGGGACGGTCATCGTATGATCAGGTGAATCATGTCACCCAGTGTATCATGTGCGGCAGTTGTTATTCGGACTGCACCATGGCGGAGGTGAGTGACAAGTTTGTGGGACCGGCGGCATTGGCCAAAGCGTTTCGATTTGTTTCGGATCCACGGGAAGGGAAAAAAACCGCACGGTTGCGGGAGCTTTCCGAGGAACACCAGATGTGGAGTTGCTGTCGGTGTGCGCAGTGTGTGGAAACCTGTCCCAAGGATGTGAAACCCATGGAGGCCATCGTCAAGTTGCGCGCTCGTGGGATGCAGAAAGGTTATGTTGATGGACCGGGTCCGAAGCATGCGTTGGCATTCCATGGTGATATCCAGAAGACGGGTGATCTCAACGAATTCACGCTGATGCAACGTACCATTGGTATCGTCGGTACTTTGGGTGAGTTGGGGATGGCGATTCATTTGATGAAAAAGGGCAAGGTGCCTTCGCCGTTTCCGCACAAAATTGACGGTGTGGAGGAGTTGGGCAATATCTTCAGGATTCTCGAAGAGAACCCCTTGGATGTTGAGACCAAGGCCAAAGAGGTGGCTCCCGAATAGGGGCCGGTATCTGGGAGAATAGAATATGTCTCTGGAATTTTCCTTTTATCCTGGTTGCGCAGGCAAACAGGTGCAAAAAGAGGCCAAAAGTGCGGCCCATGCTGTAGCGCGTGAATTGGGCATCACCCTGCATCCCATGCCCAGGGCCTCCTGTTGTGGGGCGGTGAGTTTGCGGGAGGCGAAGCTGGCGTTTTCTCTGGCGGTGGCTGCGCGTATCCTTTCGGAAGCTGAAGCTGCGGGACGTAATATCTGCACCATCTGTAACACCTGTCTACAGACCCTGAGTCATGCTAACTACCGCTTTAAGCATGAGCCGGATGTCCTTGAGAAAATCAATGGCGTTCTGAAAAAGGCGGGGGTTCGTCCTTATGGAGCCACCATCAAGGTGCAGCATTTGCTGTGGGTGGTGATGGATCAGGTGGATCAAAAAGTTTTAAAGAGCAAGATCACCCGCCCATTGAAAGGTCTTAAGGTAGCCCCTTTCTACGGGTGCCATAATCTGAGGCCGTCGGAAATTTATGAGTCCAAGGCGGGCGACGAGGCGGACCATCTGGATCGGCTCATTACCGTGCTGGGTGGCAGTCCGGTCTCTTACGGTGGTGCCCGCAAGTGTTGCGGGTTCCATGTGATGCTTTCGGACCCGAGGGAAATGCGTTCCATGGTGGCAACCAACTGCCTGGATGCCAAGGATAATGGTGCTGAATTGATGATCAGCCCCTGCACTTTGTGTGACATGTCCTTGAATGCCTATCAAATGCCGGCGGAAAAAGTGGTTGGCAAAAAGATTGGCCTCCCGGAAATGAACTTTGCCCAACTCTTGGGAGCCTCCATGGGGTTGGATGCTGGGGAACTGGGCCTTGAACGGTTGCATGTCGATCCTCGGCCCATCCTGAAAAGTAAGGGGCTTTGATCAAAGCGCGTTACTGCTGAACTGACAAAGTAAGAGCGTATCGGGAGACCACCCGGAGGGCATACCCCTCCGGGTGGTCTTTGTCCTTGGGGTGTGTTGATACGTAACTCAAGGAAATTATTAAAAGAAAAAAGGGGTCTGGGGGATTGCCCCCAGGGTTTTGCTTTTG
>JADGCQ010000003.1 GCA_015228925.1 Magnetococcales bacterium | reverse complement strand
TCAAAACCCTGGGGGCAATCCCCCAGACCCCTTTTTTCTTTTAATAATTTTCTAAAGGAGTGTCAATCAATGATCCAATGTCAACACGTCCAAAAAATCGGGCCATTAAATTTTTTTTTATTCCTTTCCATACCCGCTTTTTTTTCTTAGACTGCCCGGCAATCAGGCTACGTCCATTCCGCGTGCGGAAAAACACCTCTCCGGCCAACACTTCAACCCAAAAGCCAGGAACCGTTCATGAGTTTCTCCGATACACGACTCCGTGTCTTCCACGCCGTGGCCAAACACCTCTCATTCACCAGGGCAGCCGAAGAACTCTACCTCACCCAACCTGCCGTAACTTTTCAAATCCGTCAACTGGAAGAACATTTCAATACCCGTCTCTTCGACCGCCACCACAACCGCATCTCCCTGACAGAAGCGGGAGAAACCGTGTTCGACTATGCCGAAAGGATATTGGAACTCTATCGGGAAACCGAAAAAGCGGTCAACGAAATGACGGGTGAAACACGAGGAATCATCAAACTGGGAGCCTCCACCACCATCGGCGAATACCTGCTGCCACCCATTCTCAGCGGCTATCATGAGCAGTTTCCACGGGTGCAAATTCGCCTCTCCGTGGACAATACCAGTCTGGTCGTTCGCAAACTGGAAGATGCCACCATCGACATGGGGATGGTCGAAGGGCCAGTCTCCAACAAAAATATCGCCGTCGCCCCCTGTTTTGAAGACGAATTGGTCGTCATCTTCGCCCCAGGCCATCCGTTTGAGTCCATGGAGGAGATCCCCCTGGCCAAACTCAAAGAATACCCTTTTGTCTCCCGCGAGGAAGGTTCCGGCACCCGTGTGGTCATCAGCGAACATTTGGGCAAGGGGGGATTGTCCTACGACCAACTGGACATGATCTTGGAATTGGGAACAACCGAATCGGTCAAAGCCGCCGTGGAAGGTGGCGTCGGGTTCAGCATTATCTCCAGCGTCGCCCTGCGCAAAGAACGACAACTCAATAGCCTCCGCATCGGTCGCGTCAAAGGGATACGGTTTAAACGACTCCTGAATTTTGTCTTCCAAAAACAAAAATTTCGTTCCAAGGCAGTCGAGGAATTTCTCAATTTTGCCAAGCAGCGTTGCGCCCTCCTCCACCCCGATATTTAACCCCGAAAAATCTCCCCCTCAAAGGCCCATTCTACTTTCCCCCTCTCCCCCCCCTAAAGGGGGGGAGAGGGGGAAGGAAAATAGGCAATGCGACCAAGGTTCAAAAACAAACCAAAAAATCCTCAAACATTGGCCGGACGACGATCCCGTTTGCGTTCATGTTCCTTCAACATTTTTTTGCGCAAACGGATGGTTTTTGGAGTGACCTCCACCAGTTCATCATCATCGATAAATTCCAACGCCTGTTCCAACCCCAAACGGATCGGTGGTGTCAACACAATGTTTTCATCGGACCCCGCAGCCCGTATATTGGTCAACTGCTTGGCCTTAAGGCAATTGACCACCAAATCGTTATCACGACTGTGCAACCCAATGATCATCCCCTCGTAAACCTCCTCCCCAGGGCCAATCAGATGCCGCCCCCGCTCCTGAAGATTCCACAAAGCATAAGCAACCGCCTTGCCCATCTCCTTGGCAATCAGCACACCATTTTTACGCTG
The DNA here is from genome assembly GCA_015228925.1 of Magnetococcales bacterium. Lineage (GTDB taxonomy): Bacteria > Pseudomonadota > Magnetococcia > Magnetococcales > UBA8363 > UBA8363. The sequence continues at coordinate 95,447 of JADGCQ010000003.1, read as the reverse complement.
GCCAATGGTTTTGTGAACCAAAGGGCCATAATGGTCAAACAAATGGTGCATAATCCCCGTCCCCGAAGTCATGGTGCGAAATTCGGTCTGAAACCCGATCAACCCACGGGCCGGAATGATATAATCCAACCGGACCCGCCCCTTTCCATCGGGGACCATATCCTGGATCAACCCTTTTCTCTCCCCCAACGCCTCCATGACCGCCCCCTGATGCTGATCCTCCACATCCACAGTCAACTGTTCGTAAGGTTCCTTGGATTCCCCATCGATGACGCGAATAATCGCCTCCGGTCGTGATACCCCCAGTTCAAACCCCTCACGGCGCATGTTTTCGATCAAAATCCCCAGATGCAACTCCCCACGGCCAGAAACCCGAAAACGATCCGGGTTTTCCGTCTCCTCCACCCGCAAGGCGACATTATGAATCGCTTCCAAAAATAACCGCTCCCGAAGCTTGCGTGAGGTGACATATTTTCCCTCACGCCCCGCCAAGGGAGAATCATTGACCTGAAACGTCATCACCACCGTCGGCTCATCCACCGTCAGCGGCGGCAACGGATCGGGAAAATCGGGATGACACAGCGTATCGGAAATCACCAACCGATCCGAGCCGGTAAAAGCGATGATCTGTCCCGCATGGGCCTCCGGGGTTTCAACCTTCTCCAAACCGAGGAATCCATAAATACGGGTGATCTTGACCGCCCGACGTTCCCCCTCTGGAGAAATGATGGTCACCATGTTGTTGGTATTCAATCGGCCACGTTGCACCCGGCCAATGCCAATCAGCCCCACATAAGAGCTATAACTCAACGAAGAGACCCGCATTTGGAACGGTCCATCAAAATCGGCGGACGGCGGCGGCGTATACCCAACAATCGCCTCAAACAACGGCGTCATGTCCCCGGAACGGACATTCTCATCCCGTGATGCATACCCCTCCAACGCCGAAGCATAGACCACCGGAAAATCGAGTTGTTCATTCGTCGCCCCCAAGCGGTCAAACAACTCGAAAGTCTGCTCATAAACCCAATGGGGACGCGCCCCAGGGCGGTCCACCTTGTTGATGACGACGATGGGACGAAATCCCATGGCAAACGCCTTGCGGGTGACAAAACGGGTCTGCGGCATGGGACCATCCACCGCATCCACCAACAGCAACACCGAATCCACCATGGACAACACCCGCTCCACCTCCCCACCAAAATCGGCATGTCCCGGGGTGTCCACAATGTTGATGTGGTAATCCCCCCAGCGAATGGCCGTGTTCTTGGACAAGATGGTAATGCCACGCTCCCGCTCCAGATCATTGGAATCCATGATCCGCTCCCTAATTTCACCACGCGAGTGCAGCGTGCCCGACTGCTGAAGCAACCGATCCACCAAAGTTGTTTTCCCATGATCGACATGGGCGATGATGGCAATGTTGCGCAGGTGTTCAATCATGGTCAATATCCTGGACTGGCAAGTTGTTTTGTTATGGTTTTCAATTTCATGGACAAAAATGGATAGTGATTCGACATATTTTTGTGCTACACTCCGTCCGAGAGAAGGGGGGTGGGATCGACAACGGGGAAGACAACCCTAGGATTCATGGCCGATGTTTTTTACTCTCCAGCCACAACGCCTCCAATTGATCACGCGGCGTCTCGTGCGCAAGCCGTCCTTCGCGGTGGAGTCGTTCTTCCATAGTGCGGAAGCGATTTTGAAACTTGCGCGTCGAAGCCCGCAGTGCCGATTCAGGGTTAACCTTGAGATGCCGCGCCAGGTTGACCATGGTGAACAGGCAATCCCCCACCTCTTCCTCGATGTTGGCCTGATCTTGGCGTGCCGTCCCCTCTGCCAGTTCATCCAATTCTTCACGCACTTTGGCGGCCACATCGTGAACATCGGTCCAGTCAAACCCCACCTGGGCCATTTTGCGTTGTACCTTGGCGGCCCACAACAGGGCGGGGAGAAAGCTGTTGATATCGTCAAAAACCGAAGGGATGGTATCCTCGCCACGTCCCTGGGCCAGATCACGTTTTTCCTGACGTTTGATCTCCTCCCAACGCCCCGGCACCTCCGACGCTTCGGGAAAAGCCTCGGCAGTGGCAAACACATGGGGATGACGCCGAATCATTTTTTCGGTAACCCCCCGAATCACGTCATCAATGTCAAAAAGATTTTGCTCCTCGGCGATACGACTGTAAAAAACGACATGAAACAACACATCCCCCAGTTCATCCTTGAGGTGATCCCCCGCCCCGGTCTCCACCGCCTCGACAACCTCATAGGCCTCCTCGATGGTATAGGGGATCAAAGATTTCCACGTCTGTTTCCGATCCCAGGGACAACCCTCCGGCCCCCGAAGCTGCGCCATGATGCGGACCAACGTTTGCATGGGATCCGCCGAGGTCGCACCCGCAACGGAATGCGGTTGGGTCGTTTTCTGACCGGGATCGTCGATTTTCATGGTCATGAGTGTGTCGGATCTGGTTTTTGGGTTCGCACCACCACGGGAAACTTTTCCCCATTGGGTGGCAGAGTGTGCCACGAATCGTCGTGGGAAAGAAGGATTCAACATCACTCTTTCGGATACCCTGGCCATACCGGAGAAAACTATCGACATGGCACAAGTATTGCTTTCCGTTCCAAGGAAAGATCAAGGAAAAATCAGGGCCATCAAAACACCGGCACACGTCAAGGAGAAACCCATGGATAGTGGTGCATGGGCCGCCGTCAACGGCGCCCTCAGAACAGAAATGCGCCTGGATGTTCTAGCCAACAATCTGGCCAACGTCAATACCAATGGTTACAAGGAGGGCGATATCACGTTCGATTCCTTCATGACCAAGCCGGGTCCAGAACAGTTTCCCATGCCCAATGACAGTTTTTTGGGACTCCGGGGACCGGGTGATATCCCCTTCCCGTTCAGCAATCCCGCCACCAATGCCCTGTCGATTACCTATCCGGCGGCCCCCAGTACGGTCACCAAGGTGAACCAGGGGGCACTCCAAGCGACCGGAAATCCCCTGGATGTCGCCATCGAGGGGGATGGATTTTTCGCGGTCAATACCCCGCAGGGGCAACGCTATACCCGCGATGGCTCTTTCAATGTCAACAGCTTTGGGGAACTGGTCAACAAAGACGGGTTCCAGGTGATGGGAGACAATGGTGCGCCGTTGGTCGTGGGGAGTGATCCCATCACGATCAGCAAGGATGGAACCATCTCCAACAAGGATGGGACCATGGGACGGTTGCAGCGCGTCGGACTGCCGGAAGAGGCCCTGAAACGGGTCGGACAAAATCTGTATGAGGTTCCGCAGGATCAGGTCACCAACCTGACCGAAGCCCAGGGTGGATTTCATCAGGGCTACCTGGAAGCCTCCAACGCCAACGTCGTCCGTGGTATGACGCAGATGATCGACGCCAACCGCGCCTTTGAAAGTTACATGAAAGCGATTCAGTCCTTGGACGGACTGGATAGCCAAGCCAACCAGATTGGTCGCCTTGGCTGACGAGACACACTTCACCTTGAAGGAGTTATGAATCAATGATTCGCGCCCTTTGGACCGCCGCCACCGGAATGCAAGCGCAGCAAACCAGTATTGACACCATCGCCAATAACTTGGCCAACGTCAACACCACCGGTTTCAAGCAGTCCCGTACCGATTTTCAAGATTTGTTGTACGCCAACCTGCGTCCTGCCGGCAGCGATACCTCACAAAACGGCACCCAAGTTCCCGTCGGCATTCAATTGGGTCATGGTGTCAAGGTGGTCGGAGTGAGCAAGGAATTCTCTCAAGGAAGCCCCGTCCCCACCTCCGAAGCACCGTTCAACGTGGATATGATGGTCAATGGCCAAGGCTTTTTTCAGGTGGAACTCCCCGATGGCAGCACCGCCTATACCCGGGATGGGAGCTTTCAAATCAGCAAGGATGGTAATATCGTCACCTCCGATGGCTACCCCCTGGTCGGTGGTCAGGTTGGGGTGGACCCGACGGTCCACACCCGCATTTCCGTCGAACAAAGTGGTGCCATCGGTTTTGCCACCGATCAAAACCCCGGCTATCTGGCCAATCAAGGGCAGTTGCAACTGGCCAATTTTGTCAATCCCGCCGGTTTGACCGCCATCGGTAACAACCTGTATGTCGAAAGCCCCGCATCCGGGACACCCACCGTCTCCAACCCCATGCAAAACGGTATGGGGAGTCTGAAGCAACATTTTCTGGAACAGTCCAACGTCAATATGGTGACTGAGATGGTGGATATGATCACCACCCAGCGTGCCTATGAAATTGGCACCAAATCCATCCAGACCGCAGATACCATGCTGGGTCTGGTAACCCAACTCAAGAGGTAACATGGTGCGCACACCCCTGGCGGCCTTCGTTGGACTGATGGTGGTGTTTTTGACGCTCCCTGCTTGGTCCCAGGAAGTCACCGCCGACACAATCAATCGGATGGTCGCCGAAAAACTGCAATCCCTCCTCGTCAGTCAGGGTTCGGAGTTGCGTGTCGAAGAGGTCCGATACCGTTATGCCCTGCGACTGCCCGATGGCCCGTTGGATTGCATGGTAGAGACCGGCACCCTCAAGGATAACTCTGGTCAGCACTCGGTAGCAGTGGCACTGCTGGTCAATGGGAAAACGGAAAAAAGATTACGGATGACGGTGGATTTAAAATTGGAATTTCAAATTCCCGTCATCAAGCAGATTGTGCAACGGGGCCAAATGATTGGGGCCGATGACGTGGTATGGCAGACCGTTTCCCTGACACGCCTCCCCCCCGATTTAGTCCGCGATGATGGGGAAATTCTTGGATTTGCCGCCACCCGTCGTATTGAACCGGGGGTCGCCTTGCGCAGTTCCTGGTTTGAAAGGCCGTTGGCGGTCGCGCAAGGGGAACGGGTACGGGTACTGGTAGCCAGCGAACCGGGCCTGATGATCGAAGCCACGGCGGTTGCCCTGGAAAAAGGGCGGGTCGGTGATGTCATCCAACTGCGCAATCCCGACAGTCAAATGCGGTATGAAGCCCGTATATCGGCTCCGGGAACGGTCCAGGTGGGCACATGGTAAGGCAACAGGGAGGAATCCACATGAAACATTCCAAATTGGCCATCGGCATGGCCTTGGCGCTGACCGTCCCCATGAGTGGTTGCGGTATGACGCGAGCCTCCCAGCGGCCCGCCGAGCCGGTCGCCATCGTGCAACCGACCCCTCCCGAAGTCTTTGCCCCCAACAAGGGATCCATCTGGCAAACCTCGCGCCGGAATTCCATGTTTGAAGACAACAAGGCCCGCTATGTGGGTGATATCGTCAAAGTTCGGATTTTGGAAAGTGCCACCTCCACCAGTAAGGCCAAATCGGAACTCAAAAAGGATAGTACCACCGGCTTTGGGATCACCAGCCCGAATCTGGATACCCTGTTGAAGATTGATCCCACCAAGGGGGTTTCCCTCAACGCCCTGACCCAAGCCACTGGGGCTGCGGAAAGCAATGCAGATGGCAGCAATGAACGGGCCGCCAAGTTGACAGCGACCATTTCCTGTCTGGTGACCGAAGTCCTCAGCAATGGGAACCTGCGCATCGAGGGGCGGCGGGATATTACGATGGATAATGAAAATCAAGTCATCATCATTGCGGGGGTTGTCCGCCCGGAGGATATCGATAACAAGAATTCCATCAATTCCGATATGATCGCCGACGCCCGTATTGAATATTCCGGTGAAGGGGATCAATCGGACATTCAGCGGCCCAATATTTTCTTCCGCACCCTGTCTACCCTTAATCTGTTGTGATCCCATGATGATACGTATCGCCCTATCGCTTTTTTTTCTGCTGCTGACACCGATGGTTGCCATCGGAACCGCTGAAGCGGCACGCCTCAAGGATGTCGTGGACATCGAAGGGGTCCGGGACAATCCCTTGACCGGTTTTGGCTTGGTAGTCGGTTTGGGTGGCACCGGTGACAGCAGTGCCGTTTTTACCAATCAATCTTTGCGGGTCATGTTGGAACGGCTGGGGATTTCCATGGAGGAGGCGGCCAGGATGGCCAACGTCGCCTCGGTCATGGTGACCGCCACCATGCCACCGTTTGCCCGTCAGGGATCGCGGCTGGATGCCACCTTATCGTCGGTGGGTGACGCCAAATCGCTCCAGGGGGGAACCCTCATCATGACCCCCCTCAAGGGTGCCGATGGTCGCGTCTATGCGGTGGCGCAGGGTGGTGTCGTTTTGGGCGGCTCGTTTGCGGGCGGAGCCAACCAGACGCAGCAGAAAAATCATACGACGGTCGCCCGCATCAGCGGAGGGGCCATCATCGAACGCGAGATACCCTTTGCGTTAAACAAGGAAAATACGCTACAGTTATCGTTGAAGAATCCAGACTTTACCACCGCCAATCGCGTCGTTGGCAGCATCAATGAACTGTTGGGCGGTACGGCGGCCAGCGCCTTGGATTCGGGGACCATCCATCTGACGATTCCCGCCCCCTACCAGGGAAAGCTGGTCTCCTTAATCTCCCGCATGGAAAATCTTCAGGTTGACCCGGATCAACCGGCCAAGGTCGTCGTCAACGAGCGGACCGGAACCATCGTTATGGGAGAGAACGTGCGCGTCTCCACGGTCGCCCTAGCCCATGGCAACCTGAGCATCAAGGTCACCGAAAATCCCACAGTCAGTCAGCCAGGACCATTGAGCGATGGCGAGACGGCAGTGGTCAACAATACCGACATTCAACAAACTGAGTCCGATGCCCGTGTCATCCAGATGCGGCAGGGGGTTACTTTGGGAGACTTGGTACGCAACCTGAACAAGATCGGTGTCACCCCCCGTGATTTAATCACCATCCTGCAATCGATCAAAGCCGCCGGGGCTTTGCAAGCGGAGTTGGAGATATTATGAGCCAGGCTGTCGGTCTTGATCCCAAGTTACCGCCCGTCCATAAACCCCGGCAGACGACGCTGACGCCCCATGATGAACAGCGTCTGCGTGGGGCCGCCGCCGATTTCGAGGCGTTGTTCGTCAAGCAGATGCTGTCGGCCATGCGTAAAACCATTCCCAAAGATGAAAGCGGGGAAGGGTTGATCCGTGAGAGCCAAGGTGAGAAGATATTCCGTGATATGCTGGACACCGAGTATGCAACCGCGATGAGCCGTCGGGGCGGAAAGGGACAGGCCGGTTCTGGGATCGGATTGGGAGACATGATATTCAAGCAACTCGTCAAACGCTATCAGATCCAATCCACACAACCTATCGCCCAGTCCGATCCAACGGTTGATGCCGCCCAGAAGGGTCTGGTAAAGTTGCAGTCTGAAACGAATGCCATGCAAGCAACAGGGTTTGGACCGAAAAGTGCATTAAAATGATCATGAATCGTGGGTCAAGGGCATCATCGGCACCAAGAAGCCAGTTTTTCAGCAAACTTTTGACGGTTGAAACATTGGCAACCCCATAAAATTGACCCCGGAATGGGGCAAGAGACGAGGGAATTCCATGGTCACAAAAATCAAAAGCACCGATAGCAACCGGCTCACCCGCATTACCGGGCGACGGGTTTCTGGCAGTACGGGGGGGAGACCAACGGCCCGTTCCGGTTCGCCCACGCGGCGGGATGATGTTTCGGTCTCCAACATATCGCGCACCATCAATCTGGCCGATGAAGTGGCCCATGCCTCACCCGATGTTCGCACGGCAAAAGTTGCCCCTATTCGGGAAGCCATTGCCAATGGGAACTACCAAGTTGACAGCGTGGCGGTCGCCGATAAGATTTTGCGCCATGTGTTGATGGAACGCAGAAAGGTGATGTAACGCCCCCATGGCCACCTCCCAACCCGATGTTGCCCAGATGATCAAAACCGAAGTGGGCAAGCTGATTGAATTGGCGACCCCCATGGTGGCGTTATACCGGACTCTTTCGCATCTGCTGGAACAAGAGAGGGAGGCACTCAACCAACGCAATCCTGATCGATTGGAAGAGCTTGCGACGCACATTGGACACACCCTGGAGGAGATTCATGCCCATGATCAACTGCGGCAGAAGATGACCCGTCAGCTTGGGGCGCGTCTGGGTCTTTCGGGGGAACGGCTCAATTTAAAATCGTTGGATGAGGCGTTGGGGGGTAATACCGGCCTTATTGCCCTGCGCGGGCAACTGACGGAAGAGATTGCCAAGGCCGACCGTATCAACCGACACAACCAAGCGGCTTTCACCGGGGTACTGTCTGCGACGGAATCGATATTGCGTGCCTTGAAGGAGAGTACCCAAGGACCGGTTGCCTCGTACAACCGCAAAGGGAACCGTCATGCCTCGACATCGCGGTTTCATTTGATATCCAAACAGTTGTAGGTGTTTCAAGACGTATTGTGGCACTGTTTTCCACCTTTGAGACGGGGCACAGGATGTGGCCTGAACGCTTGTGAAACAATGGATTTGTTGTAACCGCTCGCAAGCCGATTTTGACCCGCATCACGCCCCTTGCGCAAGGCCCACGTAGCTCCACTTGGGATGGCGAGACACCATCCTGCCACGGTTTTTCATCTTTCACTTAGCGTGATGCGGGGATTTGACCATGTTGATTTTAACACGGAGAATTGGTGAAAGCCTGAACATCGGCGACGAGATCAAGATTACCCTGTTGGGGATCAAGGGGAATCAGGTGCGCATTGGGATTGAGGCACCGCGAGATGTCCAGGTGCATCGGGAGGAGATTTACGACAAGATCAAGCGGGAGACCCGCAAGGCAAACCGACGTATGCCCGATTCGGTTCTGGATCAAGCCTCACGCATCCTTTCCGGCGGTGGTTGAATGATGGATTCGAGCCAACCATGAATAAAAAATTTCAATCCAAACTGAATGAACTTCCTGCGTTGAAGATCGCCGACGCCGCCTGGATTGTCGGTATTGCGGCGGAGGCGTTGGAACAATTTTTATCGGAAACCAACCACCCCGTGGATCAGCCGATCACGGTCTCCGAATTATTGCATACCGCGTTTCATCAATTAGGCTATAAACAACTGCAAGCAGACCTCCTGAGTCAGCAGTTACGGGCCTCATTAAGCCGCGAGCAGGAACTAACCCAAGCCCTGCAATCCCGACTGGACGTTTCCATCCCCGCCTCCCCACCCCAATCCGAATTACCGGAATCGCCCGACGTACACCCGGACCCGAAAAAGAAAAAAAAGAAGGGTTCAAAGAAGAAGAAAAAATCTGCATGATGCAAACTGCCCAACGTGGGCGTACCGGCACGTCCGATAAACGCGCCACCAATCTGAGCCTGAGCAGCGATGTGCTGGAGGCCGCCAAATGCCTCGGAATCAACATTTCGCGGGTCTGCGATAACCACCTGCGTGAAGTTATGCGGCGGGAACAGGAGCGCAAATGGCGCGAAGATCACGCCGACTTCATTACCGCTTACAACGCCACCATCGCGGCTGAAGGTCTGCCGCTGGACGAATGGAAAAGCTTCTGATGGCGCGTTTCACGATGCACCCTCGCTATCATTTGGCTGAAAGATCCCCCGTTGGAGCATGGCACTTGGGGCAGTGATCCTCATGACATGCACGACAAAATGGTTTACCACAATGCGGACACCCGGAATGCGCATCCAGGCTGACCAGATGCAACGCATCGTCGCAAACGGTCCGTAACGGTGTTCCCGTAAAACTATATTCACACGGCGGCGTCTCCAACTTCCGTACCAGCGGATTCCAATCCAAATGAATACGACGCTCCCCTTTTTTGCGCCTGAGAAGAAGATTCAAACGAAAGACCGGCATCTCCAAAACCATCCCCTGAATGAACGTTGTCTCCACGTTCAAAGCATACTTTTGCCGTAAATCGACTATTTTACTGTTGTATTCCCGTTCGATGGAATCCAGGCGCAGTTTATATTTTTCGGCATCCTCAGGGTTGATCTCCTTGGCCCCTTTCGCATCTTTGGCCATCCGCGCCACAATCTCTTTCCGCATATCGGAAAAATAACCATGCAGTCGCTCACTGTCCCGCTCCTGACGCCGTTTAAGTCCCTGAATGAATCTCCCCAGATGTTGCGCAACCCGTGGTGGCAAAGAACGATGCAGGGCCGTGGCCATTTTTTGTCCCCCCCACACCTCGGGAAGTCCCGCGACGATGGATCCCCCCCCACCATCCTCGCCCAAAGTTTCCGACTCCTCCACAAAAAGTTCCGGCCACAGATTGTCCAGAAAATGATCCATGGTCGCGCCATTGGCCATGTTGATACCCACACGAATCACCCCCTCCCGTTTTTCTTCAGACAGGGCGGTAAAACGGAACACCATAATCACATAACGGGTCCAGGCGGGTATGACTTTTTCCAAACGGAACACGGCATTATTTAAAAGAAATCCATGTTCCAAAATTTTTTCTGGATGGGAAGGGGGCAGCGGGTTCGATCGCCACCTCCGGTAGTGCCAACGACCACGATCCCCCAGCAATCCCTGGAACCGTTCCAACCAATCCGATTCCAAACCAACCCTTTGGGCACCTTCCGGTAATTCGGACGAAAACCCAAGACGCGCCATTTCAGGCAGAGAAAGAACCTTCCGCACCTCCGGTGGCGAAAGAACTTCCATCCCATCGGGATCAATCAGCTCGACAACAGACCCCGACCGTTCCAAAAGCTCGGAGGCAAAATGTCGCAAACGTTCACTCATCCGGTTTCAAACTCCTGACCAAAAAGGTTGGTATCCAAAGCTTTCACATCTTCGTAACGTGCCTTGGCGGTGGCCATCCGATTGCCCAGTTCGATAAAGGCCGATGTCCTCTGATTCTCGGTAGTCTCAACCCACGCAGAATAGACCATTTCGGCAAATTCCTTCTGGTCATCCATTTCCCCCAAAATAGCGTCCACCTCCCCAACAACCAACTCAAACATGTTGATTTTCTCATCCAAAATCTGAAGCACATGATCTTCCACCGTATTCCGAACCACCAAGTTGAAAATAAACACTTCCCGAACCTGTCCGATACGGTGAATACGGCCAATTCTTTGCTCGATGGTCATCGGGTTCCACGGCAGATCAAAATTAATCAAAGTATTGCAAAATTGAACGTTGCGCCCTTCGCCTCCCGATTCCGTACACAACAGGACCGGCGCATGATCTTTGAAACTGTCTATGGCGGCATCTTTGGCGGGGCCACCCATGCTGCCATCGAATCGAACAAACAAAATCCCAGCCTCCTTGAGGAGACGATCCAATTGCTCCATGGTTTCCCGATGATGGACAAAAACCATTTTTTTCTCGCTGGGATTACGGCGCAAAAGCTCCAACAACGCCTTCTCCTTAACGCCACCCCCCAGGCTTTGATAACGCTTATGGATTTTCTTCCAGCGGACATCCTCCTGATTTCGGGAAACAAAACGGCCCGTCGCCGCCGCACAGGCGGCGGGTGAAGATCCCGCCGCCGTGAGCAGATGATGCAATGCCATCCGATGGTGATTTTCTCCCTGCCCATGCGTCTCGCTGATCAAACGGGTCAAGGTCTCATAGCAGGCTCGTTCCTCCCCTTCCGCATCCAAACGGATCGTCACCGCATGGCGTGGTGGCAGACGCACATCCACCAGGGAACGGGTATTACGGATCATCACCTCGCGCATGAGATCGCGCAGTTGTTGACGATTCGACGGAACACGCGGTTTCCCCGGGGTCATGTAGGCGTTGCGAAATTCCTTTTCCGTTTTGAAAATTCCCGGTTTCAACAACGTCAACAGGTTATAAAGCTCGACCAAACTATTTTGAACCGGCGTCGCGGATAGCAAAATCAAAAACCGTTTTTGCAGCGCATCGACCAGCTTCCAGTTCATGGTATTGCGGTTTTTCAGATGGTGGGCCTCATCAACGATCACCAAATCAAAATTTTGCTGGGCCAAAATGGAAAAATGTGGGTCTCGACGCGCCGCCGCAACGGATGCAATGATCCGTTTTTGTCCCCAAAAAGCCTGAGGATCGGTACGCAGCAGGGGGTTGTAACTGCTCTCAAAGGAAAGACCAAACTTGCTTTCCATCTCCTCCTGCCATTGTCCAACCAAAGATGCAGGGGTCAAGATTAAAACCCGATCGGCCATGCCACGGAGGAGATATTCCTTAAGGACCATGCCAGCCTCGATGGTTTTCCCAAGGCCCACCTCATCCGCCAACAACACGCGCCCCCGAAATTGCCTAAGAACCTTGCGGACCGTCTCCACCTGATACCAATAGGTATCCACTTGGTGCAGATGGCTCAGACATAACAGTTCATCAAAGCCTTGCAACAAGCTCAGATTGATCAACTCCCCCCGCAGACGGAACCATGCAAAATCTTCCCCCTCTTCCATGACAGCGGGAGGATTCAATACGTTCCCCTCCGGCCAGGAAAAATGAATGGGAATATCGGCTGCAAATTGTGGAAGTTCGGGGATCTCCGGTGTCGGCGGATCAACATTTTTCTTGGGGCCTACCCCTGGAACGACCTTCTTGCCAGACGACTTGGCAGGCTGTTTGACGGGTACCGTTTTTTTGTCTCCAGGACGGTTTCCAGGTGTCTGAATCGCCTTGGCACGCAGCACCGCCATCCACTCCGCAATCCACTTCGTAATTCGTGGTGCGTTTGCATAGAAATTTCCCGGTTTTATGGTCAAGATCCGATACTTTGTAACGATCTGAACAGCCTTGGCCCATTGCTTTTTCTGGCCTAGCGCGATGGCATACAGGAAATGGTCCTTTTGCAAAAGCTCATATCTTTGGGCTAATCGTTTTTGGTAACCAAGACATGCATTGGGTTGGCCCTCCATCAGGGCAACCAACGCGGCCACATGTAGAATTTCAGCCTCGGTCGGGAAAAGGGCCAACCCATTCTCGATAAGCGTGGAAAGATTGTCCGCATGGGATTCAATCGCCGCGTAGATGGTAATAGCCGCATCCGTCACGCTATCGGCTGTATTTTCCCCACCAGACGCGGAGGTTGTGTCGTTCGGAGTTTCTAAGCTCATCATCCGTCTACCTGACCCTATAATCAACCAAAGGCAACCGTAAGGCATTATCGGTGAATTGCCAGGCCAAGGCAACACCAGATACTAAACGGTCATTTTTCACAGGGTCTATGGAAGATTGCGCTTGCCAAGAGGTTCCCCTGTCCTTATGCTGAGGGGCGCGGGAATTTTGGTGTGCAAGTCTGGAAAAATAAAACAACATCGCCAAAACTTCCAAATCATCAAGAATATCAAGGGAGGGGTTTGCCATGGCGGGTCAGTCCATACACAGTGTCCAGGATCCGTTTCTGAATGCGTTGCGCAAGGAAAAAGTCCCCGTTACCGTCTTTCTGATCAACGGCATCAAGTTGCAGGGGGTCGTCACCTCTTTCGATAATTATTGCCTGTTGTTAAAAAACAGTGTGACACAACTGGTTTTCAAACACGCTATTTCCACGGTGATGCCGTCGCGCAATATCGATTACGGTCAAGGTGACGAATAACATTCCTAATCTCTCAAAACCCGAAGCCGTCAGTGCCCTTCTCGTGCAGACTTTCACCCGTTCCGGGGGACGGGACCAGGCCGAAAGGGATATCGTCGAACTCGAACATTTGGTGGAGAGTGCCAATCTCCTGGGGAAAGGGAATCGGATTGTCGCCGTCGGACGGATCCATCCCGCCACCTATCTGGGGAAAGGTCAGGTGGCCAATCTCAAGGCGGATGTCGAAAGTCTGGAGGTCGAAGTCGTTGTCTTCAACCATCCCCTCACTCCCGTCCAGCAACGTAATCTTGAAAAAACCCTGGAAGTCAAAGTCGTAGACCGTACCGGGCTGATCTTGGAGATATTTGCCTCCCGTGCCCGTACCCGCGAAGGGAACCTGCAAGTCAATTTGGCCCTTTTGCTCTATCAACAATCCCGACTGGTACGCACCTGGAGCCATCTGGAGCGTCAACGCGGCGGCGTCGGGTTGCGCGGTGGTCCCGGAGAAACCCAAATCGAAGTGGATCGCCGTTTGATCCGAGATCAAATCCACCGTCTTAAAAAACAACTCCTCCAGGTCGAACGGACCCGCTCCCTCCATCGACATGCCCGACGCGATGTCCCCTATTTTACCGTTTCCCTCGTGGGGTATACCAACGCCGGAAAATCAACCCTGTTCAACCGCCTGACCGAAGCCAAGGTCTACGAAGCGGACCAACTGTTCGCAACCCTTGATCCGACCATGCGCGGATTGACCCTCCCCGATGGTCAACGGATTATCCTCAGCGATACCGTCGGCTTCATCCGCGATTTGCCACACCAACTCATCGCCGCCTTTCGCGCCACCCTCGAAGAGGTTCTCGAAGCCGATCTGCTGCTCCACGTCGTCGATCTTGCCGATAGCGAATCCGCCGAACAACATCGGGTCGTCCTGGAGGTGCTTGAAGAACTCGGTGCCCATCAAAAACCGATGCTGACCCTCTATAATAAGTGTGACCAGATCAGCGCTGAAAACCAAGCGACCATCGCCCGATTTTCCGCACGATCTCAAAGCCTTGTCATATCGGCAAAAACAGGGCAAGGTGTCGCCGAACTCCTGCAAACCCTCCAGGAAATGGCCAACGTCAAAGCGCAATTGTTTCAGTTGCGCATCCCCGCCACGGATGGTGCCCTCCTGGCACGCATCTGCCGCGAAGGACAGGTCCTCGCACGTCAGGATCTCGACGAACAAATCCAGATCACCGTCTCCTTTCCCCCCGCCGTCGCCGGAAGAATTCGTAAGACCATCGAACCTTTTTTAGTCCTATAAAAAATATTTTTTCAAGAAAATGAGCGACCATGCCTTGACAGTTGACCGTTAATGCCTACATTTAGCACTCAAGCGGGGAGAGTGCCAATTTTTCAAGAGGGGTGTTTTTTTCCCGCACAGGCACCCACATTGTTAAGATAAAACTGGAGGTTCAATCAGGAGATGAATACAAAATTTCGTCCATTGCATGACCGGATTGTGGTCAAACGGCTTGAACAAGATCAAAAAACCGCCGGCGGTATCATTATCCCCGACACTGCCAAGGAAAAGCCCATTCAGGGCGAGGTGATCGCCGTAGGCAAAGGGGCTATCAATGATGAGGGAAAACTGCGCCCCATGGAAGTCAAAGCGGGCGACCGGGTTCTTTTTGCCAAGTATGCAGGGACCGAGGTGAAACTGGATGGTCAGGAGTTGTTGATCATGCGGGAATCCGATGTCATGGGCATCGTCGAATAAACTTTCTGGTCTCATCCGGGTTTTCTTGGACACATCAACGAAACGAAAAAGGTAACGACACATGGCAGCTAAAGAAGTCCGATTCAGTGAAAACGCCCGTGGCAAGATGCTCAATGGGGTGAATATCCTGGCCAACGCCGTCAAGGTGACCTTGGGTCCCAAAGGGCGTAACGTGGTCCTTGACAAGTCTTGGGGTGCCCCCCGCGTGACCAAAGACGGCGTCAGCGTCGCCAAAGAGATCGAGCTTGAAGATAAGTTTGAGAACATGGGTGCCCAAATGCTCAAGGAGGTCGCCTCCAAGACCTCCGATGTCGCCGGCGATGGCACCACCACCGCGACCGTATTGGCCCAATGCCTGATTCGCGAAGGGTTGAAAGCGGTGGCCGCCGGGATGAATCCCATGGATCTCAAGCGTGGTATCGATTCCGCCGTGGAAGAGGTGATCGGTGCCCTGCGTAAAAGCTCCAAGGAAGTGACCAGCTCTGCGGAAATCTCGCAGGTCGGTGCCATTTCCGCCAACTCCGATCCTGAAGTCGGTCGCATGATCGCCGAAGCGATGGATAAGGTTGGCAAGGAAGGGGTAATCACCGTCGAAGAAGCCAAAGGGTTGGAGACCACCCTGGACGTGGTGGAAGGGATGCAGTTTGATCGCGGCTACCTCTCCCCGTATTTTGTCACCAATGCAGAAAAAATGACCGTTGACATGGACAATCCCGCCATTTTGTTGGTGGAAAAGAAAGTCAGCAATCTGCAACAGATTCTCCCCATTCTTGAGAGTGTTGTGCAATCGGCCAAGCCGCTTTTGATCATCGCCGAAGATGTGGAAGGGGATGCCTTGGCGACCTTGGTTGTCAACAAATTGCGCGGTGGTCTCAAGGTTTGCGCCGTCAAAGCGCCAGGATTTGGTGATCGTCGCAAGGCGATGTTGGAAGATATCGCCATCCTGACCGGCGGTACTGTGGCTTCCGAAGATTTGGGGGTCAAGCTTGAGAATGTCACCATCGACATGCTGGGTCGTGCCCGTTCCGTGGTCATCACCAAAGATGAAACCACCATCATCGATGGGGCTGGTCAAAAAACGCAGATTTCTGCCCGCGTCAACCAGATCCGCGTCCAGATTGAAGAAACAACATCCGATTATGACAAGGAAAAGCTCCAAGAGCGTCTGGCCAAATTGGCTGGCGGTGTTGCCGTCATCAAGGTGGGCGGTGCCACGGAAGTGGAAGTGAAAGAGCGCAAGGATCGGGTGGACGATGCATTGCACGCGACCCGCGCTGCGGTGGAAGAAGGGATTGTCCCTGGCGGTGGTGTGGCCTTGTTGCGCGCCCGCAAGGGATTGGAAAATCTCAAGGTTGCCAATGAAGACCAACGGGTGGGGATCAACATTGTCCGCCGCGCCCTGGAAGAACCGATGCGCGTCATCGCTGAAAACGCCGGTGCCGAAGGTTCCGTCGTCGTCAATAAAATCATGGAGTCGGGTTCTGACACCTTTGGCTTTGACGCCTCCAAGGATGAGTACACCGATTTGGTGGTTCGTGGCGTCATCGACCCCGCCAAGGTTGTCCGCAGTGCGCTCCAGGCGGCGGCTTCCGTCGCCGGACTGATGATCACCACCGAAGCGATGGTTGCCGAATTGCCCAAGAAAGACGCTCCTGCTGGCGGTGGTGGCGGTGGTATGGACGGCATGGGTGGCATGGGCGGTATGGGAATGTAATTTTTTTGGATACCGGAGGAAACACCCTCCATTCCCAGGGGGAAGGGATCATCCTTCCCCCTGTTTTTTTGGATGATTCCACGTCCACCGTTGCATTCAGGGGATGAGGTGGTTATCCTGTGGAACCAAAGGGTGGTTTCTTTTTTCGCAGTCGAACAGTACCCGTTCACCCCCCTAGAAAATTATTAAAAGAAAAAAGGGGTCTGGGGGATTGCCCCCAGGGTTTTGCTTTTGCTTTTGAATTTAAATAAAAAGGTTTCCATGCTCTGCTTTTGAATTGAAACAAAAAGGTTTCCAGCAGTAGGCTTTTGGTTCAAATATCAAAAAAAGATTCAAAAGCAGAAGAATGAAGCTTTTGATTTAAAGTCAAAACCCTGGGGGCAATCCCCCAGACCCCTTTTTTCTTTTAATAATTGTAATGTGGGGGGGGATAAACGGTTACGTCGAATAACCTGTTCAGAGGTCCGTGCCATGGAAATATTGAACCTGATTCCCCTTGGATTTCTGGGATGGGTCATTTACCAAGCCGTTGGGCGTGGCCATAGCCATGGCTATACGGAAAATTATTTCAAGGTGACCAAGCGGAAGACTGGGGTCAAATTTCGTAACTTTTTTGGCATTCCCAACGGCAATCTTAAATAGAATCATCGCGTCAAGAGAGACCAGAGATGGCTGATAAACGGATTGGTGTCTTGTTATCGGGGTGTGGCGTTTACGACGGCGCGGAGATCCACGAGGCCACCTTGACGCTTTATTTTTTAGATCGCGCCTCGGCCCATGTGATCGTCATGGCCCCGAACATCCCCCAACACCACGTCATCAACCATCTGACCGGCGAGGTGACCAACGAAACCCGCAATGTGTTGGTGGAGTCGGCCCGTATTGCACGCGGTCAGATTCGCGACATGGCCACCGTCACGGCGGATGACCTGGATGCCATCATCCTTCCCGGTGGTTTTGGTGCCGCAAAAAATCTTTCCAGCGTCGCCTTCGATGGCCCGAACGCCCGCGTAGACCCGGAAGTTTCCCGGTTGTTGTTGGCGATGGTCGCCGCTAAAAAGCCCATCGGGGCCTTGTGTATCGCACCGGCGTTACTTTCCAAAGTCCTTTCCGGCAAGGGGGTGACACTCACCATTGGCACGGATGAAGGGGTGGCCGGGGCCATCGAAAAGATGGGCAATCGGCATCAACCCAGCAACGCCGACGCCATCGTCATCGATTCCGCCAACAACATTGTCACCACGGCGGCCTACATGTGTGCCGCTTCCATCGGTGCCGCAGGAGAGGGAATCGAAAAGTTGGTCAATCAAATTATGAAGATGGTGTAATCCTTGAAGGCCCGCTTGATTTACGCCGCCTCCGAAAGTTCGGCTGATTTATTTTATGCCACCCGTTTTTTTGCCCCCGACCCCTTTCTTTTCCTTCAGGAACCGAACGGGGGGAAGACGCATCTGTTCACCTCTTCTCTGGAAATTGACCGCGCCAAGCGGTGTGCCCAGGTCGATCACGTCCATGACTGGGGAGACATTCGTACCCAATATACCGCCATTTTTCCCAACAGAACCGCCGATGAAGCGATTCTGATTGCATTTTTCATCAAACAGGCCGGGATTTATGAGGTTCAAGTTCCGGCATCGTTTCCTTTGGGGTTAGGGCAAAAGCTCAAGGAAGCGGGTATCGACCTGGAGCCTGTGGATGACCCTTTTTGGCCGCAACGGGCCATCAAATCATCCGAAGAGATTGGCCACATTGCATCGGCCTTGGCCATAACCGCCCATGCCATGAACGTTGGCATCGCGATGATCCGCCAGGCGACCATTGATCCCCATGGTTTTCTGCACCACGATGGTGAACCTTTGACCAGCGAACGGGTTCGCGGTGAGATCAACGCCCAACTGGTGCGTGCAGGGGCGATGCCCAGCCACACCATTGTCTCTGGCGGTGCCCAGGGGGCCGACCCCCATGAAGAAGGGTATGGTCCCCTCCCCGCCCATGCCCCCATTATTCTGGATGTTTTTCCCCGAGTCGATGCCACCGGCTATTGGGGAGACATGACGCGGACAGTCTGTCGCGGACAGGCACCTCAGCGTCTCCGCCAAGCTTGGGAAGCGGTTCGCCAGGCGCAAGAGGTCGCTTTTTCGTTAATCCGTGATGGCGTGAGCGGCAAAATGGTTCACGATGCCGTTGCCCAATCCTTGACGGATGCCGGTTTTATCACGGGAACACTCCCGAATGGGCGTCAAGGGGGGTTCTTTCATGGTACGGGTCACGGCCTTGGCTTGGAAATTCATGAAGCCCCCCGAATCGGGCAAAAAGATCAAAAACTTTCCACAGGCCAGGTCATCACCGTGGAACCGGGACTCTATTACCCAGACATGGGAGGTGTCCGCATCGAAGATGTCATCGTGGTGGAACCCGATGGGTGCCGTAATCTGACAGTTCAGGAAAAATTTTTGGAGTTACTTGACTGACTTTGGGTAACACCCCATAAAGTTTTCGTTCTTCCCCCCACACCCTTCATTTTGTAAAACATGCGCGGCTTGGATTGCCTGTTTTGGAGATAGGATATGAATTGGTTTTTGAATCTTGGTTTTTCCAAAAAAATTGTTGGTATATTTGCCGTTGTGTTTCTCGTTGCCATGACCATCACCGGTGGTATTCTGTTGAACCGGGTCGTCAGTGATTTTTACCATGAAAAAGTCCTTGTCTCCCAAACGATTCTCCAACAGGGAGATTCCATCCGCCGGGCCATGGGCGAATACTGGAGTAAAAAACTTTTCAAGGATGAAATCTGGCTGGACGCACAAAAATGCCGTAAAGAAACCACGGTGCAAAGTCGCCTGGAATGTGCCCGTAGCACCAATCTCCATGCGACGATCCCCGTGATCGCCATGCTGCAAGCCAGCGAAATAGCGGCCAAAGGATCGGGTTTTGTCATTCGCGCCGCCAAACGGACCCGCCCACGGGATCCCAACGCGCAAGCCACTGCCGCAGAACTCCGCGCCATGGACCAGATGAAACAAGAAGGCAAAGGTGAACTCCATATCGAGGATGCCTCCGCTGGCGTCTTCATCTTCGCCAAAGAAATCAAAGCCGATCAAGGATGTTTGATATGCCACGGCAACCCCCAAACCAATCCCATTGGGGATGACAAGGATGTCTTTGGGTTTGACCTTGAAAACTGGAAAGTGGGCGATCAGGTGGGTGTGTTGACGTTAACGGCCCCCCTGGATGAACTCAACAAGACCAAAACCGAGGCCAGCACTCAGGTCATTGGGTTAATCCTGGTCTCCTTGTTGCTCGGCGGGGGGATTTTTACCATGGTCATCACCCGTTTTGTGCAAAAGCCGGTGGAAAGAATCTCCAAAGGCTTGAATCGCTTGGCCGAGGGGGATCTTTCCACGCAAATCGATGTGGTCTCCAAAGATGAGGTGGGACAGGCCAGCATGGCATTGAATGCGGCGACCAAAACCCTCTCCGAGATCATCCACCGGGTTACCACCTCATCGCAAAGTGTTGCCAGTGGTAGTGAACAGCTATCCGCCAGTTCGGCGCAGATTGCGGACGGGGCGACACGGCAGGCGGCCAACATTGAACAAACCAGTTCTGCCATGGAAGAAATGAGTTCCAATATCGCCCAAAACACCGAAAATGCCATCCAGACGGGGACCATTTCCAGCAAAGCCGCCAAGGATGCCAAAGAGAGTGGTCAGGCGGTCACCGAGGCGGTCACCGCCATGAAGGAGATCGCAGGAAAGATCTCCATCATCGAAGAAATTGCCCGGCAAACCAACTTGTTGGCGTTGAATGCCGCCATTGAGGCAGCCCGCGCGGGCGAACATGGCAAAGGTTTTGCGGTCGTTGCCGCCGAGGTGCGCAAACTAGCGGAACGGAGCCAGACAGCAGCGGGAGAAATTACCCATCTGTCCAACTCCAGCGTCTTGATTGCGGAAAAGGCGGGCGATCTGTTGATGCGGCTGGTACCAGATATTGAAAGAACCGCCTCATTGGTCGATGAAATCTCCGCAAGTTCCCGCGAACAAAATCAAGGGGCGGAACAAATCAATAGTGCCATCCAACAACTGGATCAGGTGATTCAACAAAACGCAGGGGCTTCCGAAGAAATGAGTGCGACGGCCAATGATTTGTCACAGCAATCCAATGAGTTGATGGAGGCTGTATCATTTTTCAAGGCGTGATGTTCGCCAACTGAAGCGGGTTACGTGGGTATCATGGCGGGTACGGGTACACATGGAGTCCAACGATTGCGGGGGGGCAAAAGGGGAATTTTCCCCCGCCCCCCGCCAGGGTATACCCGGTCCAAAAAAACGACGACCCATCCTTTTAGATTTGCCCATATTCCAGTGCAAGACGGCGCACAAGATGAAGCGCGGTTTGGCTGGTTTGAAGCCGGATACGGTCGCGGCTGCCAGAAAAACTGGCAGCATACTCAAGGATTCCCCCTCTGCGCGAAACCGCCGCCATGTACACCGTCCCCACAGGTTTATCCTTGGTTCCACCATCTGGACCCGAAACCCCAGTCACCGAAACCGCCAAATCGGTATTGGCAGAGCGCAAAGCATTGCGCGCCATGGAAAGTGCCACTTCAGGGCTTACAGCACCACACCGCTCCAAAATAACTTCTGGAATATCAAGTTGGCGATTTTTCGCTTGGTTGGAATAGGTCACAAAACCGGCCATGAGAAACCGACTGCTGCCGGGGACAGCCGACAAGCGTGCTGAAACAAGTCCGGCGGTACAGGATTCGGCAATGGCGACAGTTAGATTAGCATCCTTAAACATTTGGCTGCAAACATCTTCCAAAGGACGTGGACTCAAAGCATAAATTTGGGTTCCCAATTGTGAGCGCAACCGATTGCGAAACTCCACTCCAGTGGCCGATGACATCATCACCGCACAATCTCCGTCAGGGAGATAACGGAGTTGAAACTGTGCCACATCTTCATCCCCGGTCTCGGCTGGCACCTCCAGTGTTTTGCCATAGGTCTCAACCAGCCAACACAGATCAAAACGGGGACGTCGAAAATTTTCCTCCTCGTGCAGCAAGGTACGAATGATGTGTACCAACTCCATCCTGAGGTTCCAGAGGGGCTGCTCAAAAAAAGCGACGATACGACCACGCCGCCGGATGACAAAACCACTGGGAATCCCGGATGGGTCATAGAGGGGACGTGCCCCCACAACGCGCAGGCGATCAGATCCTTGACCGTCCAACCCCAACGAAAGTCCAAGATTGGATAAAACCGAGCGTCTCAACCTGCCGTGGGTATTGCGACTATCCGCTTGGATCAGGACCAAACCAAAGGTTTCCTCCACCTCACCCGGATCAAACGGTGAATCAGGTTCCAGTTCGCGTACAACGATCTGAGAATACCCCAGACACTGAAGGAGCAAATCCAGATGGGGTCTTCCAGAAGCGGGGTAAATCGTCCTGGATTCACTCCACAGAGGTAAAACAAGCAGACACTTCATTCTTACTCCATCCAGAAAGTCACGATCGTTACCACCAAGCCTGCATAAATCCCCGCAGCCAAATCATCCACCATGATGCCCCATCCGCCTGATACATGCCTGTCAAGCCAGTTTACCGGCCAAGGCTTCCAAATATCAAACAGGCGAAAAGCCAAAAAACCGACCCAAAGACCGAACCACCCTTCTGAAGCTCCCACCATGGTCAAGAGCATACCAGCCATTTCATCCACGACAACTTCTTTGGGATCTTTATTCTCCAGAAGAGAGGCTGACCGATGGGCAGCCCAAGTTCCGACCACGACGACAACCGCCAGAACCAGGAGATGCCACGCCATTCCGGTACGCATCACCACCCAACACAGAGGCAACGTTGCCAACGTTCCCAGGGTTCCCGGAGCGGCACCCAGCCGACCGATGCCACCCAATGTCGCAACACGCAACGCGAAGCTATCCCAAACAGGTTTGCGCATGGTTCACCCTCCGATCACACCCGGTTTCATCGTATCAAAATAAAACATAAAAAAACACGGGATTATTTTCTGATAGCATGCAAAAAATCACAATTTTGGCAAACACCCCATCGTTCTTACGGCATCCCACCCCTTCCTTGCGCCGCATAGCACCTGAAAAACACGATCCATGACTATTTCCTTGGTAAGGGAACCCACCATTAGATAATCTGTCACGGCACCATGGTCAGCCAACGTATCATTCATACGAGTCATCACCATGAAGTCCATTTTACCCACATTGTACGACAGATTGATCAAGGAAGGCTTTCACCCCACGAACAGGTATCCCGTCACCACCCAATTGACGACGTTTATGATGCCAGACAGAAAAATCGGCAACCGTGGACTCAGCCACCAAAAAATGCAATTTTCCTTCCTGAACATCATCGGTCATGGGCTGAGGCTTGGATTCTTGGACATTCTCAAAGAATCCAAAATGCATGAAAAATTATTGACTCGGACATCCTCCGGTATCGGAATGGTCGTCAGACGGATTCATGGATATTTTTCATCGCATGTCCACGGCTTCAATGATCATCAAAACAATGACACTCGTGCTATGATTCTCATAGCCCAGATCGCTGGCATCGGGGTAACCCGTCTGAACCAACCGATGAGGATTGAATGCGTGATCTTCTCCTGACTCTCATCGTTTTTGGATCTCTGCCCATCATTTTTATCAGACCCCACTACGGCGTCTACATGTGGGCTTGGCTTACCTATATGACACCTCACAGATTGGCCTGGGGGTTCGCCTATGATTTTCGGTTCAATTATATCGTCGCCATCATCACCCTGATCGCAGTTCTCAAATCCAAAGAGGCCAAAATCCGCATACCACTGACGCTTCCGTCCATTCTCTGGATGCTCTTTGTTTGTTGGACAACATTGACTGCTGCCAACGCACTTGAGCAAGGCTCCGCTTGGCATGAATGGGACCGATTTCTCAAGATTCAAATTATGGTTCTCGTGACATACGTACTCATCAAAGAAAAAGAACAGCTTATCATCCTAGTTGGAGTCATTACATTTTCCATCGGTTTTTTTGGGGTGAAAGGTGGTTTGTTCACCCTGCTCCGGGGTGGTTATTTCCGGGTCATGGGGCCAGAATATTCTTTCATAGCCGATAATAATACCTTCGCTTTGGCCTTGAACATGGTCCTACCATTAACTCTCTATTTTATGCATACCACCAAACATTATATTGTCCGTTTGGCATTACTGGGTGTCAACTTTCTATGTATCATGGCCATATTCGGAAGTTATTCCCGTGGTGGACTTATCGGCTTAACGGCCATGGGGGTTATATTCTGGATTACATCTCGGAATAAAATTATTTCTCTGGTTATCATGATTATATTAGTCCCTTCCAGCATCATGATGATGCCAGAAAAATGGGTACTCAGGGTAACCCCCATGATTGAATCTTTGAATTTGCCGTTTTTAAAAGAAACGATAAATTTTCATCCAACATCTGTATTTTCCTATGATTTTCAGACAGAACTTAGTTTAAAGAAAAACACCATCATCCCACTAACCGAAAGCGAAAGTCTGATTCGGAAAGATGCGGAAATTCTCCAAGATCTTTCCGTTATGGGACGGTTTGATGCCTGGGCTGTCGCCAGGGCCATCGCGGCGGACCGCCCCTTTCTTGGTGGCGGATTCGGAGCCTTTACTCAGGGGACTTTCGATCATTACACCCCCGGTGTTAGTTTTCATGATGCCCACTCAATCTATTTTGAAGTCCTGGGAGAACAAGGATACGCCGGTCTGATCATTTGGGTACTGATGCACTTGACCAGTTTGAACTACGGACGCTGGGTCATCATGCGCTGCCGCAAAGATCCAGAACTGTATTGGGCTTCTGTTATGGCGAAAATGCTCATCCTTGGTCTGTTGGGATATTACGGTGCAGGATTTTCACTGGGATTGGCATATTATGACCTGCCTTACCATTATCTCGCCATATTGGTCATCCTTCGTCTCCATGTCCAAGACGTCCTGGATTCCAGAAAAGATATGCCACAAAAAGCGAGAAATATTTCCTTTCCTAGTCGCGCTGCTCACATCTTCCCAATACAGCAAAACAATCTAACAGAAAAATAATAATAAAAGCAAAATAATAGAAAATATATTAACAATATATTAAACATGCAATCCAATATCAAAAACATAATAAAATCCTAATAATATAATTGTTTGAATATGGATAACCTCCCTTCCACTCCTATCACATGCCCCCGGAATGACGAAAAAAGACAATCTGTTTGACTTGTCACCCTTATAGCGATACCCTTCCCGCTTGGACTTTGACCATACTCCTTCGCTTGCTTAGTTTTTTTCGTTGATCAATGGCCCTGGCATTCCAATTGATTGTCAATCAATCCGAACTTTATGCTTCTACATCATCGGCAACATACGCTTAAATCTAACCCATGAAACCTGAACAACAAATCAACGAAATCGTCAACTTGGCCAAAGTCAAGCTTGGCCTGGAAGCCAGTCAACGCATCGCCACTGCGGCCCAGATGGCTATGGAGTTTCATCAAGGGCAAACCAGAAAAATCGATGGCGGCCCTTACGTCGTCCATTGCCTCAGTGTTGCGTACAATATCCTCTCGTGGGGCCTAAACGACGAGGTGGCCGTGTGTGCCGCACTGCTGCATGATGCCGTGGAAGATGCCCCACCCCAAGCCAACGCCAGTCAAAAAATAAAGGAATTCAACGCCGATATTTATCGCCTAGTCCTGGCCCTTTCAAAAATTCGCAACCTGCAAACCGGCGCAGGAGACCTGCCCGCCACCTATCGGCGTATCCTTCAGGCCGCATCGAAAGATCTTCGCGTGTTGATCATCAAAACATTCGATGTCTTTCACAATGCCGAAACACTGCATGTCCACGGGTTGGACAAGGCTAAAAATAAGGCCAGTCTGTCCTTGATCTATGTGGGGGTAGCCCGCCGCCTGGGAATGATTACCCTCGCCGATGCCATCATCGACCGGATTCTCCCATTTTTGATGCCGGTGCAAAAAATTCAAGCCCAAAAAATTCTCGACAATCTGATCCTAAAAGGACGTGCCAGCATGGATCAGTTAAGCCGACGATTGAACCGAGTCTTGGGAGAAAATCTGGCGCAGGATTTTACCATCGAAGGGAAAACCCTCTCCGATTTTTTTTGTCTTTCCGAACAACCAGGCGTCGGACAGTTGATGCAAATCGGTTGGCCTGTTTTCCGTATCCGTCTGATCGTGGCCGATGACGATGCCGCTTGGCGGGTATTGGGCAAAATGCACGCCCTTTTTGGTCCCCTACCCAGACATGTGCGTGATTATATGAATGCCCCGCGCGTCAATGGTTTTCGCGCCTTGACCAGTCGGATCCTTTGGGAAGGCAAACCCATCAACATTCAAGTCGTCCGCAGACACGATGATCTGCCCAATCGCATGGGTATCCTGGCAGAGTGGGGCGTCAGCGGTCCCGATCCATCCAAATATATGCGCCTCTTGGCCACCCTGGGTGATAGCGACCTGCGCATGTCCGAAGTCCACTCCCACGTCCTACCCGACCTGCTGGATGTTTACACACCCAAGGGGGACCGCCATACCTTTCCGGTGGGGGCCATTGTCCTGGACTTTGCCTACATGATCCATACCGACCTTGGCCATCGCTGCATCGGTGCCAAAATCAACGAAATACCCCGACCCGCCGATTACCCACTTCAGGATGGCGACGTGGTTCGCATCTTGACCGCCAAAAACGGCTGGCCGCAACGGTCCTGGCTTGATGAAGTCAAAACGGCCCGCGCAAAAACATTGATCAAACAAGCACTCAAAAGCGGCCTTTCCACCCTGAAAGGGATCAATCGCAGCCAATCGGGTAGCTTTCAGTTGACCTCCTTGACCGGCGAAGATATCCGCTGGTCAACCTGTTGCCTATCCATACCCAAAGTACCCATCGTCGGACGGCTTTCCGAGGATGGTCTTTGGATCGTTCATCGTCAAGATTGTCTTCGGATTCAACCAAGAGAGTGGGAGCAAGGCCATTGGAATCTTGCCAACAACCAAGGTTCTTTGCACGTCTCCTTCAATGTCCAGCACCAGTCCGGGGCACTTTTGCAAGTTCTGGAACTTATTGCACGTTATAACATCAACGGCAAGTCCATTTCCGGGAAAACCCGTTCGGGCGGACTTTACACCATCGGTATGCAATTGGGAGGACAATCCCCAGAAATTCTGGGAAATATGCTGTTGGAACTGCCGCAACTCCCTTCCGTCCGGGAAATATTGAAATATCGCTGGCAATGACCGCAAGCGTGGATCGACGCCAGACCAACCCTCAAGAATCCTTGAGGCCACCCAGGCAGTCGGGCCACCAATAAATGGAATCTTTATCTTTTTGTACCAATCCCGCCACCGGACCATCTTGGGAAATGACGAAAGCAATCGCCCCAGGGCAATGACCGACAAAATTGACCGCCGAAGTATGCCGTGCCCCCAGCCGCGACACATCCATGCGCACCGAAGGGAAAACCCGCTCCTCCACCCAGGAGACAATGCCCCCTTTCCAAGGTTTGGCGGTAATCATGGCACCAAAGGTGAGCGGAGACAGACGGTCCGATAGAAACAAAGCACCATCCACCCGAGTCAGACGGGATAGCAGATCGGCCAGCCCCATCAACTCCCTTTTCAGGCGCAACCGCTCCAGTTCATTCCTGTGCCAATCGCCCTCTTCCCGATGATCCTCACTCCATGCCTCCATTTGACGGAAGGTCTCCAAAAGTTGCGCCCCATCAGGCCCACTTTCCAGGTAAAATCTGGGTTCGGCACCCTTCCAGGCGTTATCCTCCATGGCCTTGGGTAACCAAATGATGGTACCCCCATGTTTTTTCGCCGCCGTCGCCAACAACAATCGGTCGATAAAATCTCGATAAACGTGCCAATATCCCATGCCAAACCGTTGATACCCGGTGTGGGTCTGCACCTCTCGGAGAAGGTTCCAAGCCAATGGGCTGTCGGTAAACGGAGGGGGTGACGGTTCGGAAAAGAAACCGGAATCAAATCCACCGATGATGTCGGTCCCCTTGTAGACTTGCAGACAACCCACCTTGCGGACCATGACCGTCAGCATGTTGCTTGGAGAACGATTAAAACAGTGAGCATCAAAACGGTGTGCCGAGGCGCAATTAAAATAAATGGCTCCGTAGATTTCCAATTCATCGGGATTTGTTTTTGAAGGAACGACACCAAGCGTCGTGGTCACAGGATCGAATGAGCGTGCCAATGCCACCAGAGCGTCCACATGAAACGGGACCGGTGTGTGAAATTTGAGGGTCATGGCATTGCAGTCTTCCGTGTGCAGGTCAATTCCACCCGATGGAATCAACGAAACACTCAATTCAATACTCACCTCTTCCTGGCGTTGAAGGCTCGATTGAAAAACCACTTCCAAAATGCGTCCCACATGCGCCGGATTGGGGAAAAATGCCGCATCATCGCCTTGTTGACGCCACAGGTCTACCAACCTTTGGATAATCAGGGGATTGAACATCCCTTTGGAGGTTTGCCGACGGACCGCCATCTCCAGATCTTCACGGGCCAACCGCAATGCAAGCTCGCTTTTTTTCCGTTCGATAATGCCAGCCATGGTACTCGCTATGGCGAGGAGAAAATCTTCTTCGATCGGTTCGCGGCAGTGACCGGAAGGGACATAGGTGTTAATGACACCCAAAACCCTGTTTCCTGACAAAATCGGGATGCAATAATGTCCGTGATCCTGCATCCCTTCATAGGTCACATCGTGGGCACCATCGACATGGGGAGAAAAAACGATTTGTCCGCTGGAAGCGGCCCGACCACACAGACAATACCCAAAAGGGACTGCCGCACACCGTCTCACCTGATTATCCGAGAACCCACGATTGGCGACCAGCTTAAGCCCCTCGGTCCCCTCTTGCACCAGAAACACCGCCCCCTTGCTCAACAACGCCAGCCCGGGTATGGAAAGGACCAGTTCCAATACATGCGTCAGTTGCTCTTCCAAGGATAGCGGTTCCAAGGCAATATTCAGGGCGCACTGAATGATTTTTTGAAGTTTTTCGTAGTATGAAAGCCTTTTTTCAAGATCACACATCCAGCCAACCTCACGTTAGACGCCTCTCCAAGCGTACCCTCTCCATCACCCAAGCATAGATTAACGGTTAGCGGACAAAAATCCCATCATATTTTTCCCAAAGACCGATTATGTTCCACCGTTTCGTATCGCTCAAAAATGACACGAGACTTTTTCTTTAAGAAAAATGCGCCACATTTTATGGAAGAGATATCATGAAATCAACAACCTACACAACACACTCACCCAAAACCCAAACCAACCGCATCGCGACCATCACAGTATTTTTGCTTTAACATGGTTTTCCTGTTAGGATGAAACCGTATTTATTTTTCTGCCCCGACCTTTCCATGCATCCCGGCTTATTTGATCCATGGCAACTCTCTCGGCGCACACATCCGAAGCCTCACTGCGCACAAGGAACCGTGACTAAGGGCGGTTCAACAAACACATCGCACCTTTCCAAGACTTTTATTTCGCCTCGAATTGTGCCTTGACGAGCCTTCTGCCCAGATCCACCAGACCTGGGCCATCGGTTCCTCGCAACCGTTCCTAAGTGTGTATTCCATTCGGGAACCGGCAGATCGCTGCTGATGGACAACCTGAATGGTTTGCTGTTTTGTACGACCACTCTATCAATGCAATACAGGAGAACAAAGCATATGAAAAAGATTACGAAAACGTTGGCAATCGCCGCATTGTTGGCGGGTGCCATGACCATCATCCCTTCCGCTGCCGATGCTTTCTGGGGATGGGGCAACAATAACAACAACAACGGCTATGGCAACGGTAATGGCAACGGCAATGGCAGTGGCAATGGCAGCGGCAGTTTTGGGTTCAACATGAGCGGGTCCGGCAACGGTTCCGGCAACAACGGTTGGAACGGTTCCGGTAACAATGGCTGGGACGGTGGCAACAACTATTATGGCGGTAACCCTTACGGTTGGGGTGGTGGACCGGGTTATGGCGCACCTTACGGCGGACCGGGCGGTTACGGCGGACCGGCTGGTTATGGCGGACCGGGCGGTTACGGCGGACCGGCTGGTTATGGCGGACCGGCTGGTTATGGTGCTGGCCCTTACGGCTACAACATGCCCCAAGCACCCCAGCCAATGGCTCCCGCAGCACAGAAATAAGCGTCATCGCGTCGCTTCCTGGAAACGGGTTTGATCGACCGTTATCCAGGCCAGGAAAGACAGAAGAGATGGGAAAAGAAAAGCCCCTTCCTACGACAGGAAACGGGGCTTTTTTTGATTCTTGAATCAGGAAGCCCCAGCCTTCAGAGTCAGGTAGTATTCATAAGCCTGTTTGGGAGGCATATTTTCGTGAACCACCTTGGCAACCGCCTGAATCATGGCGATGGGTGCCTCGGATTGAAAGATATTACGCCCCATGTCCACACCGGCAGCCCCCTGATCGACCGCTTGAAACGCCATGGTCAAAGCCTCTTTTTCTGGAAGTTTTTTGCCCCCGGCGATCACGATGGGTACGGGACACGATGCCGTGACGGTTTCAAAACCTTCCGAGACAAAATAGGTCTTGACATAGGTTGCCCCCAATTCGGCGCAGATGCGGGTTGCCAGACGCATGTATTTGGCATCACGGGCCAGATCTTTACCGACCGCAGTGACACCCAGTACCGGCATCCCATAACGATTGCCCGCATCCACCAATTGCGTCATATTATGGATGGACCGGGTTTCAAACTCACCACCGACGAAGACCTGAACCGCCACGGCGGCGGCATTCAGCCTGAGGGCATCTTCCATGGAGACGGCGATATGTTCGTCGGAAAGCTCCTTGAGAATGCTGGGACCGCCACTGGCTCTGAGGACCACCCCCTTGTTAAAAGTCGCGGGGGTGATGGAACGCAATATGCCCCGCGTACACATCAAGGTATCGGCATAATCAAGCAGAGGGTTGATGGTGACATCGATACGCTCCAATCCCGATGTCGGTCCCATGAAATAACCATGATCCACAGCCAACATCACCGTCCGACCACTTTTTGGGGAAAAAATACGCGACAGACGATTTTTCATTCCCCAATCGAGGTTTTGACAACCTTTCAGTGGAAATGGGGTGGCACTTTGGGGTTTGTCCAGGAAAAATTCCTTGGTTTCGGGAATGCTGTCGGTATCGGCCATGCTCTGTTTTTCCTCGTGAACGGTTGTAGGACTTGTTGGAAGATGGTGGAATCCTTATGATAGAGGTAGACCACCTCGGGGTGACTCAACTGTTGGTTCAGATCAGTCCGAAGTCTAAAACAAACCCATCCGATTATGAAGTATTATTGTTGAAAGCGTCATTATCATGCGTCCACTCGCCAATCGCCCACGGAAAAAACACCGTTTTTTCACCTGGGATTCTCTGACAACCACCATTCCCCCCATGGAAAACCATGCCCACAGCACGCATTCGGATGGATCGGGTTCTTTGGAACAGATGGTCGGGACCGCTTTGCGCCGGGGAATCACACAATTAATCATGACGGAACATACCGAACCCAGTCTGACGCACGGAGAAGGTTGGTTTTCTGCTTATATGCGGGAAGGGGAAACGATTCGAGAAACGCTCCAAGCCCATAATCTGGAGCTGATCATGGGGCTTGAGGTTCCCATCACCGATTTTTCCGGGGGGTTGTTGTGGGATGAGGCGATGAAAAACAATGCAGAATTTGTCCTGGGGGCGGTACATGCCTATCCGGGCCATGGCTGGGATATGCGGGGGATCACGCCCGACGAGGCAATCCATTTGGAATACCGTGGGTTACTGGCACTCTTGGACAACCCCCTGGTCGATGCCATCGCGCATCCGGGAGGGGTTTGCACACGCTTCGTCACCCCATTTCCCCAGGAACTTTTTGAAGATGTGGTACAAAGGGCCGTCACAAAGGAAATGGCCATTGAATTAAACCCCGCCTATCTGTCACCCATGGAACCCTATATCGCCATGTGCCAACGTCACGGGGTATTGATCTCGCCGGGTTCCAACGCCCACACACCCGAAGAAATTGGTTTGGCGCAACGGGTGCTGCGTGAAGCCATGCCCCATCCAAACAAAAAAGCTTCAGTGAGAGCCTGATATTTTATCGACATACGCCATCAAAATCGCTGAAACGACAAACGTAAGATGAATGATCACCATAAACATCAATTTATCATTTGCCATCTGCTGGACATCCATAAACGCCTTGAGTAAATGAATGGATGAGATCAGCACGATGGAGGCGGACAGCTTGACCTTCAGAGATCCGGCATCCAGTTTTCCAAGCCAGGATAAACGTTCTTGTCCTGCGTCAAGATTGATCTGGGAAACATGGTTTTCATAACCAGAAAGAACAACCATAATCAATAGGTTACCAACCAAGACCAGATCAATCAGTGTCAGGGACGCGAGTACCAGATCCGTTTCCTTCATGGCAAGAAGTTGTGGTGCCAAGTGAAGAACTTCTTGAAAAAACTTAACCCCAAGGGCAACAAAAATGAGTGTCAGACCCAAATAAAGGGGAACCAATAACCACCGGCTCACAAACAACCATTTTTCAATCAGGGTTTCAATTCTGTTGATCATTTTCTATCCATTAGGTATCCGTTTTTTATCCCTAATCACAAGATCCGCACCAGTTTTCCCATGGATATGCCGCTATCCCGGCGACTCCATATTTTTCTCTGTTGTCTTGGGCAGAACAAACAGGAGTATCAACCACCCCAGAACACCCGATGTCATGGATCCTACCAAAATACCCAATCGCGCACTTCCCATATCGGGGGGCATACTGGCAACGGCTTGCGCGTGTTCAAAAGCCAGGGTGCTGACAAACAAGCTCATGGTAAACCCAACGCCGCACAACACCGCCACGCCATAGAGTTGCCACCAAGCCAAAGATTCCGGCTTTTTGACCAATCCCATACGGACACTCCCCCAGACAAAACTGAACACGCCCAATTGTTTTCCGATGAACAATCCCAGGAAGATACCCAAGGGAACGGGTTGCAGCATCACCGAAGGGGAAAGCCCTGTCAGGGAAATCCCAGCATTGGCAAAAGCAAAAAGCGGCAGGATGGCCAAAGCGACAAGAAAATGGAGGTCGGTTTCCAGTTGATGCAGAGGCGATGGCGTCCCCTCAGCCCCTTTGAGGGGGATAGCCATGGCGATGACGACACCAGCAAGCGTCGCGTGAACGCCGGATTTCAGCAGTGCCACCCACAAGACCACCCCGACCAAACCATAGGCGGCGATTCCCCGGTGCCCCATCACATTCATGATCATCAAGACCGACAAGGCCCCACCGGCGATGGTAAAAGCCCCCATTCCCAGATCACTGGTATAAAAGAGGGCAATGATGACAATAGCGACAAGATCGTCGATAATCGCCAATGTCAGGAGGAATAGCTTGAGTGCCGCCGGCACCCGCTTCCCCAATAACGCCAGGATGCCCAAGGCGAAGGAAATATCGGTAGCGGTCGGAATAGCCCACCCCTGCAAAGCGGCGGGATCGGCATGATTGATCACCGCGTAGATCAAGGCAGGAACCACGATGCCACCCACAGCACCGATGACGGGAAGGATGACATTGGCAGGTTTGGCGAGTTGCCCCTCCAAAAACTCCCGTTTCAGCTCCAGCCCCACCTGCAAGAAGAAAATCGCCATAAGCCCATCGTTGATCCAAAGCAAGAAGGGTTTGTCAATTTTCAAAGCACCGAATTGCACGACGACCTGGATATTCAGAAAACCATCATACAGGTGGCTCCAATCGGAATTCGCCACCATCATCGCAGCGACTGCGGCAAGAAAGATAAAAATACCGCTGGTCGCGGGCTTATGAAGCCACCGTAGAATCATCGCTCTCATCGATATCCTCTCTTTCCTTCCCCGACGCCAAGGATTTCCAACACCCATCAAGATTTGACAGGCATGACCAACGCCCGCAAACCGATCACGCAAAGACCAAGCAATGATATATTTTACAAAAATATACGAAACATCGATGGGTTTCCAGGATAACCGTCCCGAGGGCATTCGAATACATCGGCATATTCTCCTAAACGCTTGGAATTTAATAAAATATCCAATAAATATTTGCGGTAAAACCCCCATCAATGTTAATCTTCTCAGGCTTGAGTCCAGATTGAATCCTTGAGGAGAATCGCCCATTATGAAACAGCGTCAATTGATCAGCTTTGATTGGGCCTTGAAACGGCTTTTGCGCAGCAAAGCTAATTTTGAAATCCTGGAAGGTTTCCTGAGTGAACTGCTGAAGGATGATATCCATATTCAGGAAATCCTGGAAAGTGAAAGCAACCAAGAAAACCATCGTGATAAGTTCAACAGGGTCGATATCAAAGTCAAAAACATGCGCGGCGAGTTCATCCTCATCGAACTCCAATATCAACGTGAATGGGACTATCTGCAACGTCTTTTGTATGGAACAGCCAAAACCATTACCGAACATATCGATGAAGGCGAACCTTATTCAAACGTCCCCAAAGTGATTTCCGTCAGCATTTTATATTTCGATCTTGGTCAGGGAACCGATTATGTCTACGTAGGGCGTTCCATCTTCAAGGGATTACATACCCAGGACGAACTTAATCTCAGCGAAGGGCAGAAGGCTTTGTTTCATCGGGACTCGGTCCCTGAGCTTTTCCCCGAATATTATCTTATCAAAATTAATCGCTTCAACGATGTCGCACGGGACACCTTGGATGAGTGGATTTATTTTCTGAAAAATGAGAAAATTCGGGAGGAGTTTACCGCGCGTGGCCTTGATAAGGCCAAAAAGGAGCTGGATATATTAAAATTGTCTGGAGCAGAGAGAGAATCCTACGAGCGTTACAAGGATGATCTTCACGATCAGGCCAGCATGGTACAGTCCACATACGGCATTGGAAAATGGGAAGGACGGAAGGAAGGGCGCGAGGAAGGGCGCGAGGAAGGGCGCGAAGAGGGACTGCGAGAGGGCAAAGCCGCCCTATTGATCAGTTTGTTGCAACGCCGCTTTGGCGTGTTACCTGGTTGGGTCTGTGAAAAAATCACCAAGGCACCAATGCCTTCTTTGGAAAATTGGAGCCTTCACATTTTTGATGCCCAATCCCTGGACGACGTTTTTTCACAATGAGGGGTGACAGACCGATGGTTTAAAGTGGCGCAATCGCAAGGCGTTGGTGACCACCGTAACACTCGAAAGGGCCATGGCCGCCGCCGCAAACACTGGCGACAATAAAATCCCAAACCAAGGAAACCATACCCCTGCGGCCAAAGGGATCAAAATAATGTTGTACGCAAAAGCCCAAAACAGATTTTGACGAATATTGCGCATGGTTGCCCTGGAAAGCTCAATGGCGGTCGCCACCCCCCGGGGATCCCCGGAGATCAAGGTCATATCGGCACTCTCCATGGCCACGTCGGTCCCCGTCCCCAAAGCGATTCCCACATCGGCCTGGGCCAAAGCGGGGGCATCGTTGATCCCATCGCCAACCATGGCAACCCTCTTCCCCTGCGCTTGCAAAGCTTGAATCTCATCCGATTTTTGTTCCGGCAGCACCTCGGCCAGAATGTGCGCGATTCCCACTTCCCCAGCGATGGCCTGGGCGGTGCGACGGTTATCTCCCGTCAGCATCACCACCTCCAACCCCAAAGCCCGCAGCCGTGATACCGCCCCAGCACTCTCTTCTTTCACCACATCCGCCACCGCGATCACGCCGACCACCCCCCCATCCACCGCCGCCAGCATGGCGGTTTTGCCCCCCTGCTCACAGTGATCGAGGAACATCTCTTCCGTGGAAAACACAATCCCAGCATTTTTCATGAATCGACGAGTCCCCACCCGCACATCATGACCCGCGACATCCGCCTGGATCCCCAATCCCGCCATGGCCTCAAAAGAGTTGACCGGCGGCAGCTCCAGCTTCTTCTGACGCGCCCAACGCACGATTGCCTGAGCAATGGGATGTTCGGAACGGGCCTCGGCAGCGGCCACCAAGGCCAATTGCGCATCATTTCCGGTCCAATCGGTCAACACGGGTTTTCCACGGGTCAGCGTACCGGTTTTGTCAAACACCACCACATCCAACCCACAGGCCCTTTCCAGGGCATCCCCCCCCTTGACCAAAATCCCATTTTCCGCCCCCTTCCCCGTCCCCACCAGGATGGAAGTGGGAGTCGCCAATCCCAGGGCGCACGGACAGGCGATAATCAATACCGAAACAAAATTCAACAACGCATAAGTCAACGCCGGTTCGGGTCCAAAAAGCCACCAAGCCAAAAATGTCACCACC
Source organism: Magnetococcales bacterium (assembly GCA_015228925.1). Classification (GTDB taxonomy): domain Bacteria; phylum Pseudomonadota; class Magnetococcia; order Magnetococcales; family UBA8363; genus UBA8363. Next base: position 59,143 of record JADGCQ010000003.1, on the reverse strand, counting down.
CCAATACCCAACACCGTCGGTACAAAAATGGCCGCGATACGATCCGCCAATCTGGCAATGGGGGGTTTGGCCCCCTGGGCCTGACGCACCATATCCACGATCCGGGCCAATGCCGTCTCTTGGCCAACCCGCGTCGCTTCAAAGGTAAAGGCCCCTGACGTGTTGAGGGTACCACCCGTGACGGGTTCTCCGACCCCCCGACTGACGGGGATGGATTCTCCCGTCAACATGGACTCATCCACCACCGAACTGCCTTGGAGGATCACCCCATCCACCGGAACTTTTTCCCCAGGTCGCACGATGACACGATCACCAACCACCACATCGCGTAACGAAACGGCAATCTCCACGCCATCCCGCGCCACCCGGGCAATCTTGGGGGCCAACGCCATGAGGGAACGGATCGCCTGAGACGTTTTCCCCTTGGCACGAATTTCCAAAAATCTTCCCAGCAGGATCAGGACGATGATCGACCCCGATGATTCAAAATAGACCTCAGCATGAATCCCCTTGACCGCAAAAAGATCGGGAACCACCAACACCAATACCGAATAGAAAAAAGCACTGAACGTTCCGAGAGAGACCAAACTGTGCATGTTCGTAGAACCATGACGGGCGGTCACCCAGGCGTTTTCGTGAAACAACCAGCCCGACCAAAACTGCACCGGCAAGATCAACAGAAACTGCAACCATTGATTGGTCACCTGGGATAACGCAACCAAACTCCCCAACCCCCACATATCCCAGTGAACCAGCACCAAGGTCGCCGCCACCAAAACCGCGCCAAGCCCAAGTCGATGGCGGATGGCCCGATATTCCTCCACCCTTTCGGCATCCACCACATCCATCCCATCCTGTGGCGCATCGGTCCGCTGCAAACGGACACCCAATCCTTGCACCACATCCTGTAATTTTTCCAGGGTCACCGTTCCCGGAATATAGGTGATGGTCGCCAAGTTTTCATCCAACACCACGCCACGCACCCCGACGACGCCCCGCAAGGCCTCCGCCAGCGGTAATCCCTCCAGTGCCGACGAAACTTTTTCCATCAAAAACGTTTCGGTGGTCGCTGGAACGCGAAAACCCAACTGTTCCACCGCGACCACCAGGTTCTCCAATCCAATCGTCCCCGTAACCGTCACCTGGGCCATGGCCAGATTGACTTGCGCCTGACGTACCTCGGGCAACTGGTTCAGACACCGCTCCACGCGACCGGAACAGGATGCGCATTTCATGCCGCTGACAGGCAACGTCACCATCGGCTCAGAAGGGATATCGGTATCGTTCATGGATTCTTCACAAGGATTCGCTGGCGTTCACATACAACTGTTCGACGAAAGGTTTTTGCTCAGCAGTCAATTGCCCATGCAGGGTACGAAAATCCTGAAACAGGGCACGCCGCTGTTTGACCATGGTTTCCATGGCGGTCAATTGTTGATCGGTCCGATCCATGGGATTATCCGCCGCTGCTTGCCGCATGGTGTTCATCGCTTCGATAGAGACGGAAATCTGGTTTAAAATCGACCGGGCAAAGGCATTCCACGCATTTTCCTGCCCGCTGGTGATGGCAATCCTTTGCTTTTGATCATACAAAAACCGTTCCACCGCCTCGGTATCGGTCGCCAAACGGGTAAACCCCATGGAACCTATGGGAAAACCACGCCCCCGCCCCTGGCTCCAGTTTCCAGAGTTCCGGTTGACCATAAAACCGGTCATCCCCATGGCTTGATGGTTCATGGAACCCGGCCCCCCCGACATCATACCGGGATAGTGCCCCATAGGTCCGGAATTCTGTGGCATGTCTGGCACTTCTCCTGGCATCGCTCCTGGCCCGGGGTGTGTTCCCACCGTCACCGGGATCTGGGGCTGCACCTCTGGTTTCCCCTCGGAAACTGCCGGACCACTCTGCGGACTTGCCGCAATCGCGTGATCCACCTTGTTCACCTCCATGGCAGGCGATACTGCGGAAGGCTCCGTCTGGTCCCCTGCCAGGGGGAATTTGGCCACCGTCATGGCCAACAGCATGAAACACCCCGTCACGCCCAATATCTTCCCTCTTGATATTTTCATCGATTTTCATCCATTACAAAACGTTGTCCCGATCTCTTTCCCATTCTGCACCCCGTCATGGTCATCGTATCGTACTCTCAACGTTCCGATTATCAAAAGTAAAAATGAATCATCTTTCACAATTTACCCTGTTGATGAAAAAATTCAACCTAGCGGATGATCCCTTCCATACCATACCCTTGCGTATGGTAGCATGGCGTGTCACAACGCCATGACGGTATCGTGGCTCTTCGTGGCACTCTGGGGCATTTTGCCCAAGGCTTGCGGTCGTTACCACGAGAAAGCGATGAATCCCAGATAGGATCATTCCATTGAAAAGTCCATTGATTTTCAAACATTCTGGCAATACGTCATCCACCACAGATTGCTCCTCCGAATCACCTGAGGATGGTGGAGAGGTGATCAAGATGGATTCCCGCAATGTCGATGTTTATTACGGCAACAAACAAGCATTGAGCGCGGTCTCTCTCCCCATCCGGCAGCATCGGGTAACTGCCTTGATTGGTCCTTCGGGCTGCGGAAAAAGTACCTATCTCAAATGCCTGAACCGGATGAACGATACCGTAGTCGGCTGCCGGGTTTCAGGCTCCATCACACTGGATTCCGAGGATATCTATGGCCCATCGGTGGATGTGGTACAATTGCGGGCGCGGGTTGGGATGGTATTTCAAAAACCCAATCCCTTTCCCAAATCCATCTTTGACAATGTCGCCTACGGCCCACGTATTCATGGCATGACCAACAGCCATGCCCAATTGAACGAGGTGGTCGAATCCAGCCTGATCAAGGCGGGATTATGGGGCGAAGTCAAAGACCGTTTGCAAGAGCCTGGGACCAGTCTTTCCGGGGGACAGCAACAGCGGTTGTGCATTGCCCGCGCCATTGCGGTCAATCCCGAAGTGGTCTTGATGGATGAACCTTGTTCCGCCCTGGATCCCATCGCAACCGCCCGTGTGGAGGAATTGATCGATGATCTGTCCCAAAACTACACCATCGTCATCGTCACCCATTCCATGCAACAAGCGGCACGGGTTGCCCATCATACCGGTTTCTTTCATCTGGGAGAGTTGGTAGAATTCGGCCCAACGGAGGTTATTTTCACCAACCCCAAAGAAGAACGTACCAAAGGTTACGTCACCGGCCGCTTTGGTTGATGGCGGAGAACACTTCTCCTAATAAGGAATTCAACCATGCCGAGACATTCATCACCCCATACGGTGGCCTCTTTTGATCAGGAACTTAAATTCTTGGACGAGATGCTCGTCCGTCAGTTTGATCTGGTTTATGACATGATTCACGATTCCATGACGGCGGTGTCCCACTTTGATCCGCAACTGGCACAGGAGGTCATTCAAAGGGATTCCAAGGTGGATGATCTGGATCGGGCGATTGAGGATAGTTCCATCAAAATTCTGGCGTTACGCAGCCCTATGGCGGATGATCTGCGTTGGGTGATAGCCATTCAGAAGGCTTCCTCCGAATTGGAACGGATGGGTGATTTCAGTAAAAACATCAGCAAACGGGTGGGCACCTTGGCATTGCATCCTTTGCCAGAGGCGGCGGGTGGTTTGCGGGTCATGGGAATCATGGTTCTGGAACAGTTGGAACGGATGCGCCAAGGTTGGATCGAGGAAAAAACGGAACTGGCCATGGCGGTTTGGGCGGGGGATGAGGCGGTCGATACCTTGTACGACGGCATGTTTCGTGAACTTTTAACCCATATGATGGAATCGCCGAAAAATATCAGTTCATGTATCCATCTGTTGTTCATGGCCAAAAATCTGGAACGGATTGGCGACCACATCACCAACATTGCCGAGGATCTGTATTATCGGATCACCGGTGACAAGTTGACCTCGGACCGACCCAAGGCAGATAAAACCTGCTTGGTCTCTTCCCAAGGATGAGACGGTGCGTTCCGCGAGTCAGCGGGGCAACAACTTCAACTCCAAACGGCATCCGACTGCGGCGGCATAACGGCGCAGGGTGGCCAGGGAGGGCCAGGGAGAGCCAGATACGGCCATTACCGAGAGAGGATTCCAGACGAGAAATGGCACTCTTGGTGGTGTCCATGCGTTTGGCGATCTCTTCCTAGGTCAACCCGGCAGCCTTGCGTGCCTCCAAAAACGTGGTCAAGGTCGCATACTCTTCTTCGAGAGCGTCATAGGCAGACTTGAATTCCAGATCTAACATCCATCGGGCGGTGTCCTCTTTCGTGTGCGGGACAGGATCATAGCGGTCAAGATCCATCTTTCTCCTCCTTGAGTCGTTTTCATTGATAAAATTTTTAGCTCTTCATCGCCACATTATACCCCATTTTGATCATCGACCTCCTAGAATAACGACCATCCGTTTTCCTCTCAATCGGGAGTACCTGTCATGGATCTGTTCTGGGTTGTTCTGGCGGTTGGTTTCTTCGCCGGGTCGGCGTTCCTCATCCCCATGCTTGACCACTTGCGGAGGCGATAATCATGTCCACCCTCTATCTTATCGGAATCATCATGGCGGTGGTAGTGTTCATTTACTTGGGATTTGTGCTGTTTGTACCGGAGAAATTCTCATGACCCTCAACGCACTCCTGCAAATAACCCTCTATCTTGCCCTGTTGTTGCTCCTCGCCTGGCCATTGGGAATCACCATGGCCAAAATTTATGGCGATGCCATCCCCCCCTGGATGCGCTGGATCACCCCCCTGGAACGCGGAATCTACCGTCTGTGCGGTATCCGCCCCGATCAGGAAATGTCCTGGAGCCGTTATGCCCTGGCAATGCTGGCACTCAATCTGCTTGGGTTGCTGACGGTCTATCTGCTCCAACGGGTTCAGTCCTGGCTACCATTCAACCCCCAGGCCATGGCCAACATTACCCCAGACTCCGCCCTCAATACAGCCATCAGTTTCGCCAGTAACACCAACTGGCAGGGCTACGGGGGTGAAACCACGATGTCCTATCTGACCCAAATGTGCGGTCTGACCGTACAAAACTTTCTCTCAGCCGCCACCGGCATGGCGGTTTTGGCAGCCCTGATGCGGGCTTTCACCCGCCGGGAATCGGGGGTCATCGGCAACTTTTGGGTCGATATGACCCGTTCCATCCTCTATATCCTCCTACCCCTCAGCCTGCTGCTCTCCCTGGCGTTGGTCGGTCAGGGGGTGGTGCAAACCTTTGAACCCTATCGTTCCGTCCATCTGGTGCAGCCGATAGAAAAAGGGGCGACAGAACAAGTCATCGCCCTGGGTCCAACAGCCTCCCAGGTGGCCATCAAACAATTGGGAACCAACGGCGGTGGATTTTTCAACGTCAACTCCGCCCACCCTCTGGAAAATCCAACACCATTTTCCAACATTTTGGAGATGCTCTCTATTCTTCTGATTCCCGCAGCACTCTGCTTCACCTTTGGCAGCATTGTCGGAGATCATCGGCAGGGGATCGTCATCCTTGCCGCCATGACCCTCGTTTTTACCGCGCTTCTGATACTGTGTACCAGCGCGGAACAGGCAGGCAATCCGCTCTTCCAACGGCTCGGACTGGAGGTCACCGCCTCCGATACCACCCCTGGAGGTAACATGGAAGGTAAAGAGGTCCGCTTCGGCATCGTCAATTCCGCCATTTGGGCCACCGCAACCACGGCGGCATCCAACGGTTCGGTCAACGCCATGCACGACTCCTTTACCCCCCTGGGTGGTCTGGTCCCCATGGGGTTGATGCAATTGGGTGAGGTGATCTTCGGCGGGGTAGGATCGGGACTCTACGGCATGATCATCTTCGCCCTGGTGGCTGTCTTCGTCTCTGGATTGATGATCGGTCGTACCCCCGAATATCTGGGCAAGAAAGTAGAAGCCTTCGAGATTAAAATGGCCTCGGTAGCCATTCTCGTCCCCTGCCTGGCAGTGCTTCTCGGTACCGCCATCGCCGTGGCCTCGGAATCTGGACGGGCAGGTATCGCCAATCCGGGTATTCACGGTTTTTCGGAAATTTTGTACGCCTTCTCCTCGGCGGGCAACAACAATGGCAGTGCCTTTGCCGGACTTTCGGCCAACACCCCTTTTTATAATATGATGCTGGGGATCGCCATGCTGTTGGCCCGCTATTGGGTCATCATCCCGGTATTGGCCATCGCCGGATCGCTCGCCGCCAAAAAAACCATCCCTCTTTCGGCGGGAACCCTCCCCACCCACACCCCATTGTTCGTCGTTCTGCTCATCGGCACAGTCATCATCGTCGGCGCATTGACGTTTCTCCCTGCGTTGGCCCTGGGGCCAATCGTGGAACACGTACTCATGATCAACGGACAGGGATGAAGGAAATACTCATGCAAACACAACGCGCACTCTTCGATGTCGCCATCTTGCGGGAAGCGGTCATCGACTCTTTCAAACGACTCTCACCACGCCATCAAATCCGCAACCCTGTCATGTTCGTCGTCTGGATGGGTAGTCTGCTGACCAGCGGCCTGTTTGTCCAGGCACTGATCGGCCAAGGCGAAGCCCCCGTTGGATTTATCCTGGCCATAACCTTATGGTTATGGTTCACGGTATTGTTCGCCAATTTTGCCGAAGCGGTGGCGGAAGGGCGTGGCAAAGCCCAGGCCGCCGCACTCAAAGGGTTGCGACGCACCATCCCAGCCAAAAAACTCCGGGAACCACGCCACGACGCCGCATGGGAAACCGTCCCCTCCGAATCCTTGCGTCGGGGAGACGTGGTACTGGTTGCCACCGGCGATATGATCCCCGGCGATGGCGAAGTGTTGGATGGGGTCGCCTCGGTGGACGAATCGGCCATCACCGGCGAATCGGCACCGGTCATCCGCGAATCGGGTGGCGATTTTTCCGCCGTCACCGGCGGCACCCGGGTACTCTCCGACTGGTTGGTGGTGCGCATCGCAGCCAATCCCGGCGACACCTTCCTGGACCGCATGATTGGCATGGTCGAGGGGGCCAAACGGCAGAAAACTCCCAATGAAATCGCCCTGACCATCCTGCTGGTGATGCTCACTTTGGTCTTCCTGATGGCGACCGTGACGCTGCTACCGTTTTCAATCTATAGCGTGGAGGCTGCCCAAGCGGGTACGCCGGTCACGGTCACCGTATTGACGGCACTCCTGGTCTGCCTGATCCCCACCACCATCGGTGGCCTGCTGTCGGCCATCGGCGTCGCAGGGATGAGCCGTATGTTGGGAAAAAATGTGCTGGCCACCTCCGGTAGGGCCGTGGAGGCGGCAGGCGACGTGGATGTACTTCTGCTGGACAAGACCGGCACCATCACCCTGGGTAATCGTGAAGCCTCCGCCTTCGTTCCAATCGCCGGTGTTGGAGAAAAAGAATTGGCGGAGGCGGTCCTTCTCTCTTCCCTGGCCGATGAAACCCCGGAAGGACGTTCCATCGTCGCCCTGGCCAAGGAAAAATTGCATCAGCGTGGACGAGACATCCATCCCGAAGGGGCCAGTTTCATCCACTTCACCGCCCAGACCCGCATGAGCGGCATCGACTGGAACGGACGCAGCATCCGCAAGGGGGCAGCAGACGCAGTACGCCAACATATCGAGGCACAGAAAGGACGCTGGCCGTCGTCTCTACAACAAAACGTGGAGATAATTGCCCTCCGTGGATCCACACCCTTGGTCGTGGCGGAGGGAAACCAACCCCTGGGGATCGTGGAATTAAAGGATATCGTCAAAGGGGGGATCAAGGAACGTTTTGCCGAATTGCGGCGCATGGGGATCAAAACCGTGATGATCACCGGCGACAACCGGCTCACGGCGGCGACCATCGCCGCCGAAGCGGGGGTAGACGACTTCCTCGCCGAGGCGACACCTGAGGCCAAACTGAAGCTGATCCGGCACTACCAAGCGGAAGGACGCCTGGTGGCCATGACCGGGGATGGAACCAACGATGCCCCCGCCCTGGCCCAGGCCGACGTAGCCGTGGCCATGAACACCGGTACCCAGGCCGCCAAAGAGGCGGGCAACATGGTGGATCTGGATTCCAACCCCACCAAACTGATCGAGGTGGTAGAGACCGGAAAACAGATGCTCATGACCCGGGGTGCCCTGACCACCTTTTCCATCGCCAACGACATTGCCAAATATTTCGCCATCATCCCAGCCGCCTTCGCCTCCACCTATCCGGCCCTGGACGTATTCAATATCATGAGGTTGGCGACACCTTCCTCAGCCATCCTGTCGGCGGTCATCTTCAACGCCCTGATCATCATCGCCCTGATCCCGCTGGCCCTGAAAGGGGTATCCTGCCGGGCGATGGGTGCTGCGGCCCTGTTGCGGCGCAACCTGCTGATCTACGGCGTCGGCGGATTGATCGTCCCCTTTATCGGCATCAAAGCCATCGACCTGATTTTGGTCGCTTTCCATCTGGCATGAGGAGATCACATGATCAAGGAACTCAAACCCGCGCTGCTCTTTCTGTTGGTGATGACCCTGCTGACCGGAGGGATCTATCCATCACTTGTCACCGGTCTGGCGCAATGGCTCTTCCCCTTTCAATCCCACGGCAGCATACTAAAATCCCATGGCAAAGCGGTGGGATCGGCATGGGTTGGACAGTCATTCACCGATCCCCGCTATTTCTGGGGACGCCCTTCGGCCACCGCGCCCATGCCATACAATGCCGCAGCCTCCAGCGGTTCCAACCAAGGGCCGCGCAACCCCGCCCTGGAGCAGGCGGTACGCGAGCGCATCGCAGCACTGAAAGCCGCCGCACCCGGCCAGACTACCCCCATCCCGGTGGATCTGGTCACCGCCTCGGCCAGTGGACTCGATCCTCACATCAGTCCAGCTTCGGCACAATGGCAAGTTCCACGGGTGGCACGAACACGCGGCCTGCCGGAACTGGTAGTACGCGATCTGGTGGCACACTATAGCGAGGGCCGCACCTTCGGCCTTCTGGGTGAACCACGGGTCAACGTCCTGACCCTCAACCTGGCCCTGGATCAATATGGCCATGAACAGTGACAATAGCCGTCCCAATCCAGACGCACTCTTGGCCCGACTGGAAGACGCCGATATCCGGGAACACCGGGGCAAACTGAAAATTTTTTTCGGTGCCTGTCCCGGCGTCGGTAAGACCTACGCCATGCTCACCGCAGCCCGGACACTGCGCGAGCAGGGTGCGTCCGTGATGGTGGGGGTGGTGGAAACCCATGGGCGGGAAGAAACCGCCATGCTTCTGGAGGGATTGACGATCCTCCCTTGCCGGGCGGTAACCTACAAAGGTCACCAGTTGAAAGAATTTGACCTGGATACCGCCCTGGCTCTCAAACCCTCGCTGATTTTGGTGGACGAACTGGCGCATTCCAACACGCCAGGCTCCCGACACCCGAAACGGTGGCAGGATATCGAAGAATTGCTGGCAGCGGGCATCGATGTCTATACCACCATCAACGTCCAACATGTCGAAAGCCTTAAAGATGTCGTCAGTCAGATCACCGGAATACAGGTCTGGGAACGGGTTCCCGATCACGTCATCGATCAGGCGGATGAGATGGTTCTGGTAGATCTTCCGCCCGAAGATTTGATACGACGATTGCTGGAGGGCAAAGTTTATATTCCCCAGCAGGCGGAACGGGCCGTCGAACATTTTTTCCGCAAGGGCAATCTGTTGGCCCTGCGCGAACTCGCCCTACGCCGCACTGCGGACCGGGTGGATGGAGACGTGCGTGCCTGGCGGCGCGATACCTCGGTTTCCACCGTCTGGCCAACCCGGGAAGCGGTTTTGGTCTGCGTCGGCCCCGGACCAGACAGTGAACGATTGGTACGCCGGGCGGCCCGGCGGGCCAACCAGACCGGTGCGCCATGGCATGCCCTGGCCATCGAAACCCCATCGGCTCACCCCCCTACAGATGCGATCAATTCCCGAGTGCTGGAAGTTCTCAAGCTGGCCCAAGAACTGGGGGCACGTACCGCCAACCTGTCGGCATCGAATGCCGTGGAGGCTGCCATCACCTATGCCAGGGAGAACAACCTGGGCACCCTGCTGGTGGGACGGGACCGTTATCGCCGACTCCCCTGGCAACATGGCTTTGCCGAAAAACTTGGCCGTCTGGCCCCAGATCTGGAATTGCTACAGATCGCCCGGGAAGACGCAAATCCCAAAATGCCCCCCCACCACCCCGCCAAAAAGACCGGCCCATCCCTTGATTGGCGACCCTTGAGCCAGACGGTCCTGATTGTCGCGCTGGTCACAGCACTCAGTGCGCCGCTGCACGATATCCTCGACAAAAGCAATATCGTCATGCTTTTCCTGTTGGCGGTGGTATTCGTCGCCATGCGTTCGGGAAGACCGGCGGCAATCCTGGCAGCCTTTCTTTCGGTTGGATGTTTTGATTTCTTCTGTGTACCGCCGCGTTTCACCTTTGCAGTCCATGATGTCCAATATCTGGTGACCTTCGCCGTGATGCTGATCGTGGCCCTGGTCATCGGCCAACTGACCGCCGGTCTGCGCTTCCAGGCCACCGCTTCCAGTAAACGGGAAAAACGGACACGCGCGTTGTATGAAATGGCTCGCGATCTTTCCAGCGCATTGGGCGTCGAACATATCATCGAAATCAGCCACCATTTCTTCACGCAGGTATTCAACGCCAAGATCGTTGTTTTTCTGCCGGGGAAAGAGGGGCATGTCGCTCCGGCAGAGGATTCTTTCACCCACACGCTCACAGACGTTGGCATTGCCCAATGGACCTTTGACCAGGGACATGTCGCCGGTCTTGGAACCGATACCCTCCCTTCGGCGCAAGCGATCTACCTTCCACTCAAGGCCCCCACCCGAAGATGCGGCGTATTGGCCATCATCCCCGCAGATGGGACGTGGAAGATTCCCCCCGATCAACAACAACTGCTAGATACCAGTGCTACCCTGATCGCCATTGCGCTGGAGAGGATGTATTACGCCTCCCTGAGCCGGGATGCCCAAGTGAACGTCGAATCGGAGCGGTTACGCAACGCGCTGTTATCTGCCATTTCCCACGACCTACGCACCCCTTTGACCGTCATTTCCGGTCTGGCCGAAGCCATGGTTCTCGCCACACCGGCCCTTATGGAACCCCATCTTGGCATAGCCCGTAGCATCCGCGACCAAGTCATGCGCACCACCGCCATGGTCAATAACCTGCTGGATATGGCACGGATGCAGATGGGACAGGTGACGCTCAATCGGCAATGGCAAACCCTGGAAGAGGTTCTTGGACTATCGCTGGAACATTGCGCCTCGGTACTGACTGGCCATGCCGTCCGCATCGATCTGCCTGCCGATCTGCCGCTCATCGAGATCGATACCGGACTCATGGAACGGGTTTTTAACAACTTGCTGGAGAATACCGCCCGCCACACCCCTCCGGGAACTTCCCTGGCCATCCATGCCGAGGTGACGGACGATACCATGAAAATCACGATGGAAGATAACGGTCCCGGATTTCCGCCCAGCATTGAAAAAAAATTGTTCGAAAAATTCAGTCGGGGTCGGCTGGAGGGGACAGTTTCTGGATTCGGCCTGGGACTTGCTATTGTCCGTTCCATCGTCGAGGCACATGGTGGCACCATCCGTGCCGAAAATCGTCAAGAAGGGGGTGCTTGCTTCATCCTCCACCTCCCCCTGGGCCTCCCCCCCGCACTGCCGGAAGAACCAGTCGATGGATAACGCACCTCCATACAAAATCATCCTGATCGAGGATGAACCACAAATCCGCCGCTTTGTGTGCATGGCATTGAAAGAGGCGGGCCATATCGCCATCGAGGCGGAAACGGGTGTCCGGGGCTTGATGGAGACCAGCACCCGCCGTCCCGATCTGGTCATCATCGACCTTGGCCTGCCGGATCGTGATGGCGTCGAGGTGATCCGGGATCTACGTTCCTGGAGCAACGTTCCCATCCTGATTCTTTCGGCACGCATCCAGGAGTCGGAAAAGGTCACGGCACTCGATGCCGGTGCCGATGATTATCTAACCAAACCATTTGGTGTACCGGAACTTTTGGCCCGGGTACGCGCCTTGCTGCGCCGTTCGTTGCGGTCTGAACCGGAAGCATCACCCCTGGTTTGTTTCAGCGGGATCGAGGTCAACTTGGCGGAACGCCGGGTCACACGCGATGGCACCGTGATCCATTTGACGACCCTGGAATATCGGCTTCTGGGCCTATTGATCGCCAACGCCGGGCGCGTCTTGACCCATCGTACTTTGTTGCGGGAGGTATGGGGACCCAATCAGACCGATCATATCCATTATTTGCGGGTTTACATGTCCAACCTACGCCGCAAATTGGAACGCGATCCCAATACCCCCCAGCACCTTGTTACAGAATCGGGGGTTGGATACCGCTTGGTCCTGTCGTGACACGCCACAGATTTAATGTGGCATCCCTGGAATGTCATCACCTGCTTTTGCGATGGGTTCTTGTGTGGCCAAGATACCCAGGGTGCGCAACGCATCTTTGGCGAGGGATATCCGCAACGGGGCTTGTTCCAAGGAAGGCATGGGAATTTTGAGCGCGAAGGATAGGCGTTCATCTTGGCGTTCTCCCCATCCAACGTACCAGCCAACCTTTGGCGATGCGGCCACCGCCCAGCCCGTTTTGCCAAAAAGATGCCACCCTTCCACCTCTTCTTGCGGCATGACGCGCCGGAGGGCCATCATGGAGGATGGTGACACCGGAAATTTCCCAGTAGCCAGTTGCGCCATGAATCTGGCCTGTTCCAACGGGGAAATGGACAAAGGGCCATCCAACCAAAACCGATCCACGACGCCACCAATCTTTGTGTTGCCATAGTCCAGCGTGACCACCCATTGGGCCATCCGTTCCAGACCAATCCTACGGGCAATCTGTTGGAAAACAGGGACAGCAGAAACGGCCATCGCTTGGCGAAGCGTCATATCCTGTTCCCAGGCTTTGAAGGAGTAGGCGTTTTTGTCCCAAAGAAATATCTCATCTTCCCGGACGACCCCGGTTTCCAGAGCGATCACAGCGTGGACAATTTTAAATGTGGAAGCGGGCATCAACCGTTCCTGGCACCGGGATACGTCGGAAACCAGAGTACGATTCTGAGAGATTTGGACTACGGCAATACACCCTTCGACTCCGGCCTGGTGGAGAACATGCGCCAAACGCGCATCAACAACCGGGGCCGCCCATCCCACCGATGCCGTGAACAGTATCATACCGATAAAGCCAAACACACGTTCTCGCACGAATCTCTCCATTCAAAGGATCATCCAGCTTAATATATACCATATTATTGTATTGAATTTTATACACCGCTATGTATACTCGCACTTAGTCTCATCCGCCATGTTGCGGAAGGAGCATACGAAGCCGTCCCTCGGGGCGGCTTCAGCCGTTTCTGGCCTCTGATAGGCATCCGTTTTTTCAATAAAAAAAATATTTTATGAATACCCAAGGGAAAACAATGCAGCATCCCCAGATTTGACGGTTTGGCGGAAATCCCTCATCCAAGTACAGCCAGCCCTTTGCGATCAACGAGATCAAGCAACCGTTGCGCCGGACCGCTCGGTTTTTTCTTCCCTTGTTCCCATTGTTGTACCGTCGTTTTGCCGATGCCGAGTCGGCAGGGACAGCGCGTTCAGCTTGTGCATGGCGATGTCGTCCATGGCACCGACCCTCACCAAATCGCGGGCCATATCGTGAACAATGTCGAGAATTTCACTCATCGTCTGCCACCTCCCAAGATGTAGCACCCAGTCCATAAAAGACAGGCAGCAAAAAAAAGGCCGCAAACAGCGCGGCCTTTTTTCCAAGAAATTCCAGACAAACAGCGTGATCAGCTACCCCAGTTCGAGTATTTCTCACAGATTTTATTAATTTTTGCCCCTTTTTCTGACTCCGAGAACTTCGCAAGGTCACCCTTGAAGTCCTCAGGGGTCTCATTCCACACACACTCGCAAAAAGCCGCCATTTTGGTCTGACCAGCGATCGGGCTGGGATCATTACCACCTTCCCAATTCTTGGTGGAATAGGCCAAGCAAGCCTGATATTGAGGATCACTGCTGGGGACATCATTATAACTGCCAGCGGCAAAGGCCAAGCTGGTGACGCCAAGGGTTAAAACGGATGCAATCGCAAGCACAGTTTTCTTCATGGTATGTCACATCCTATAAGGGTTCAAGGGCCACGGTCCGACTGACCGAAGAGAGGGGGATAATGCACTTCGGAAAAAAGAAAGTCAAAGGACGTTGCGATAGATTTGTTACCGCACCCCCGCCAACTGCAATACGTTCTGGGCCTCCTTGGACATTCCCTGAACCAAAAGCAATTCGACATAATCGGCCTTGAGACGGGCATCATCCGGTTTTTCCCGCAGCAATCCCGCATAACCCTTCAAAGCCTCCGCCCACCGCCCGACCCGTTGGAGCATACGAACCCAAGTCATCCGTTCGGCATAGGTCGGGTTTTCTACCGTTTTCATCCGCGCCATCGCCTTGAGATAATAGGGTTTGGCCTTTTCCACCATCCCCAAGGAACGATAGACCTCCGCCAGATAGAAAAAAGGTTCGTAACCATCATCATACCGCGCCAGATACCCCCCCAAATAACCCACCACACTCTCCCATTCGCCCGCATAAAAAGCCATGTACCCCAACCGCTTCAACGCAATCCGATCATCCGGTTTCTGTCTGACAATTTCCTTGTAAATCGCACCGGCACTCTTGGGAAGATTTTTTTCCTCCGCCAAATTCGCCAACGCTTTCAACCGGGTAATAGACTTGGTTGCCTTGAGTTCATGTTCCAAAATTTCTTCCATTCTGTGCGTCTCCCCGACCCACGCCAACGCCCGCAAATAGGCATCCACCAACCCAGGATGGCTCCCCGGCTGCGGTAAACGCGGTCCCGCCAAAAACACCGCCTGCCGTGCCGCCCCCACACCGGTCAGAATTTCCACCCACCCCCCCAGATCCTGATCCTTGGAACGGTTGGCCCGTTCCAGCAACCAATCCAAAGCCTCCTTGTCGGGACGCGGACCCAGAACATACAACAACTGCGCCATCTCCGGGCTATCGGGTGGTGCGAGAGAAGCGGCCTCCAGGAAGGCCCGGATCCCCATTTTCTTCTCCCCCACCTCCAACGCCAACATCCCATACTGCCGACGGCTTTCCGCATCCCCCCCCTGCCCGGGGGTATGGAGCCGTGATTGCAAAATACCCATCATCTCCGTCCGTACCGGCTGTTTGGCGCGCCACGAAGCGATGACCACCTCCTCATAAAACCGTTGGCCATCCTCATCCAACAAAAATTGAACCGACTTCAACCGTTGCAACGCCACCATCGCCTGACCTTTGGCCAAATCCAACCGCGCCAACAACAACAGCCGCCCCAACCCCTCCCGACCCAACAGATTCATCGGATCATTCATCGGTTGCGCCATCAATCTTCCCACCGCCATTTCCGCCAGTTTCAATTGTTGCGTATCCAAGGCGCGATTGGCGATATCGGCCAGAAAATCATTGGGTAAGGAAGACCGTTCGGAAACCCAGGCCATGCACGCTTCCTGACGCACCCCGCTCCCCACCATCAGAATCAACCGGGCCTCCTCAAAACGTGGACCATGCCGAACATTTTTGAGTTGTTCGAAAAAGAGCAATCCACCCGCCACATTTTTCACCTGGATAAAATAACCCGCCAAATCCCTCAGAAAGGTATCGGCCACCTGCGGATCCCGCGCCATGGCCATCATCATCGCCCCCCCCTCCTCCACCCTTCCTATTTTCACCAATAACGCCGCCAGACGTAACCGCCATTCCGGTTCCTTCGTTGCCATCCGTCCCCGCTGCAACCATTCCTCAAGCACCTCCAAACTGGACCCGGCCCGCAATTGCAACTCGGCCACCAACACCGGAAACGATGTCAAAAATTTTTTCGCCATGGTTTCCAACGCACCCCGCGCCACAAAGCCCCCCCCATGGTTGACGATGGCATCCCCCAACGCCCGCTGCAACCAAAAAGGTCTTTCCCCCTCCGGCAAGGTCGCCATAACCCGCGTCGCCATGCCATAATGTCCCATCCCAATCGCCAACTCCGACAATAAGGCCACCCCAATCACCGGCAATCGACCCTGGCGGAAATAGCCTTCCAAGACCGGAAAAGCGACCGCTTCCCGTTTTGTTCTGGCCGCCACCCGTCCCCATTGCAACGCCACCTCCAAGGAATCGGGCATCAACCGCCGCAATTCTTCCACCCAAACCCACGCCAACGTCGGCGATCCCCCCTGAAGCATCATATCGGTCACCACCGACAACGAACGGTCATCCCGCTGCCATGTGAGCCATACCCGCGCCTCGGCCAAGGCATCCTCTTTGCGCCCCAGGGTGAGCAGCGCATAGATTAGCATCTGCATCGTATCGGGATCCAAGCCTCGGGAGATCCGCTTCTTCAAGGTCAATAATACCTCGACCGCCCGCCCATAATCCCCCCCGGACATCAACAACCGCGCCAAATCACGATACCCCGAAGCATGTTCGGGATAACGTCGCAGCATCTCCTCCAAAATTTTCGTCTCTTTGGTGATATCGGCGTTAAAGCTGTACAAATGCGCCAGTTGTTGCAATACATCGATGGTGGGATCCAAACGATGCAATATTTCCAAATTCGCCAGATAATCCATGGGTCTTTGGGCATATTGATACAGTTTTCCCAACTCCTTGCGCCCTTCGATATGGTCCGGCTGGCCTGTCAAAAACGTTTCCAATACCGCAATCGCCTGATCCACATCGCCGTTCTGCAAATAAAGGTTGGATAGCGGTACGACAGCCGAATCGGGGAGTTTTTTTCCCCCTTCCATTTCACGTTCAAAATAGACCAATGCCTTGGAATAATCCTGATCACGCAGATGCATCAACGCCAACGTCTCCAGGGATGGCAACAACATCATCCCCAGAGCGATTCCCAACAAACACAACACGAAACCTAAAAAATAATATCGAAACACACCATTTTCCCGAAGTATCTGAAAACCAAGCCGCGCATCAACATCTTTTCGGATGGAATGGCGATAAAAAATATAAAAATCTCCTGGCAGCGTTCCTCCCCTTGTCTCCAGGGTTTGTCACAAGGCATCCTATGCATCAACGTTTATTTTTCTGGATGGATACCATGCGCCATTTCCTTTTCCGAACTTTTTTGTGGCCCATCATGGCCCTTTTCGCCTCCACAACCCCAGCCAGCGGTGCCTCCTTCGTCATCTATTATAGTGACCAAGCACCCGTGACCCACTTTGAACCCTTCGATCTCATCGTCTTCGATACCCTCTACCACCCTCCCATGGAACGTCTGAAGGAACGGGGAAAAACCATCCTCGGTTACCTCAGCCTGGGAGAGGTGGAAGACCATCGACACCACTTTGCCGATGCCAAGGGGCAGAACTTGCTGTTTTTTGAGAACAAAGATTGGCCTGGAAGCTTTTTCGTCGATTGCAGAAATCCCCTGTGGACCAAGATGGTGATCGAAACCCTCATCCCCGATATCCTGCAACAAGGGTTTCATGGTCTGTTCATCGATACGATGGATAATCCCGGCTACCTGGAAGATTTAGACCCCAAAAAATACAAAGGGATGCGCCAGGGGGGGATCAACCTGATCAAGGCGATACGGCGCAATTATCCCGATATTCCCATCATGATCAACCGTGGCTTTGATCTGCTTGATCACCTGATCTACGATGTAGATGACATTCTGGCCGAATCCACCCGCAGTACCATCGATCCGAAAACCCAAACCGCCATCCTCACCCCGGATGCCGACTATGAAGCCATCACCACCAAACTGCGCCGTTACAAAGAGATCCGCCCACACATCGGCCTGTATTCCATCGATTATTGGGATCCCGCCGACCTGAAAGGACGGACAAACATCTATCGCCAACAACGGGAACACGGATTCATCCCCTACGTCGCCACCCAAAAACTGGATCAGGTTGTTTTTGAGAACAAGCCATGAAAATCAAGTTATTTTTCATGACCCTGCTGATGATCGTGATCCTCAGCCCCCCAGGCCGGGCCGAGGATGCCCCAGGGATCATCGTCCCCCGGGTCATCCTCTCTTTTTACGATTCCAAACAACATAACGGCGAACCCTGGTTCAGCAAAACCCATAAATTTGCCGAACTCCCCCTCAACCATCTTGGCTTGGTGGTCCGCTATCTGGATCTTAACGCCCCCCTCCCCGATCCCGCCACCCTGACCGACGTGCGTGGGATTATTCTTTGGACCATCGCCGACCGCATGGACAATCCCATCCCCTTTGCGGAGTGGATCACCCAGGCTGTCACCCAGGGTAAACGTCTGGTCGTTCTGGGCAATCCCCCATGGTCAGCCAACAATCAAGGGGAACCAACACCTTTTGAAATATTGGAAAAACTTTGGCGTGCCTTCGGATTTCAGTACAGTGAAGAGTGGATCTCTTTTACCCATAATCTGGAAATTGTTCAGCAAGATCCCAAAATGATCGGTTTTGAACATCCCCTACCCAAAGTTCTCCCTGAGTTTCCGCAAATGATCCCCAACAGTTCCGATGTCCGGTTGCATTTATCTGTCCGTGGCGTCAACGGGACGCAACAAGAAAACAGCCTTGTGGCAACCAATCCCAGAGGTGGTTATGCCGCACCCGATTATTTATTGTTCACCGCACCCGATCCTGAGGAAGATCATGAATTCGTACAATGGATCGTCAATCCATTTGCATTTTTTCGTCTTTCCTTTGCCACCGACGAACTACCCAAACCTGATGCCAGCACCCTTTCCAATCGACGGATTTATTATAGTCATATCGATGGTGATGGTCTGCGCAATCTGACCGAGGTGCGACCCTATAAAGACAAAGAGATGACTGCCGCCGAAGTGATCCTCAAGGAGGCCATCGAAGGGTATCCCG
This sequence comes from Magnetococcales bacterium, assembly GCA_015228925.1. Lineage (GTDB taxonomy): Bacteria > Pseudomonadota > Magnetococcia > Magnetococcales > UBA8363 > UBA8363. Next base: position 40,192 of record JADGCQ010000003.1, on the reverse strand, counting down.
ATCTTCCCGTCTCTGTCGGGCCTGTGGTGGGCGATATCGACCCCGCTTGGTATGGTTCTAAAAAAACTATTCAAATCGCTAGAAAACTCCTGGCACCACCCCAGGTTGAGGCGGCCAGTCATACCTTGAGCCATCCCTTGGATTGGTCATTTTTTGATGATTATCGGGAAGCGGATGAAGTTCCGTTCCTTAAAAACTATCCCAAAAAAGATGAATTCAGCGCAACCAATCGCTTGTTGGAAGCCTTGGGATTGATGAAAAAAAAGCCAACGGTTTCTCTGGATACCTCCCTGTGGAAACAAATCCCGGCCCGGGTGGATGATCCTGACAAAAAAAAAGAAACAAAAAGAGAACGTTATAATGACTACAAAACACCACGGGCATACGGCATCAAACCATTTAATCTGGATGCCGAAATACGGGGAGCCAAACAGACTATTCAACAAGTGTTGCCCTCTGGAAAAAAAGTCAAGCTCATACAATGGTCGGGAAACACCCTCCCCTTTGAGCAAGCGATTCGGGTGGCGCGTTTGTCGGGGATGAATAACATCAACGGTGGTGACACCCGTTTTGATGCCAAATTTCCATCGGTGGCGTGGGTAGCACCATTAGGACGCACGGTGGGAAAGGAGTGGCAGTGTTATTCCTCAGCGAGCAATGAAAACACCTACACCAGTTTATGGACAGAGAAATTTTTTGGATTCAAACATTTGATTCATACCATCAAAAATACCGAATCGCCCAGGCGATTGGTCGCCTTTAATATTTACTATCATTTTTATTCGGGAGAAAAGCAGGCGAGTTTGAATGCGTTGAAGGAGAATCTGGATTATGCCCGATCGCAGAGTTTGGCACCGGTTGCGGCAAGTTTTTATTCGGCCATTGCCCAGGGGACGGTCGAGGCACAAATTTTCAAACTTTCGCCGGGGGAGTGGTCGATTCGCAACCGTGGGCAATTACAGACCATCCGTTTTGATCATGGCACCCTGTTGCAGGTGGACATGGAGAAATCTTCAGGGGTTGTCGGCCAACGACATTATCAGGGGAGCTTGTATGTCGCCTTGGATCAGGAGATCCTGGAACCGCGCATTGTAATCATCCCTTATGACACGCCGGCACTCTCCCCCCCTGCTTCGGTGCCCTATCTGGTGGATGGGCGGTGGCAGGTTTTTGGGGTAAAAAGGGCTGTGGACTCCTTTGAGTTTCAGGCCCAGGGATTTGGCCGCGGAGATATGACGTGGCGCGTGCCGGTGGGGGGGCATTTCACGATTGAGACGTTTGACGCCAAGGGGCGATCCTTGAATCGGATTTCCCGGGAGACCGATGGCAACGGGGGGTTATTACGGATGAGTCTGCCGACATCGGCCTTGGAGACGGTACGGATCGTCGTAGCCCGACAGCATGAACAAGAAAAATGATGGAGGTTCCCGATCAATCCCCCCAGGTCGTGACCACCCATTGATTCTCGACGCCAAACATGCCAAAAACAACCCGAGAACTTCAACCTTTTGAGAAAGACCCATGGCGGCACATGCGGCAATCGTGATCCTGACAAGCTTCATGGGGATATTTTTGGCATCCCCCGTTTGGGCCGCTCCAAAGCCGCCCCCGTTTACCCTAACCGGCCCAGAATTGACCGACAAATGTGTCTCCTGTCACGCTTGGCGGCAACCCGATCTCACACCGCGTACCTTAATCAAACCGCATGAGACCATGAACTTCACCCATTGGCCCCAGCCCGGACCCTGGTGCGAACGGTGCCATGATCCCCAGGAACCCTATCAACTGACCCTCCACCACGACCAAACCATCCCCCTATCTCAAGCCACCATCCTATGCGCCCAATGCCATGGTCGCAAAGTGACCGATTGGCAGTTTGGCATCCACGGAAAACGTAGCGGTCGTTGGCAAGGGGAACGCCAGATTCACCCGTGCAGCACCTGCCACAACCCCCATGAACCCGCCTGGCTCCCCCTGGCCCCATCCACCCCACCCGCCCCCCCTGGAACCCAACAACCCTGGCACCCCCTGATCCCCGTTAAAACACCGGAGACCCAGCCATGAAACACCATGCACCCCCATCCCCATCCCGCCGCACCCTCCTCAAAGGGTTGGCCGCAGGGGCGACCGCCTCCATCGCCACCGGGACCGCACACGCCCTGGGGATCATCGATACCCCAACCCTTTCCGACACCCTGGATCACCTGTTACAAAACCATTTTAAAAGAATGTCCCCCGAAGAGGTGCAACAAGCCTTGGCGCGGATTCAACGCGAGGCGCAACGGACCCATAAGATTGCTCTCCAGTGTACCGTCACCCCCCCCTTGCCCAACGTCCAGTTTGCCCAAGCCTTGAACCTGACCGCCTGCAAAGGGACACGCCGCTGCGTCGAAGCGTGCGTCCGGGAAAATAATTGCGGACGCGGCGGTGCCTTGGAAAATATCCGCGTCCTCTCCATGCCCCAAACCGCCACCAATCTGACCCAGGCGGACCCTTATTTCAATCCCCCAACCGTTCCCGAACCGGGCCATCGCTATCTCCCTATCGCCTGTCAACAGTGCGATAACCCACCGTGTGTGCAAGCCTGCCCCGTCCAAGCCACCTGGAAAGAACCCGATGGCATCGTCGTCATCGACTATGATTGGTGCATCGGTTGCCGCTATTGCGCCATCGCCTGCCCCTACGGTGCCCGCCATTTCAATTGGGGACAACCCCATATCCCCCCAGACGATTATCAACCCGTCACCGATTATCTGAGCAATCGCCCACGCCCCACCGGCGTCATGGAAAAATGTACCTTCTGCTTGCAACGAACCCGCAAAGGATTATTGCCCGCATGTCTTGAAGCCTGTCCCACCGGTGCCCGAATCTTTGGCAATCTTCTCGATCCCACATCGGAAATTCGTTATCTCATCGAAAACAAACCCGTCTACCGACTCAAAGAAGAGATGGGGACTTCCCCAGCATTCTGGTATTTTGTCGGATGAGGAGATCATGTTAAGATCATCCATGATTTCCATGGTAACGATATTTTTTCACAGGCATCTTAAGAAAATCCAATGTCCATAAAAAGTCGTTATTTGTTCGCCATATCGTTTTCCATGGCCTTCATTCTGTTGTTGACTGCCCTCCTCCTGGGACACCTGGAAAAAAAACAGATGGAGCAACAGATCCATCACCGCACCAAACTGCTGGCCAAGTTTGCCGACGCTTCACGCGATTATGTCACCAAAACACTGCGCCCCGCCCTTGATCATTGGATACCCGAATACATTCCAGAAGGGAAATCCAGTTCTTTTGTCACCAACGCGATTTTCAAGCGTTTCAACCAGGAATTTCCCGAGTACAGCTATCGTCAACCGGCACGCACCCCCCTGAATCCCACCAACCTTGCCACCCCATTCGAGGCCGATATTATTCAAAAATTTCACGATAACAGATCCCTTTCCGTTCAGGAAGGTTATCAACAAATTCAAGGGAACATGTTTTTCTACATGGCGCATCCCGTCATTATGGAGGAGAAATGCCTCCCCTGCCACGGCGATCCCAATCACGCTCCAGCCCGCCTACGCGATACCTATGGCCAGGAGAGCGGTTTCAACTGGCCGGTCGGTGAGGTGGTGAGTGCCACCATCATCACCGTACCCATGGGGGTTGAAATCGCAGCGCAAAATTCCCGCTATTTTGTCCTCGCCGGCTGCACCCTCTTACTGTTCTCGCTGCTATCGGGTCTGCACCACCTCTTATTCAAAAGATTATTTTCCGACCGCTTTGCCAGCCTGACCGCCATCATGCATACCATGGGGGATGATTTTCGCCGCAAAGAACGGTTACCCCAGGAAACCCATGATGAATTCGGCAACATGGCCAAGGCTTTCAACCGAATGATCGATTCCATGAATGAATCCTATCAGGAACTGGAACGCACCGTTCAGGAACGATCCATCGCCCTGCAAGACCAAGCCAACGCATTTCACCAGACCCAAGTGACCATGAATGCCTTGCAGCACCGTAACCAACTGCTATTGGAATCCCTGGGCGAAGGGGTTTATGGCATCGATAGACAAGAACGGCTGACCTTCATCAATCCCGCAGCGAAATCCATGCTGGGATGGACAAGCAATGAACTCATGGGAAAACCAATCCATGCGATCATCCACAACGCCCATGCCGACGGCAGTGATTATCCCTCATCACACTGCCCCATTCTTGCTACCCTTACTGATGGTCAACCCCGCCCCCTGATCCAGGACACTTTCTGGCGACGTAATGGTTCTTCCTTTCCCGTGGAATACACCGCCACCCCAATCCTCCACGACAACCACATACACGGAGTCGTCGTCTCCTTTCGCGATATCAGCCAAAGGGTGAAAATGCAGCAGGCGCACAAACAAGAGGTCCGTTATCGGCAAATCATCACCAACCTGTACCACATTGCATTTACCGATGATGAACTTTCCACACAACTGCAAAAGGGGTTGCGTGAAATTCTCACCATTTCCTGGCTGGTCAACCAAAGTCGGGGGGCGATTTTTTTGAAAGACTGTGTTTCCGAGGATTTGGTTTTGCATGTCCACCAGGGACTCAGTACAGAAATTCTGACCCGTTGCTCGCGCATTCCACTCGGGTTTTGTCTGTGTGGCCGGGCCGCGCAAACCCAACGTTTTCTACATGCCAATGCCAACGATGCCCATCATGAGGTGACTTTTCCTGGGAAAGAGGATCACGACCATTATGTCGTTCCCCTGGTTTCAGAGCATATGACATTGGGTGTTTTGGCACTTTATCTGGACGAAGGGCACCCCCCCAATCCACGCGAAGAAGAATTCTTACTGGTTGTCGGCCAAGCACTTGCCAATATGATCCACCGGCACCATGGCGAGGAGACTCTGCGCTGTCAGTTAAAATTATTGGAAGATAAAATGGCACGGCAGAACCAGGAATTTGAAAATCATCTCAACGCCATGAAAAACTATCAAGAACAATTGGTCCGTTCTGAGCGCATGGCAACACTTGGCAATAGGGTGGCGAGCATTTCCCATGAGATCAACACCCCTCTGGGGATGAGTTTTACTGCGGCCACGTCGCTCACCGAGCGTATTCACACGCTGGAACAGCAACGGCAAAGTGCCACTCTGAATCTGGCGGGATTGGAACCATTTCTCCTTTCTGCCCAAGAGTCCACCCAGATCATTCAATCCAACATCCAGTGCGCCTGGGATTTAATCAAAAGTTTCCAGGTCGCGGCGGTGGATCAGACCCAACAAGAAAAACGGTCCATCGCCCTTTTGCGCTATTTGGAGGGGGTATTGCTTCATTTGCATCCGGCATTGAAGGAGACCCGGCAAACCGTCCAACTCGACTGTCCACCCGATCTTACCATCACCACCTATCCTGGTGCGTTTTCGCAGATTGTGACCCATTTTGTCATGAATTCAATCGTTCATGGATTCAAGAACAAGGAGGGCGAACGGATTACCATCACCATCACGATGGATTCGAGAGAATTGGTTTTTGTTTACCGCGACAATGGCAAAGGGATGGACCGGGAGGTGGTTAAAAGGGTCTTTGAACCGTTTTTCACCACCCAACCGGGGACAGATCACAGCGGTTTGGGGATGCATGTCGTCCACACGCTGGTGACGGACCTGTTGCAGGGGACCATAACCTGCCAAAGCTCCCAGGGTGAGGGGGTCATTTTTACCATCCGTATCCCCATCCAGACGGACGGGCAAAGTGGCCATCTGGATGGCTAAACCAAGTATGCGGCCTAAGTCAAATACCACAAATCCAACGTGAAATGCTGCGACATGATCTTCATTTCAGCTTCCGCAGGATCTATGCCACCTTTGTATTATTAAAGAATTATCTTATGAAAATGATTGTGATTGCGTCGCCGAAAGGGGGGGGAATTTCCTTGTTTGCAATGCTGCCTTGATGGTGGAAAGAGGTAGAAGCAACGAGAGCGGCGTATCCAGCAACGGAAAAGCACCATAGCCCATGTACCAGTTGGCAGCCCGTTCATGTTTGGCATCAATCAGAAGGGCGACACCTCCAATTTCCTCCGCCGCCAGAAGGCACCGCCGACCAGCGGACAGGAGAAGTTGCCCCCCCATGCCATTGTTTTGAACCGTGCGGTGTACGGCAAGACGACCGAGGCGAAAAACAGGCACGTCATATCGTGCCAAGCCGCGTTTTACCATGTTAGGAACACGGGCATATTCAACAGACGCTGGGCTAAGGCTGTAAAATCCAAGAATTGTTTTATTGTCATCCTCCGAGATCGCAAGGAACGTTTTTGCGCCGCCGCGTTCATGGCTTTTGCGGGCATTGTGACGGAGATAATCATTCAGAGCGTTATCGCCACAGTCAAAAGATTCCCTATCGTACCCTCTGACAATAGCTTCTTCGTGCCAAGTCGGAAGACTCATAGCTATGTCGGCATGGCCTGAGCCGCTGCCAGCAACTTTGCGTTCGGGGCGGGTGGATTTTCCAGAAGTTCAAGCACGCGCAGGCTGTCGCGTTCAGAAAGTTTAACTTGCTCGGATTGGTCAATGACAGATTTTGCGGCCTTCAGTGCATTTTTAATAACAAAGTCCGTCAAATCGGTATTTTCCAACGCGACGGCACGCATCAGGGTTGCTTTGTCGTCTGGGCGGATTCGCAGGGCTATTCGGTTGTTGTCTCTGATCATCGCTCTTGGCATGGCTTCTTCCTTATAGTGTACTCATTTAAAGCGTACTGCAAAGATGGGGGCAAGTCAAGAAGGTGGCTGCACGGCGCAATGGCACTGAGATAACCGAAAAACATAGTAATCACTCATATAAATTGTCTACTTGCTCACCGCACCGATGGGCAGTTCCACGCGGGAGAAGATAAAAATATTCACGTCATCAATCAAGTAATGATAACGAAGATCCTGTTTCAACACCTCCGCCATGATTTGGTCTCCCTGGAAATGATTATCTTTCCAATGGAAAAAAAGGTCAACCCGCTGCCCTTCTTTCTGATTACCCAATACCTGCCAATGTTTAAAAGCTCTCGGTTCCAATGAAGCAACCGAATGGTCCACCAGAATAGACGCACCAAAATCACCCCGCAAAAACTTGTCGCGCAAAATGGCATACTTTTCCACCGAATAATCCTTGGGCAGTAATTGTTTCGCAAACGAAACCGCCCCGGCAGCATCATGAACATGCAAATAGAATGATAAAGAAAATAAAATAATGGCCCCAGAGAGAACCACCTTGCCCACCCCCCTCTCCAACCCGTTCTCAAAATCCTTGGCCACCACAATGAATGGCCACGCCAATGCGATGATAAACGGGAAAAGGCGATAGGTACTCAGTTCCGAAATACCTCCGGTGGAAAAAACGTGCAACAAAAACCAAGGAATTTGCGCCAAAAAGCCCAACAAAAGAATGGGTTTTCTCGAAAAAAAAGACCAAACTACCAAAATAAGCAAAGGAACCCAGATATATTCCAAAGTGACCGCATATTTCTCCAGCCTGGAAACAACATGCCCCCAGGTCAACCAGGAAAAATCATCATGGCCATCCATGTACACCTGTTTGAACGTCCCCCCCGCCTTATAATAAAATTTTTGCATCGCAAGTGCGGCCACGCTATAAAAGAAACTGGCCAGAGAATACATCACGAGATCTTGCTGTTCACGCATTGTTTTCCCATGCAGCACATTAAAAATAAACAGCGTCAGTAAAATACCAAACAGATGAAAACCGCTATCTTCACGAACGCTGAGGCATAAAACAAAAAACAAGGTTGCATGAATCATTTGTCTTTTAAAATAAAAAACAAAGAATAAAATGGCCAACCCCGATGTCAACGCCTCGAAATGGGGATAGCCAATACAAGAAATCACCACTCCGTTAAAAGAAAATGAAATCGATGCAACAAATGCCAATACCAAAGAAAAGAGATCGGTCAATTGATAAAATTTTAAAAATACCAAAAAAATAGCCACCGTCAAAGTAGCATAGACAAGCCCCTGAAAAATCGCATAATAGGCGATGAAATCTACCGGCACAATATAGGAAACGATATTGACCAAATTCAACAATGGTGAAAAATGGTTTCCGTTATACTCTCCCCCCCCCAGAATCGGGGCACGTTCTGGACTGAAGGTGTTGTGATAAAATAAATCAGCAAGCAGGCCGCTATCCAGAAGATAGGCACCATAATAATAAAAATGATTCAAAATCAGGGTTCTGTTTAAAAGGAAAACAATAAAAAAAGCGATAAAAAGAAGACCAAACCGGATGGTATTCCTCCCATAACCCGAAAAACCAGACGATCTTTCCAACAAGGCCATCTCCCTGGATTGCCAAACTTAATTGGACTTGATTTGAAACGTTTTAACCAAAGCGATGGCTTTGGCCATCTGCCGCCCCCGTAGAAAAAAAATAATACTCCCAAACAAAAAGATGACCGCAACAATAGCAACCGCAAGATTGCTGGTGATCCCGACAGCCGCCGTCACACCCGTCACCAACGCAACCAAACTAAGAAATGCAAATCCAAACCCAAGGAAACCGATCAATGTCAGATATTTGGCTATTTTTTCTGTTTTGGAGTTGCCCTGTGTGACATTGTAATAGGCCATCGCCCGAAAGATACCGTCGTGGGAAATGCCCGCCGCCACAATCGTATCCCCATCCGCGATTTCACTGCCATTGGCTCTCACAAAGAAAAACTCGATATGAACGTCGCGTTCATCGATTTTAAGTTCTACCAGGGGCCGATCTTGGGGATCCCAACCCAACCGCACATGCGACGCCACCCCGACAATACGTTCCAACACTTCCCTACGCTCACCCATTCATACTTCCCCTAAATTCCAAATAAGAGCAATTTCTGGGTTCAACCCCGAAAGATTTGGAGCTTTCACGGCTCGAACATTCCAATCAGGGCGTCTTCAAAAGACTTCTGTGTAACCAATCGCTTATGACTTCCGTCGGATGGATCAACAAAATACCATCGGCAATGTTTGTCCATGATTTCAACAATGGATAACAATTTGGGAATATCATGATCCGTAGACGTTACCTTTTTCACATCGGACCCATCGCCAACAAAAACCCTGGTGTGAAAAGCTGCGGGTCTGTCCGAGCTTGACAAAACAATCGTCAGCTTCCGCCAATTTGGACCTAGCATATCGATCCGTCCATAGCCAGCAACGATCTGCGTTGCCACAGGAGACAACCGCACTTCCTCTCCTGCCCGATTGGTGATTCTGAGTGTTGGCACCAAATAGGGGCCAATATGTCTCTCGTTAAGATTATCCGTATCTTCTTCGATTGTTAGAAGACCATCCTGGCACAGAGAAGCCAACCAATCTTTGATATCCCGAAAAAGCTCTTCGATTCTTCCCAACCATACCGTTTTCCGGCCCTCCCAGTTGATCGTCGGACCCTCGGCTCTTTTTTTATTGCGCAATAGTTCTTCAAGATCGGTTGTGGACATGTTATTTCCTTTTCTTCTCGTCAACACACTCAGCGTCCCATCAGTCGCCCCGGGGCCTTCTTCATCAAAAATACCAACAACGCCACAATCACCGAAATCCCCAGTTTGCTCTCCCCCGCTATCCGTGGACGAAAAGTAAACGGCACCTCGCCGATCACAACCCCCTTGGGGGCGTTGACGACGATATCCAATAAAATTTTAAACCCCTGCCCGTCCAGCCTGGGATACACCTGCTGCATAATCCCATCGGTCACCATGAAAAAACCACTCATGGGGTCTGACATCCGCGTCCCAAGCAAAAAATTGGTCATCCAGGTGGCGGCTCGACTGATCAACCTTCGCCCCAATCCCCACGCCCCAACACTCCCCCCCTCCGCATATCGGGTACCAATGCAAATATCCACCCCGGCGGAACGAACCTTCGCCAACATCAGCGGCAGCCGCGTCTCGTCATGCTGCAAATCGGCATCCATGATCGCATACACCGGTGCCCGAACCTGTTGCATCCCCTCGATGCACGCCGATGACAATCCCCGACGTCCCACACGCTTCAAACACGATACCCGCGAATGCTCCTCCCCCAACGCCCGGACAACATCCGCCGTCCCATCTGGAGAATCATCGTCCACAAACAGCACCTGCCAATCAATACCCGCCAATACCCCATCCAGCCGTCCCACAAGCTCGCGGATATTCTTGCTTTCGTTATACGTTGGAACGACTATCGCCAAATCGGGCATCTTGATCCATCCTTTCCGTCACGTCTTAGGTGTTTCAGCAGCATCAGGCCGAGAACTGCGGGTCAACGCATAACCAACCATCCCCACCGTCAATAACAGGGCAAGCCCATTCACCACCTCCGCCATGTCGTGCATATGCGGTTTGCTGAATTCATAATCCCGGTAAAACAAAAACTCCTTGGCCGTCCGCTCTTCATCCACCCGGAAATGATCCCCCGGTTTGCATCCGTTTTCTTCTGGATAGAGATAACATTCCGGTCTCTTTACGTTCAAAAACCCGTCACCCACAATACTCATGGGTGCCATCGGCTTCAACAATCCCAAAGGAAACGACTCCAACCCATACCCCATCATCGATTGATAGCACATAATCTGACTGGAATAGTTGGTCATGGAATCATTTCTATCGATCAAAAAGACCGGATCCAAGGTCTTGCTGTCGTAGGCAATCGCCATAAACTTGATGCTGGGGGCTTCATCGCCAAACTTAACCTTACGCCAAAACGCAACCTGCTTATGCGAACTATAACGCCCCAATGCGGTCGTCATATATTCCAGATTGCTGTTGATCGCCTGCCCCAACGTCACCACCATCCCCAGTCCAAAAAGAAGTATAAACCTTTTTCTAGGCAGTTCCAGATGATCCAAGGCAATGGCTGCAAGAACTGGCAACACGAATACATACAGGGCAAACCAGCGAACCAAGCTGGAGCTATTTTTAAAGTAAGGCAAGCTTTTAAGAACGCTATTCCACCACGGTGTATAATAATTCAACAAGATGGGGATCACCAACAACACCCCAATCAACCAAACAGCCCTCACCTTGGTCGCATCCATCTTGGTTTCAGGTTGCCACAGTTGCCGCGTCAAAAACAAAAACAAAAACAACCCTGGCACGATCCCAATACCATATTGAAATTCGTGATCCATCAAATAAATAGAACCGTTAGCCGCCATATGGGCATGGATTTCCGCCATGGGGGGATAGACGAACAAAGCCTGAGCCATCAACCAAACTGCGTTGGAGATACTATCAAATCCCGGTAAAAGATATTGATCCCGAGGAAATTGCTGCAACAATGACATCAGGGGGACCAGCTTGATCGCGGACAGGCCAATACCCAACAAACCACCCAAAGCAAAACGGATCCACGGTCCCCACATCCATGTTCCCAGGATCCCATGCACCAACAGCAAAATCACCATCCCCACAATAATCGGCGGTATCCCATGGACCATACCGGCATGAAACATCACCGCAAAGGTCACCCCAATCACCGATATCCCGATCAGATGCTCCCGCATCCCTTTTTGGATACCCGTCAACGTTGCCCAAACAGTCAATGGAGCCAGAGCAAACGCATGAAACGCCAAATGGCCGTTGACAAACCGATGGGCATAAAATCCATTCAAGGCAAAAATGAACGCCCCCAACAAACTGGCCTGGTAGCTCACCCCAAACCCTTTGCGCAGCAACAGATAGCCTCCAAGAAACCCAATGGCCCCAAAAACGATAAACGAGACCTGAATGGCGGTCACCGGATCCACAACCAAGGTCAAAAACTGGGGGAGGCTGTAATAGGGGACGTTAGCATCGGGGAAAAATGGAAACCCACCGCACTGGGCCGGGGAAAACCAGGGGATGGAAAACAAACCATTCGCCTTGAACTTGATCAATCCCGCGACCAGATTGGGAATGAATAAACTATAATCATGGCCAAGATCACCGTTGGAAAAGGGCAAAACCGGACCATACGTCACCCATAACGCCCCCAATACCACGGCACACGTCAACCAAATCCCCAATTTTTCCCGATCAACACCCGCCCCCCGACCACCCTCTATTTCCGGCATAACCCACTCCAATCTTGATGATTCACGAGCATCCATGAACGCTGAATTCTTTGAAAGCCTGCACCACTTCATCCATACAGCCATCCCATTCACCGGGGGCTTTTTGCCGAAACAGCCGCATGTGCGGATACCAGGGGCTGTCGCTGCGCCCCAACAACCAACGCCAATCGGGGACAAACGCCAGCAACGCCCACGTCCGACATCCCAAAGCACCCGCCAGATGCAACACCGCCGTATCCACAGCAACCACCACATCCAAGTTGGCAATGATGGCGGCGGTGTCTGCAAGATCATGCAACCGATGGCTCATGTCAACCAAGCCATCGCTGAAAACACCCCTTTCCTCCGCCGTGGAATCTTTTTGCAAATTGATCAAAGTGACACCAGGAACCTCATGCAAAACCGCCAATACCGCAGGATCCATGGAACGACTCCAATCATTCCTATGCGTCGGATTACCCCTCCAGGCAATGCCCACCTTCAATCCGGGATACCGTGCCAGCTCATCATGAAACATCGCAACCAACCCAGAATCGCCCCGTAAATAAGGGACAGGGGCCGGGATGGTGTCTAACCGATCCGCCAGCAACAAAGGGAGACTGAGTAAAGGGGCTTGAAACGTGCATGACGGCTTTTCTTCCATCCGGCCAATCATGCGGTCGATACCCGGCACGGTCGCAAACAATCGCCGCAACGGCTGCGGACAATACAACACCACCGTCCCCCCCGCCTCCTTGACCCAACCCGCATAACGGACAAACTGGATGTTATCCCCCAATCCCTGCTCACAGTGCAGTAGGATGGACTTTCCCGTCAATGGCGAGCCATCCCACAGCGGCTCCCCATGACCATGAAATGCAAACGCTTTGGTCTGCCAACGCCATTCATAAAGCCGCCAACCCAAAGGATACTCCCCCAGGAGCAGACGGGTAATCGCCTCGTTGAACCAAGCATCCGCCAACCCCGGCACGATCTGACGTGCTTGGTGAAACGCCTCCAAGGCCTCATCATAATGTCCTTGGTAATGCAATGCGTTACCCAAATTGGAAAGAACCTCCGCCAACCCAGGATTGATGGCAAGAGCCTGCCGATAACAGGCAACCGCATCCGCCAAACGCCCCTCCCGCTGCAAGGCAACCCCCAAATTGGCCAGGGGATCGGTCGCACGCGGATCGATGGCCAAGGCTTTGTGATACAACGCCATGGCCTCATGGGGACGCCCCTGTTCCAACATCACGTTACCCCAATTGGAAATCGCCTCAACGCCGTTCGGGTCCAAAGCCATCGCCGTGGCATAACTGGCGGCGGCCTCCTCCAAACGCCCCTGTTCAAAAAAAACATTGCCCAAATTAAGATGCCCCTTGGGGTTATCGGGACAAAGAGACAATGATTTTTGGTGATGGACAATCGCCTCATCCAGGCGATTCATGGCTTTCAACACATTGCCCAGATTGGTATACACCTCGCCATAGTCCGGCTTTAACCGAATCGCCTCCTGGTAACACGCGATAGCCTCTTGGGAATGACCCTGCCTCTGGAGGATATTGCCCCTATGGAGAAGACTTTCTGGAAAATCGGGTTGCACCGCCAAAGCAGCCCGAAAGGCTTCCAAAGCCTCCTCTTCCCGCCCCGACTGCTCCAAGCTGATCCCCAGATGGAACAAGATAACAGGATCATTGGGGCGGATCGCCAATACCTGGGTAAACAGTGCCACGGACTGCTCGAACCGCCCCCTGTCCTGCTCAATCAAGCCCAGGGTGATCAACGCTTCGGGATGATCGGGGTGCAAGCGCAAGACCCGTTGCAACACCACCTCGGCATCGTGCCACCGTCCCTGGATGCACCACACCTGCCCCAAACCGACCCCCGCCTCCACCAATTCTGGCTTGATGGCCAACGCCTTCTCAAAGGCCACCTCTGCCTCCGCAAACCGCCCCTGCCCCTTCAAGGCGTTGCCAAGATTCATCGCAGCTTCGGCATAATCGGGATGCATCGCCAACGCCTGCTGATAATGAGAAATAGCCGCATGGACATCGCCCATGGCCATCAAAATATTGCCCACGTTATTCGACGCTTCGGGATACTGGCTCCGAACCGCCAAAGCGTTTTGATAACTGGCCAACGCCTCCGCCAACCGTCCCAATCGCCGCAGTGCATTGCCCAGATTATTGTGCGCCTCGGCATAATCGGGCTTGACCGCCAATGCCTGGGTCATCAACGTCACCGCCATCGCATCCTGGCCCACCTGATGGGCGATCACGCCCAACAAGTGCAGGGCATCGGGATGATTGTCATCGACCTGTAATACCGCCCGATACAACGCCTCCGCCTCCGCCAGCCGTCCCGCCGCATGATGTTGCAACGCCAACTCAAGGGTTTGCCTCATGATCGGTCTCCCCCGTCCACGACACCCACCCTATCGCGTAAATCGGCCATCACCGCAGCGACACACCCCTGCCATTCCCCAGCCACCGCCTGCCGCACCAACCGCATCCGGGGATACCACGGGCTATCGGTCCGCCGCAGCATCCACCGCCAATCGGCCACATGCGGCAACAGCACCCAAGTCGGCACCCCCAACGCTCCCGACAGATGGATCACCGCCGTATCCACCGCAATCACCCCATCCAGATTGGATATCAGGGCCGCCGTCGCGGAAAAATCGTCCAGCAGACCTGCCATATCGATCACGTCCCCCTTCCCGGCAAACAGCGCAAGTTCCGCCGCCGTAGCATCTTTTTGCAGATTGACCAGACGAACCCCCGCCATGGCACACAAAGGGGTCAACCATGAAGGATCCATCGAACGATTGCGATCATTTTTGTGTCGGGGATCCCCCCGCCACGCAATCCCCACCTTCAAACCGGGCCATGATTGCAACCGCTCCCGAAAAACCGCCACCGCCCCCGCTTCCGCCGCCAGATAGGGGATCGTCGCCGGGATCGTCGCCACTGTCGTCCCCATCAGATAAGGGAGACTCATCAAGGGGGCTTGGCAGTCACATCCGAACACCGCGCCCGGGCTGGTCACCCAGGCATCGCCCCCTGCCACCGTCGCAAAAAGACGTTTGAGCGGTTCGGGACAAACAACGACAACGCGGGCACCTGTTCTTTCTTTCACCAGGGGGACATAGCGGATAAACTGGATGCCATCGCCAAAACCCTGCTCACAATGCAGAAGAATCGTCCCCCCCTCCAAGCGACCGCCATGCCACAGGGGTTGTGGATACTGATTATGGATAAAATTTCTTGTTTTCCAACGCCATTCAAAATAACGCCAGCCGACTTCAAAGTCTCCCTGAAGCAGATGCAATAATCCCAACCCCAGGTGTGCTTCGGGGTAGTCCGGCTGAAGCCCCAAAGCCTGATGAAACGCCGCCCCCGCCGGTTCCAACAACCCTTGGTCAAACAACATCGCCCCCAGATTGGTAGTCACTTCGGGGGAATTGGGGGCCAATTGCAGGGCTTGCCGATAAACCCGATAAGCCTCGTCAAAGTTTCCCTGCTGCTTGTAAAGATTACCCAGATTATTCAAGCCCGTTGGATCGTCGGGTTTGATCCGCAACCCCTTTTGGAAACACTGTTCCGCCTCATCCAAACGCCCCAACTCCTGGAAAGCCAATCCCATGTTGGACACAATTTCCGGGGTTTCCGGTTTCACGCGCAACGCACGCGCATAGTGATCGATGGCCTCATCAAAGCGTCGCAACTCCTGATAGGCCACCCCCAAATTGGCCAGGGCCTCCCCATGATGGGGTGCGATGACAAGCAGCCGCTCCAAGCTATCGACCGCCTCCCGGACCCGATCCAATTCCAACAATGTCAGCCCCAGGGTGGCCAGGGCATCGGTAAAATCGGGTTTGACCTGAACGGCCCTGCGATAACAGGTCACCGCCTCTTCCAAATAGCCCAATTCCTTCAAGCCATTGCCCGCAAAAAAACAGGCATCCGGCATATCCGCACCCAGTTCCAAAACTTTGCGATAACTGGCGACCGCCTGATCTGCACGTTGCAACGCCTTGCAAACATTGCCCAGATTATAATGGGCCTCAATCCAATCGGGTCGCAACGCCACCGCCTTGCCCAGGCATTCCACCGCCATGGCGTTATCCCCCTGCTGATGGGCCAGGATACCCAACATCCCCAAAGCATCCACATGGTGAGCATTCTCTTGAAGGATCTGGCGATAGAGGGTCGCCGCCTCCGACAGCCGACCTGCCCTATGATGGGCCACGGCACCTTCAAAACGTTGTTGAGCCAGGGATAGCGCAGAGTCCATGTCGGGAGTCGATCTGTTCGGATTAAGGTTGGCGGAGGTTATCGTTTGGATTGCCCCTTCTCCATCGCCGAAAACAACTGCTGCCATTTTTCTTCGAGGACAAAGTAGGGTATTCCATAATCGCCGGTGATGGACTGGGGGGTATAGCGGACAAAGTTTTGGAAGGTCAGCACAAAATAAAGATTGGCGATGACCATTCCCGTCACCGTCACCAGCACCGCCTTGTTGCGCCACGTCACCGGCAACCGGCCATGGATCACCTCCAAAATCATCACGGCAAAGACAAACAACGAGGGATAGATGATGATGCCATAATGGGGAAAAGAGGGGATGTTCAAGAACCAATAGCACCCCTGAATCGTCACCAGAATCAGTAAAAACAATGCCGTGGTTTTTTGCGTCCGGGTTGCCTGTCTGTTGCAGGCCAGAGACAGGGGTTGGAAAGGCCAATGGTTGCCCAAAACCCAGACAAAACCCAAAACGCTCAAGGATAAAAACAGCAAGAAAAATGGATAGGGCATCAGGATGAGATAGCTATCCCAAAAACGACTGAACCCCTCATTGCCAAGGACATACTGATAGCCCAACCCCGCCGAAATCAGGAACATCCACAGAAAGTTTCCAGCGGGCAGGACATACCCTTTTTGGGACATGAGGCTCGCCGCATCCCACACATTTTGAAAATGGGTCTGCATGTGAAACTGAAGGTAAGGGAAATAAGCCACGAGTACCACGATGACACCGATTCCCAGATCTTGCCAACGGACCCCCACCCGATACCGGACCATGAACAGGAGGATCGCCGGAGGGAGAAACCAAGCACTCATGTGCAACTGCGTCACGATGGCCAACAACACGAACAACAGCCATACCTTCCATGGGCGATACCGTTCGCTCAGGGAGATGAGGACGGCCACCAACCCCATCATGAAGGTGAACAAGCAATCCTGCGCCCAAATTTTTCGGGAGTAGAGGATTGGCCAGGGAGATGCGGCAAACAACACGGTCGTCACTGCGGCAAAATGGGTCGAAAAGGTCCATTTCAGCAAGCGATACAGGGCAAAGATGCCCAACAAGTTAAAACCCGCCACAAACATCGTCACCATGCGGGGATCGGTGGAAAAAGCGACCGGCAACGCCATGAGGTAGACAAAGAAGGGTGGATTATACAGGCCGGTAGAAGATTTCAAGCCAACCTGTGCCAACCCCCCATCCCCGGTCACCTGGCGATAGGCCAAAAGAATGGTATTGAATTCATCCTCCTTGAATTCAATGCCATCCATGAACGAAACGCGCACCCCCACGACGGCCATCAACAAAACCCAAAACAGGGTGGGCGGGAGTATCCCCCCTTGAGAAAAACCGGACGGCACGACAGGCTCCGGTCGTTCGACCGCTTCATCCTGCACGCCGCCCTGGGCAAAAAGGATGGCCAATAAAACAAAAAAAGCTAAAAAATAGTAATAATTACAGAAAGCTTGTTTACCAAAGAGAAACAGTCCACCATAAATCAACAGCAAGGACCAGGCCCAATGAAACAGGGTAACCCTGGGCTGGCGGACAAACCAGAACGAGACCACGGCCACAAACAAGAGATAGATTTCCAGGATCATCTCTCCAAAGGTTTCAAATCCGGTGACCGCCAGGATATAAGCGATCCAGGACATGGAATCGGAACGGATGCGGTACCCGGCAATCTCACGGAAGGCATGATCGATAAAGGCGTTGGGATCATTGAGGAAGAAGGGGAGAATACATAGCATTGCAACCGCCATTGCCAACCCGATAACCCGGAAAGCGGTCCCCCTCCCCAGGCGTTTCCACAGGTAAAGGAAGGTCATCCAGGCGATGATCAGGGCATATTGTTTGGTTCCCAGGGCCAACCCCAGGAAAAGTCCGGTGGGGATCCAGAATGGATGGGGAGAGCGGGTGGTCTGACGGTTGAGACTCCACGCCAAGGGGGCACAAAAGGCGATCAGAAGGGTATCGTTCCAGGCTTGTTCCAAAACGAACAAGGTAACTGGAAAGGAGATCCAAACCAACGGCAGCAAGGTACTCGACAACCGCGAAAGTCCCCGATCACGCCCCAACCATCCCAGGAAAAACAGGATCATCAGGAGAGAAAAGAGATACGTATAGCGAACATCGCCGAGGAAAATGACCGCTGCGGTATTGGTGATCAAGACGATGGGGAGGTAGATATAACCGGGGACGTATCCATAGGCCCCATGGTAGAAATCGGAGAGGGGTTCGGCATAGGGATTTTTCCCTTCCACCAAGTAGTTGGCCGCTTCGATGGCGATTTGGAACACATCGATGTTGGGGTTGGGTGATGCCAACAGGAGGACCGCCAGGAGGCCCGACATCAGGCCCAAAGCGAGCAGAGTCAATCGGTGCCAGTGGGGATCATGAAGGTTAGAAAAGGTGACGCCGGCCCAGACATAAAGGGCCATGAGGGCATTGAGCCACAACCCCATGTTCAACCACATCAGGGGACCGCCGGTTTCGGCATAGATGGTTTGATTGTTCAGGGCGAGGAAGAGTGCGAACAACAGCCACAGCCCTGCCAACCACCGTTCCATGGTTTTTAAACCACTGAGCCTGTCTCCTTGCATGGCACAATGACAACCGATGCCGAACAGGGCGATGGTGAGAATCGGCAGTTGTGTCGGATGGAGATGCCCATGGGAGGTTTTCAGGACGGTGCCAAACACGGCCAGCAGCACGAACGGCAGGACGTTGGTTGGGATGGCCTTGACGGTAGTGCGATAGAAGGCGACCATGGATCCGTGCAACCGCCACGACGGGCGATAAGTCGAACATGAATGGAGTTGAGACGGACCGCGACTTCCAAAGAAAGCGGTTCGCGACCCACCCCCGCCCTCCCAAAAACCCGTCCTTGCTGCGAATTATGCCCCGCCCCCTTTCATGCGTCAACCGGAGACCTGAAAGATCACAACAGGCCCCACTTTTTAAATTTTATATGGTAGAATGGGGTGCGTGGAAAATTTTTCATCCGTTCAGATGACACCGAGGTCAGACCATGAGATTTATTGATCCCAGGATTGATTTTGCCTTCAAAAAAATCTTTGGCAGCGAAGACGCCAAGGATATCTTGATCAGTTTTTTGGAAAGCCTCATGAACCTGGAGGGCGACCGGCGAATCAGGGAAATCACGTTGCTTGATCCCACGCTGGCTCCACGTATTGAAGGGATGAAAGAGTCGGTATTGGATGTTCACTGCGTCGATTATCGCGGTGTCACCTATCTTGTGGAAATGCAGATTCGCAAAGTTCGGGCGTTTCTCAAACGGATTCAGTACAACGCCGCCAAAGCCTACGTCAACCAGATCGCCAGTGCCGAGGACTATCCCAAACTGAATCAGGTAATTGCCGTCACCATTACCGATTTTACTCTGTTCGATGATATTCCGGGCTATGTCTCTCACCATCAGACGGTAGAAACATCGGGTGGCCGGTCCTTACTCAAGGAAATTGTCTATTATTTTGTCGAACTATCTAAATTTGACAAGCCGATCGATACCCTGACATCGATGTTGGACAAATGGATCTATTTTATCAAAAGTGCCGGCATCCTGGATGAAATCCCTTCCAATCTTCACGATGCCCCCATTCAACATGCTTTTGAAAAAGCGCGTGTGGCCAACATGAGCCGTGCGGAGCTGAGGTATTATGACAAAGCTGGGATGGCCATTACCGACGCCCGTGGTGCCATTGAATTAGCCCTGGAAGAGGGGGAAGAAAAGGGGCGTCGGGAAGGTGAGGTTGCCATCCTCCGGCGTTTACTTCAAAAAAAATTTGGATCACCGCTCACCGCCGAAGTGGAATCCAAACTGGCCGCCGCAACTTTGGGCGAGATCGAAACATGGACTGATCGCATCTTGGACGCCCACTCATG
The DNA here is from genome assembly GCA_015228925.1 of Magnetococcales bacterium. Lineage (GTDB taxonomy): Bacteria > Pseudomonadota > Magnetococcia > Magnetococcales > UBA8363 > UBA8363. Next base: position 19,919 of record JADGCQ010000003.1, on the reverse strand, counting down.
GGATGATGTGTTTCTCAACGCATAGCACCATCGACAATTATCGCAATAAATTTCTTGACATATTCATAAGAATGTGAGATAAGGCCACGCTTGGTTACCTTTTGAGAAATAAGATTCACCGTTCACGCATTGGGCCAGTCGGGAAATTCCTGGAGCAAGGCGGTGTCCGGTTGCTTGTTGCGCTTTTTGTGATCAAAACCGTGTTCAAAAACCTATTTGACGGGAGCCTTGTTGTGCGCCAATTGTCCATTCTCCCCTGCGCATTGAGTACTGCTTTGAGCCTGCTCGCCGTGGACGCCGTTGCGATGGAAGCACCGCACGGCCCCCCTCTGGAAGGCCCGTGGTATCCCGGCGTCTCCTTGCAAGGGGTGGTCGGGGATTATTCCGGTTCCAGTCTGCGCGAACGGTTTCACGGCGAAGGGATCTTCTTCAGTTCCGATTATTACGAGCGTTATGGCTTCACCCTGGGCTATAATCATGCCGAAGTCACGTTCGTCGCACCCACCCAGGATATCTCACAAGACGCCTTTTTTGCCAGCCTCCGGGCAAACCTAACACCCGACCATTGGGGCGGTCGTCTTGGTCTGCGGGTGGATGGACACCTCATCAACAACGATGATTCAACCCGCAATTCCGATGATGTCAAAGTGGCCGCCCCCGTCGTCTCCTTCTCCCCGTTTGATCAAACATGGTCTCTGGAAGTGGCGGGTGCTTATAGCGACTACTACAGCGACTTGTCGGCACGACAATTCTCACCCGCCGTCGGCATGGCCTTCAACGACAAATCGGACTGGGTCTCCCTGAGGCCCACCCTGATCGATGTCGTCAATCCCGTCGCAGGTCAGACAATGGATGATACCGTCGCGCTCGACATCAAATGGAGCCACTGGTTCGATCCCGATAACTTTCTGCGTCTCAACAGCTTGAAGGCCAACGGGATGGTGGGCGAAAAAATTCTGAATGTCGATTTGGATGGTGCCTCGGTTTATAATCTCGCCGATACCCAGAAAGGATCCGCCTCCATGGGTCTGGAATGGCGCGTGGGAACCCATGCCAACATCCTCCTCCTTGGCGGCTACGAAGCCTACGAAAACAAAACAATCAGCGACAAATACGACAGCCGTTCACTCTATCTTTCCTATTCCTACAACTGGTGATATCATGACCCGATCTGTTATTGTTCTTGCAGCCATCATGGGTTGGTTTGTCGCATGGCATACCACAGACGCCCAAAGTGCCACAAACACCGTAAGCGACAAGAATTCTACGCTGCCGAAGGTTTCCAGCCAAGTTCCCGCAACCGCCGCCGAACTGTTCAAGCGGTCCTATGCCCTGGAAACGGCAGGTCGGTACGTCGAAGCCGCCGAGGTCATTCTCCCCCTGCATGAAACCCGAAATGGTGACCAGGAGTTGGTCATGCTCCGCCTGGGGTGGTTGAACTATCTCCAAGGCCAGCACAATGTATCCATCCATTATTATCGGTTGGCACTCCGTACCAACGGCCACTCCATCGACGCCCTCCTGGGGATCACGTTGCCGCTCCTGGCGCAACAACGCTATCGTGAAACGGCAGCTTTTGCCGGATCGGTGCTGGAACTTTCCCGTCTTAACCAAACCGCCCTTCAACGGATGATGGTCGCCACCGAAGGCCAAAAACAATGGGAAAACTTGCTGGGTTATGCCACAACTCTGGCTAGCCATTATCCAACCGATACCGATGCCCTGGTCTACATGGCGCGTGCGCACCTGTGGCTGAACCATAAAAACCTTGCCCGGGATGCTTATGTGAAGGTTTTGAACCGAATTCCGGGCCATCTTGAGGCAACGGCCTTTCTGAAACAATAATTGCTCAGGTGCCTTTGACAACCGGATACATTGGAAAAATAAAGTTTGCCGACATAACATGATGGGGAAAATGATCACGGGGGTTCGGGGAAATGATCCCCTGGACCCCCGTGATCGTTGGGCTGGAATACAGTGCTATCCCCAGTGGTACCTCTTGTGATGTTCTTCAATCGTCTCCGAAATTTCTGGTCTTCTTTTTGCTTACACATTTTTTAGCCATTCCTGACTACCGTTACATCCAAGAGAAAACATCATGTCTGCCTCTGCCCAATCCGTCTTCTCTCAAACCGTGGACATGAGCCGCCTGGGAAGCCTGGCGGTCAGCCGCAATGGCTTTGTCTTTGACCCCAAAAGTGGCCAAAGCTTCACTGTCAATGCCACCGGACTTACAACCCTGGAACTGTTGCAAGGGGGGATATCGGCGCGTGAAATCGCCGTAAAACTTGCAGAGGTTTACCGTGTGCCGTTAGAAGTCGCATTGGGGGGAGTGGAAGGTTTTCTGCGTCAATTGGCCAGAAATCTGCCATGAATACCAGCCACCCAAGAAACGATTGGCGAACTTGGTCCATTGCCATTACCGGAATGAACGCCCGCCCGGATAATCCCGGTCCTGGCATGGCGGTAGCCCGCTGCTTGCGCGAACATCCCGAATTCCACGGGCGTTTGATCGGCCTGGGCTATGACAGCCTGGATGCGGGGATCTACCATGATTCATCGTGCGATACCGCCTATCTCCTCCCCTACCCCTCCACGGGGGAAGAATCGCTCAGACAGCGTTTGCAAGAAATACAGGCGAGAGACCACATGGACGCCATCATCCCCTGTCTGGACTCGGAATTGATCAATTTTCTCTGTTTATCAGCCACCTTGTCCCAACTGGAAATCACCACATTGCTCCCCAGTCGGCACAGCCTTGCCAAACGGGGTAAAGATCGCCTTCCCGCCCTGTGCCATGCAACGGGTGTGGATACCCCGGAAACCCGTACCATCAACGATCTCCGTTTTTTTGAAGAATGCCATGAGTCGGGTTGGCACTATCCCCTGGTGGTCAAAGGGCTGTTCTATGATGCCCAGGTGGTTCACCATCCCGCCGAGGCCAAAGCCGCCTGCTGGCGCATCGCCCAACAGTGGGGTTATCCCCTGCTGGTACAACGGTTTATCCCCGGCCATGAAATCAACCTGACCGCTGTGTGTGATGCAGACAGCACCCTTTTGGGGGCGGTGATGATGCGCAAACGGGCGATCACCGACAAAGGGAAGGCTTGGGCCGGGGTGAGCATCGAAGATCATGATCTTTTGGCCATGGCACAAACGCTGGCCACCCATTTATCCTGGCACGGTCCTTTGGAGGTTGAAGCCCTCAAAGGTGAAGATGGCAAACTTTATCTGGTGGAGATCAACCCCCGTTTCCCCTCGTGGGTTTACTTGAGCCATGCCGTGGGACGCAACCTACCCGCCATCCTGATGCACCTGATGGCCCAGGAGGCTTGCCCTGGGTTGGCCGCACCCGTGACCGGCACCCTGTTTATTCGTCATGCCCAGGATGTCATCGTCAGTCTCGACCAACTGGCGGCCATCGCCACCACCGGCACCCATTGACCACCCCTTGCATGAGGGAAAGGCATCGTTATGAATCAACCGTCACCTTTGACACTCATCTGGGAACCCCCCATGATTCAACCCCTGCATCTGGGGGCCATCAACAAATTTGGTCATCGCCGCAGCGACTCATCCCGCTCCGAGATTGATGGCCTTCCCATCGATGACCTCGTTAATCTCTACGGATCGCCACTTTTTATCACCTCGGAACAGCGGCTGCGCCACAATGTGCGGGCGATTCGCCAAGCCTTTGAACGCCATCACCCCAGCGTGATCCATGGCTGGTCCTATAAAACCAATACCCTCAGTGCCGTATGCCGCATTCTCCACCAGGAAGGCTCCTGGGCCGAGGTCGTTTCCAAACCGGAGTACGAAAAAGCCCGCCTTTTGGGTGTACCCGGCAATCGTATTTTGTTCAACGGCCCTTATAAACCACGTCCAATTTTGGAACGGGCCATCGCCGAAGGTGCCCATATCCATTGTGATCATCTGGATGAACTCAGCCTTATCGAGGCCATCGCCAAAGAGCAAAACCGTGTGGTACCCGTCGCCTTGCGTTTGAATTTCAATACCGGCTACACCGAACCCTGGAGCCGGTTTGGTTTTAACCTGGAAAATGGTCAAGCCCACGAAGCGGCCCTCCGCATCCGCTGTAGCCCACACCTGACCCTCAACGGCTTGCACAGCCATTTGGGGACGTTCATCCTCGATCCCCGCGCCTATGGGGAACAGATCCGCCTCATGACCGATTTTATGCAAGAGATGGAAAAAGATGGTAACACCCGCATCACCTATCTGGACATCGGCGGTGGTTTTCCATCGCGCAACGCCCTCCAAGGGGTCTACGCCCCCCCCGAACAGGCGGTCCCAGAGATTGAAGAATTTGCCCAGACGGTGGGAAAGGCCCTGAAAAAAGGGTTATCGGATCGTCCTGGACCGCCGCCAGTCTTGATCATCGAAAGCGGACGCGCCGTGATCGACGATGCTCAATCGTTGGTCGCCACCGTGGTCGGGACCAAACGGTTGGTCGATGGCAAGCGTGGGGTCATTTTGGATGGGGGAATCAACCTGATGCTGACGGCTCTATGGTATCACCATCCGGTCCGGTTGGTTCAACCCAATGGGGGTATTCCCGAAGAAACGGTTCTCTACGGCCCATTGTGCATGAATATCGACTGTATGCGCCAACTGGTGAGTCTCCCCCCCTTGAAAGTAGGAGATCGGCTGGTTTTTTCCCCGGTCGGGGCCTACAACAACACCCAATGGCTCCAGTTCATCGAACTGCGTCCCGCCATTATACTCCTCTCACCCAACGGCACCCATGAAATCATCCGCCAGGGCGAAACCTTATCGACCCTGTGCGAACCCGAACGGATCCCTGCGCGCCTGACTCCCAATCCCGGTTCCTGGCTCCCCCTCCCCCAACCCATGGAAGACTAGAGTTGTGGCCTTTTTTCCACACCTTGCTGGGTGCTTACGGCTCATTTTTATATTTTAAATCCCGTAAGGCCCACTGGCTTTTGGTTGCGGCCACCTTGCTCAATCCCCCCGTCGGACTCATGGGTCTGCTGGGAGGGGCGGCAAGCTTGAGCTGTCGTCGGCTTTTGGCCTTGCCCAACCAGGTGGCAGACCTGGATGTGGTCAATGGGGTTTTGTTGGGTTTGATGGTGGGGACATTTTTTGCCCCCACCCCCGCGACCATCACCTTGACTCTCCTGGCGGGATTATTGGCAACTTTGGTAAGCCGTTTGATTTATGCCACCGTCGCATTACCCTGGGGCTTGCCCATCCTTTCATCGCCCTTGTTCATCATTGGCGTGGGGCTTTATGCCGTTGGACGTGCCTTGGTCCTCCCTGGAGCCGTGCCCCACCTCCCCAACCCCGTTGACCTTTTTCTCTATCAATGGGTTGCCAGCCCCATCCTTGCTTGGTTGATTTCCATGGGGCAGATCTATTTTTCCCCGTCGCCCAGTGGCGGGGTGTTGATTGGCTTGGCCATACTGCTCTCCTCCCGACGCCTGTTTTTGATGATCATCCTGGCATTCATCGTCGTCACCGGGGAATTACGGATGCTGGGGGTGTTGCCCTACACCATCCCCTTGTCGCTCGCGGGGACCGCCGCCATGTTGACCGCCCTGATGGCAGGGGGAGTTTTTGCCCGCCCCGTTGGACGCACCTTTCTGGTAACCATCGTTGGCGCAGCGGTCGTCGGATTTGTCTCTCTCGGTACCTATAATATTTTTTATTACCTGGGTCTCCCCCCCCTATCGCTGGCCTTTATCACAACCACCTGGTTGTTGATGACCGCCCTGGGACCATGGGCGGGAGAAACCTGGGGCCGCTATTGGATTTCCCCCCCCCAAATCCCGGAAACGGTTGCCGAAGTCATGGCTATGGCGGAGGCCCGTGGGGTTTCCGAGGGGAGTGTGGGCCTTAGACCCCCTTTTTTGGGCACTTGGCAGGTGTATCAAGGGTGGGATGGACCCCATACCCACCAGGGGCTATGGCGTCACGGGCTGGATTTTCACAAAATACAGGGCGGTTCGGCCCATCACGGTGACGGACGCCAACTGACCGATTATCATTGCTTTGGTGCGGCCATTTGTTCCCCGGTCACCGGCACTGTCAGTGCCTGCCGCGACGACCTCCCCGACAATCCCCCCGGCCAGATCGATTCCGAGCATTGTTGGGGTAATTTTTTGCTCATCGCCCTCACCGATGGCCATCATGTCCTGCTGTCCCACATACAACAAGGTAGCCTCACCATTGGCGTCAACGCCTTTGTCGTCGTAGGACAAATCCTGGCCCGTTGCGGTAATTCGGGCCGTTCACCCCAACCCCACATTCATCTGCATGTGCAACAAGGGCCATGGTTGGGCAATCCTACCCGCCCCTTTCACCTGGCCAATGTCATCGTTGTGCAGGGGGGAGAAAACCATCTGATGCTGGACCATATTCCCCAGGAACAAGAAAGCCTGCAACACCCCAGCCCCAATCCCCTCCTGGCCCTATCCCTACGGCGGGATGTCGGACGGACATTCACCTATGCCATGCAGGATCTCCCGGCCCAGCTCACCGTGAAAGTGGATATTGACCTGGCGGGAACTCTATGGCTGGTTTCCGACAAAAACGCCAAAATCGCCTTTGTTCAAACCGATACCCTCATCGCCCTCCATGGACGCCAGGGGGGGGCCGATCCATCCCTGGATGCCCTCCTGTTGACCACCGCTTTAACGCCGCTGTGTGAAGAGGCGATCTCCTGGAGGGATACCATTCCCATCCATTGGTTACCGGCCCCCTGGTGGTTGCGCATCGTCCATTGGTGTTTTCCAGGCATCCTGAAGGGTGAAAGCCGTTATACCCGCCAATGGCAACCGATGCGTCTGTGTTGGGTCCAAGATGTTCATCATCGCGTGATCACTTGGGGCGGTCACATCGTCTGGTCATGCCATGGAAGTGCCGAACTTTCCGAAAGCCTGGGGTGGACCCGTTTCCGCCTGCATACCGCCAAGCGAACCCTTCAAGGCGAGCTGGTTCGCCATGGAATGCAAGCGGATCACGGCATCAGCGGCTGGGAAACGGGGGTGGGCGAAACAACCTGAGGGGCATTCCGGTTTGGCAGCCATGGAAATTCCTTGGGATGACTGTTATGGTGTCGGTTTGAGTACAATAGAAACGATTTTTCTGGGACCATCATGGTTTTCCATCGCGTGATCATCCGCCATGACACATAAAATTTCCGAGCGGTCTCCTTGTGGCAACGAACGGACGTTCCTTGACGACGTGGAGGAATATCTTTGGCTTGCCAAGATGCTGTTGATTCTGCATCAAGCGGATCGAGACCCGGATACGGTCATTCGGGTTTTGCTGGAGCGCGTACAACCCCGTTTTCCCGAAGGTCATACTTGGCTGCTCACCCCAGCCGCCAGTCGGGATGATGCGGACGACCGTTTTTTCCCATCGCTGGCCCAGCAGCTTGGCATCACCCGGAAGATTGATTCCCGGTCCGATTTTGAACAGGGGTTATTGGATTTTTTGGCCGACAAGCAGGGTCAAGCCTTTTTCCTGGTTATGGGCATTGAGACCATTTCTGAATCCTTGCGGTATGATCTGGCCGCCCTGCTGCATCGTGCCACCGCCATCTATGATCCGTTCCGGGTGGTATTCTGCGGTGGCGAACGGTTATACCATCTGGCCCATGCGGATGGTGAATCTTCTCTGCTCAACAGTGCCACGGTCTGTGAACTACCGGGTTTTTCCTCGATGGAATTGCAGGAGCGGGCCAGTCATCAATCCCTCTCCTTGCCACCCCCGGTCAGCGATTCGATTCTGGAAGTGACCGGAGGGCATGGATGGTTATCGATGCAGTGCCTGCACGCTTGGGGGCAAGACCAGGATATTTTATTTCATGAATTATTGCTGCGTGATCAAACGCTCATGGCCCGCGTTTGGTCGCATGTTTTGTCCAACCCAGCCGATCATCAACGTTTGTCTGACCTGCTTACGCAAGAGGATCTGGGGGAGATTACCCTGGCCTGGGTCGGGGATTCTTTGCTGCAAAAGCTATATTGGCAAGGGATCGTGAAAGCCAAGGAGTACACGTTGGTTTGGAGAAGTGGATGTATCCGGGAGATGGGCCAACGCCTACTGGCCGCCATCACTTCCTGACTTTTCCAGATGAGCAAGTTTCTGCAACCACCCTCGTGTCCCAAAGGATTGGCAGGAGAGTCCCGCAATATGGGCGGCCTGTTTGAGCGATGCAACGAAATCGTCTGTTTTAAGATAATCATAACAGAATGCACCATGGAAGAAATCTCCCGCCGCCAACGTATCCACGGCATGGATGGGTTCCACGGCCAGTTCAAACCGCCCATTCCCCTCGGAGACGATGATCGGTTTTTCTCCCCGGGTCACGGCCACTTTGGTGCATCCCCAATCATGCAACGACGCGATGACATCTTGGTTTACCGCCGAATTTGGGGATAAAAATCGTTCGGATACGATGGCGATATCGGTCAGTCGGATCAGGTTTTCCAGACCAGGCTTCCAACTGCCCCCATCGAACACGACGGGGATATTTTTTTCTCTGGCTTTGTGTGCGAGGGGGATCGCCACATCCAGAAAGAATCCGTCGGCCATGAGGATGTGGGCTTCTTCAAGAAATTCCAGATTGAGGAGACCGGGATCGACGGTGGTTTTGTCGGGCAAATAGGTCACGATAGTACGATCCCCATTGTGTCGATTGGTAAAGATTGAAGCGATGGGAGGGGTCGTTGATTGCTGGTGAAAGATATCTTCCCATTGAATTTTGGAGTTATGAAAATCTTCGGCGATGCGTGCGGTGAAGGGATTATTTCCCACACCTGTATACAGTTTGCTGGTTCCCCCAAGGTGAGAAAAAACGGTTGCGGCGTTGGTTGCCGGCCCCCCGACGAAGGTACCCCATTCATCGGCATAGTGTTTTGTATTGGGGGATGGGAAGCCATCGATCCGATATTGAATATCCAAGGTGGTAACACCAACGAAGAGACCGACAGTTTTTTTTAGGTTATTCACGATTTTAGCATCCTGGTCATCGGCTGATCAACCGCACAGTGCGCACCCACGGCAAGGCCAAGAAATGTTATGCGTTGCCCCCACGTTATCCCGAACGATATACTGGAAGACTGGATAGTGTTCAATCCGAATCAACGCCTGATCGAGGAAATTGGCGATGCGCGGGACAGGAAGATGCGAACATGAAGGCATTCAATGGGGCACCGATTCCATGACCATCACCGACGCCGACCTATCCGCCATGAGTGCCACCCTTGTGGAAACCATCCACCCAGAGCGGATCATCCTATTTGGCTCTCTGGCACGGGGCACCGCCAACGAAGATTCGGACATCGACTTGTTGGTGGTGGTGGATGAGGGGTTTCAGGAACGAAGCCGATGGCGCGAGCTTTTGAAGATTCGCAAGCTATTGGCACCCTTCCCCATGCCCAAGGATATCCTGCTCTACAGCCGGGATGAGGTGGCACGCTGGCAACACTCTGCCAACCACATCATCACCCATGCCCTTCGGGAGGGGAGACCCCTCTATGAGCGACACTGACCAAGCGGAAACCTATCTGCTCATGGCGTAATGGATAGAATCCCAGACAATAAAAAGAAAGATGGATTCCAGATCGTCCAAGTCCTGCAACGTCCAATTTACTTGAGCCATCTTCCCATCCGATGCTTTGCCTCCTCCTGCGAAACCATTTGCCCCTGATCAGCTTGGTCGATCCCCTTTTGGACCTTTTTCAACAGGTACAACCGCGCCATGATATCCTCAATCGTGACATCCTCTGGCATTTTGCGCGTTATTTCCAACACATGTTCCTTGATATTCATGGCGACACCCAAAATCATTGGTTAATAACACGATTCCAACGCCAAAAGAATAACACAGGAATACCCATGCTGTCCCCTGCACATATCACGGTTTTTCCAGCACGTTCAAAGAGACTTGGCCGAAACGATGATCAAAACTACCACGGATGATCCTTCAGGATACTTTTGCGGTATTGAAAATGTGGTTCCAAATACGGTATCATTCAGCCATGGCAAAGGCCGACAAGATTATCCAAAAAATGCGGAACAATCCCCGGGATTGGCGGATCGAAGACATCCAAGCCATTGCCCAACGGTATGGTATGGATATTCGAAATCCCCGTGGCAGCCATGTGATTGTGACTCATCCCCATTTGACAGAAGCCTTGAGCATTCCGGCACACAAACCAGTGAAACCGGTTTATGTTCGTAAACTGGTCGCGATGATCGAAATTTTGGAGGACAACGAAAATGGCTGAGATGGATTTTCCTTTTAGCGTCCGGCCCCTCAATACGGATGAAGGTGGTGGCTATTTGATTGAATTTCCTGACCTTCCTGGTTGCATTTCCGATGGAGAAACCGTCGAAGAGGCCATCGCCAGCGGAAAGGAGGCCATGCTTTCCTGGTTAGAAGTCGCTCATGAACAAAATCGTCCCATTCCCGAACCGCGCTCTGCTGGCAAATTCAGCGGCCAATGGCGTATGCGTGTTCCCAAAAGCCTCCATGCAGACTTGGCACGTCAGGCCCAATCGGAGGGGGTCAGCCTGAACACCCTGGCAGCCACACTGCTGGCGGAAGGATTGGGGCGGCATCAGGCAGGTTGATGTCCATCTTTCTCCGCCCCCCCTACGGGGAATCCAAAACCCCGGTTGACCTATCGATGAATTTCGCGCCGATGACCGATCTTGATGACAAGTTTAGGTCATAGCAATGCTTCCCTGGTCAAGCCATATTCCTTCAACACCTCATCCATGCTAACGGCCCTGCCAGGATCACGACGGTACTCCTCCAATACCTTCCGTGCATCTTCGGCATCCTGCCGGTCTTCCCGTTCCTCCAAATAACGACGGATGGTCCCAATGACGCATTCAGGTAGAGTCTTTCCGGTCGCATCAGCCATGGATTGAAACTCTTCCGCCAAGTCATCAGTCACCAAATCTGATATTGTGTCCCCGGCACTCCGTGTCCCCAGAATTCCGATGTGGAAAAACTACGAGTCCCAAATTAGCTGCGGTTTAACCTTTGACAGAATAATATACCCAATATTCAGAACCATCACCCTTTATATTGTGGCGTTTCTCGCCTCTATGGGTCGATTGAACTTCAAACCCACCGATTAAATCATCACCACCAGAGTCTTTTTCCCATATCTGCACCCATGCTTTACGAGAAAAATGATAATCAATATTGACAGGTTGTTTATCGTCTTCTCCCATAACAACAACCCCCCAAACTTTCTCACCTCCTATGGTGATATATGTATCATCATCTCCAATACCTTGCGTTTCTACGCAATGCAGTGATTTTATCGTTAGTGTTGGCATTATTAAAGCCTCCTGTAAGAATTCGGGGGATATAACACACGAGAAATCGAAAATCCCTAGAACACAATACACAACTCACCCGAGTTTAATATTATGTTTCAGAAATTTTCTAACATCATTGCAAACTTGTCAAATTCAAAAACAAAAATCAAAAGAAGAGCATGGAAACCTTTTTATTTAAAGTCAAAACCCTGGGGAAAGAATTCCCCAGACCCCTTCTTTCTTTTTAACAGTTTTTAAACCTGTGAACACGGTCAGGTGATCGGAATCAAGAATCAAAGCCTAAACATGATCAAAGGATCATAAGAACACCAACCACGAAAGTCAATCAATAAATTATAACCGTTTATAAAAAAAACCGGCGGCCCCAAAAGGACCGCCGGTCACGTTCATCCCTAGCCGCAATGGTTACTTGGCGTCGGGTACCTGCTCCAGTTCCGTGAGAACGCCGTAAAAATCCTTGGGGTGCAAAAACACAACGGGATTACCGTGGGCACCAATCTTGGGCTTCTCGTTCAATACCTTCACACCCTTGTCCATCATCTGCTTCGTCGCCGCTACCACATCCTGAACCTCATAACACACATGATGCATCCCACCGCCCGGATTCTTCTTCAAAAATCCCGCAATCGGGCTGCTGTCCGACATCGGATGCAATAACTCAACCGTCGTGTTGTCCAAACGAACCATCACCACACGAACACCATGCTCCGGTAAATCCTTCGCCGGCTCCACCCTGGCTCCCAAATCATCACGATACTTCGCCGCCGCCGCATCCAAATCGGGGACCACAATGGCAACATGATTCAAACGTCCAATCATCGAACTCTCTCCTTATGGGTTGGATTACTCAAATTCAATTAATACCGCATCCGCCTCAATCGTATCTCCAGCCTGAACCAATATGGCCCGCACCCGCTTGCCGTCCTGCTCACAACGGATGGTGTTCTCCATCTTCATCGCCTCCACAATACAAACCGTCTGCCCCCAATTCACCGTCTGACCAATCCCCACCAATACCTTCAATACCACACCCGGCATCGGAGAAATAATCTGCCGCGACGTGTCGGGAGGCCTCTTGCGTAACATGTGCCGCGATAACTCATGATGCCTCGGCGTCCGCGCTATCGCCGTAACCGTCCGCCCACCCTGAGATAATAACCATCCCTCCGCCAAACGCCGGATCCGAAATGTCGCCGGCTGATTATGAATCATCAACGAGGCCAAACGACTCCCCGCCCGATAATCATGCGTCACAACCACCGGATCCTCCCCGTCAAACGCAACCAACTGACTCCCCTTCTTCCGCTCGACCGTCAAACGGAACTCCTCATGATCCACCATCACCACCAAATCCTGAAGGTCGGGAACCTGCAAATACAACGAAGATTCCACCAATAAAATCATCGCCGCCGCAACCGCAAACGCCCGTGTCCCATCCTCCGTCGGCTTGGCCCCCTTAAAACCATCGGGAAAAACTTCCTCAATAAAACCCGTCGTAAAATCCCCCGCGATAAACCTGGGATGCCGGACAATACTATTGAGAAGGTCAATATTATGATCGACCCCCGAAATTAAAAATTCATCCAACGCATATTCCATCTCAAACAACGCCGCCTCACGATTGTGACCCCATGTCACCAACTTGGCAATCATCGGATCATAATGCATCGATACCTCACCCCCCTCAGATACCCCCGAATCCACCCGAACCCGCGGACCCTCCCGTGGTGGGCGATAATAAACCACACGCCCCGTCGAAGGGATAAAATTGCGATAGGGATTCTCCGCATAAATGCGACTCTCCATCGCCCAACCCTTGATCTTGACATCCTTCTGCGAAAACCCCAGCACCTCCCCCCGCGCAACCCGGATCATCTGCTCCACCAAATCCAACCCCGTGACCATCTCCGTCACCGCATGTTCCACCTGCAACCGTGAATTCATCTCCAAAAAATAAAAACTCTTGTCCCCCCCCACCACAAACTCTACCGTACCCGCCGAATAATATCCCACCGCCTCAGCCAACTTGACCGCCTGTTCCCCCATGGCACGCCGCATGTTGGGATCCACAAACTTCGACGGGGCCTCCTCAATCACCTTCTGATTGCGTCTCTGAATACTGCAATCCCGATCATTGAGCCACACCACATGCCCATGCCGATCACCCAAAATCTGAATCTCAATATGACGCGGGTTCTCAATAAATTTCTCGATAAAAACACGATCATCGCCAAACGAAGCGCGGCTCTCGCGTGTACACGTTTCCCACGCCGCCATCACCTCGCCATCGTCACAAGCGACCCGCATCCCCTTGCCACCCCCCCCCGCCGTCGCCTTGACCATGACCGGATAACCCACGCCGCGTGCAATCTCCACCGCCTGCGCCGCGCTCGCAACCGCGCCATCATATCCCGGAATAGTTCGGACACCCGCCTGCGCCGCCACCCGCTTGGAGTGAATTTTATCGCCCATGGCCCGGATGGACTCCACCGCCGGACCAATGAAAATAATCCCTCGATCCTCCAAAGCTTGGCAAAATTCGGCATTCTCCGACAAAAATCCATAACCCGGATGCACCGCGTCCGCCTTGCTCCGGTCAAGAACCTCCAAAATGCGATCCACGTTCAGATAGGATTGGGCACTGGGGGCCGGTCCCAAAAAGTAAGATTCATCCGCCTGCCGTACAAACAAATTATCCTTGTCCGCCTCCGAATACACCGCCACCGTCCCAATCTCCATCCTCCGGGCCGTCCGAATGATGCGGGAAGCAATCTCACCACGATTGGCTATCAAAATCTTCTTCATGGAGTCCCCACCCCTCCTACAGGGGGATGTTGCCGTGCTTCTTCCACGGATTGGTCAACTGCTTATCCTTCAACATCCGCAATCCCCGGATAATCTTCCAACGCGAGGAACTGGGCATGATAATGTCATCGATAAAACCGCGCCGCGCCGCACTGAACGGATTGGCAAACCGTTGCGCATAAGCCTCGGTTTTCGATTTTAACATCGCTTCGGGATCGTCGGATTTCTTGATTTCACCACGAAAAATAATCTCTGCCGCCCCCCTGGCCCCCATCACCGCAATTTCCGCATTGGGCCAAGCAAAATTTAAATCCCCCCGAAGATGTTTGGATGACATCACATCATACGCCCCCCCATAACCTTTCCGGGTGATGATCGTCACCTTGGGAACCGTACTCTCGGCATAGGCATACAACAACTTGGCCCCATGCCGGATAATCCCCCCCGATTCCTGCCCCCTCCCCGGCATGAAACCCGGTACATCCACAAATGTCACCAGCGGAATATTAAAACAATCACAAAACCGGACAAATCGCGCCGCCTTCACACTGGCATCGATATCCAAACAACCCGCCAATACCATCGGTTGATTGGCCACAATCCCCACCGTCCCCCCATCCATCCGGGCAAAACCGACAAGAATATTACGGGCAAACCCCCGGTGTACCTCCATAAAATCGCCGCTATCCACCACCTTGTCGATCAATTCCCGCATCTCATACGGTTTGAGCGGATCGTCGGGGACCAGATGGTCCAGGGAATGTTCCTGCCGCTCTGGGGGATCGCCAACCTTCACCACCGGCGGCTGTTCCCGATTGTTGGACGGCAAAAAAGAGAGCAATCGACGCAACTGCGTCAAAAGGACCATCCCATTGGGAAAGGCAAAATGGGCAACCCCCGATTGCGTCGCGTGAACCCGCGCCCCCCCCAAAGATTCAAACGTCTCCTCCTCATGCGTCACCGTCCGCACGACATCGGGACCGGTGACAAACATGTAGGAATTTTCTTCCACCATCATGATAAAATCGGTCAAGGCGGGAGAATACACCGACCCCCCGGCGCACGGACCCAAAATCGCCGAAAGTTGCGGAATCACCCCCGAAGCCAGAACATTGCGCTGAAAAATCTCCCCATAACCCGCCAGGGAGGCCACACCCTCCTGAATACGGGCACCACCCGAATCATTCAAGCCAATGACCGGAACCCCCGTCCGCATGGCCAAATCCAAAATCTTGCAAATCTTCTGGGTATTGGATTCCGACAACGTACCGCCATGAACGGTAAAATCCTGGGCAAAAACAAAAACTTTTCTCCGATTGATCTCACCATAACCGGTCACGACCCCATCGCCGGAAATGTTTTTCTTCTCCATCCCAAATTCATGGCAACGATGCTGGACAAAAATGTCCAGTTCTTCAAAAGAACCCTCATCCAACAAAACTTCAATGCATTCCCGTGCCGTCAATTTACCGCGTGCGTGCTGCGCCTCAATCCGCTCCAAACCGCCCCCCAACCGGGCTTCGGCACGCAACCGCTCAAATTTCTCGACAATCTCCCGCATGGTCTGACGTATCCGTGATTTGGAAAGGTCTATACCGTCGTAAAGGCTTGCATCAGCTGGCTGGCCGCATTCACCGCCGTGATCCGGCCATCGCTCACCTTGCGCCGCAAATCGGGCATCAGATAGCGCACTTCGGGATGTTCATCAAAACGACGCGCCAACTCATCATGCACCAAGGCGGTCATCCATTCCAAACTTTGTTCCCGCCGCCGCGCCTGAAGCTCCCCATTGGCGGTCATCACCTCCCGGAACCGCTTCATCGCATTCCAAACCTCATCAATCCCCAGGCCGGTCCGGGCACTGGCCAAAAACACCGGCAATTCCCAATCGGGCCGAGGATGGGCCAACATTTGCAACGCCGAACGCAACACATGGGCCGCCTGTTTGGCCGATTCCTCAAAAGGACCATCCGCCTTGTTGACCACAACGGCATCCGCCATTTCCATGATGCCGCGCTTGATCCCCTGAAGTTCATCGCCCGCATTCGGCAATGCCACCAACAGGAAAAAATCGGTCATGTCCGCCACGACCGTTTCACTCTGCCCCACCCCCACCGTTTCAACCAAAACCGTATCGTATCCCGCCGCCTCCAAAATCAACATGGTCTCCCGGGTTTTCCGCGCCACCCCACCCAAGGTTTCACCCGCCGCCGAAGGGCGAACAAAAATATTATCGTTGGACATCAACCGACCCATCCGGGTCTTGTCCCCCAACACACTGCCACCCGAAAGTTTGGACGAAGGATCCACCGCCAAAACCGCAACGCGATGGTTATTATTCAGCAAGTGCAGCCCCAGGGCATCGATAAACGTACTCTTGCCAGCCCCCGGCGGACCCGTAATGCCGATGCGCAGGGAATTGCCACAATATTGCAGCAATTGCCCAAGAATCTCCTGGGACTGCTCCTCATCCCGGTACAAGGTGCTTTCGATCAGGGTGATCGTCTTGGCAATCATCCTCCGGTCGCCACCCAGAACACCCTGTACATACGTTTTTGTATCAAACCGCGCCATCCCAACCTCCCGGCTTACCAATCCGCATGGTCACTTTGGAAAGAATATAAAAAGCACAATGTGCGGGGGCTTTTAGAGGCAAGACCTTGGGGGCGCTGCCCCCAAACCCCCGCCGGGGGGGATGATCCCCCCCGGACCCCCGCAATTGTTTTCCAAATTTGTCCGCTCAGCCAAGAATGCGCCGAATCACCGCACGGGCCGAAACCGCAATCGACGTACCCGGCCCAAAAATCTCCGCGACACCCGCCGCACGCAACTCATCATAATCCTGCTTGGGAATGACGCCGCCGCAAACCACCACCACGTCTCCCGCATTTTTCTTCTTCAACTCTTCGATGAGCTGCGGAATCAACGTCGTGTGCGCACCCGCCAGGGTGGAAACACCCACCACATGCACATCGTTCTCCACCGCCTGTTGGGCCACCTCTTCCGGGGTCTGGAACAATGGGGCCAAGTCCACATCAAAACCGGCGTCCGCAAACGCCGATGCAATCACCTTGGCACCACGATCATGACCATCCTGTCCCATCTTGACCACCAACATACGGGGACGACGGCCATCCTTAGCCGTGAAAGAATCCACATCCTTCTTGAGATCCGCCCATTCGGGATCGTCCGCCCACACCTTGCCATAAACACCCGAAACGGTGCTGGTATGCGGGGTGTAACGGGTAAAGATCTTTTCCATGGCCTCGGTGACTTCACCCAAGGTCGCACGAACCCGCATGGCATTGATGGACAATTCCAACAGATTGCCCGTTCCCGATTGCGCCGCCTGGGTCAACGCATCCAAAGCCGTTTGCACTTTGGCCGCATCGCGTTTGCCACGGATGGTTTTCAACCGCTCGATCTGGGACAAACGGACCGCCTTATTGTCCACCTTGCGGGCATCGATGACCTGCTCATCTTTCAACTTGTACTTGTTGACGCCAACGATGGTCTCCAAACCACGATCAATGTTCGCCTGTCTGCGGGCGGAAGCTTCATCGATACGCCGTTGCGGCAGACCCGCTTCGATGGCCTTGACCATGCCACCCGCCTCATCGACCTCCTTCATGACGGCACGGGCCTTGTCGGCAATCTGCTGGGTCAACGATTCCATCATGTAGGAACCGGCCCAGGGATCGGCCACATGGGTGATATGGGCCTCTTCCTGCAACACCAACTGGGTATTCCGGGCGATCCGTGCGGAAAAATCGGTCGGCAGGGCGATGGCTTCATCCAAGGCGTTGGTATGCAACGATTGGGTACCGCCAAACACCGCCGCCATCGCTTCGATGGTGGTCCGCATGACGTTGTTGTACGGATCCTGGAAAGTAAGACTCCAACCCGAAGTTTGGCAATGGGTACGCAACATCTTGGAGGAGGCTTTCTTGGCACCAAAACCTTCCATGATTTCGCACCACAACATACGCGCCGCACGCAGCTTGGCGATTTCCAAATAGAAGTTCATCCCGATGGCGAAGAAGAATGAAAGTCTTCCGGCAAAATCGTCAACGCCCATCCCCCGTTCCACCGCTGTTTTCACATAATCCTTGCCATCGGCCAGGGTATAGGCCAACTCCAAGGAGGCATCGGCACCCGCTTCCTGCATGTGATAGCCGGAAATGGAGATGGTGTTGAACAACGGCATGTTTTTGGAGGCATATTCAATGATGTCGCCAACGATGCGCATGGAGGGGGTTGGGGGGTAGATGAAGGTGTTGCGCACCATGAATTCTTTGAGAATGTCATTCTGGATGGTACCGCGCAACTGGTTCTGAGGGACACCCTGCTCCTCGGCGGCGATGACGTAACCGGCCAAAATCGGCAACACCGCGCCGTTCATGGTCATAGAAACCGAAGTCGTGTCCAAGGGGATGCCGTCAAAGAGGATTTTCATATCCTCAACGCTGTCGATGGCCACACCCGCCTTACCCACATCACCCACAACGCGGGGATGGTCCGAATCATAACCACGATGGGTTGCCAGATCGAAGGCAACCGACACCCCTTGCCCACCACCGGCCAGGGTGCGACGATAAAAGGCGTTGGACTCCTCAGCGGTGGAGAACCCTGCATACTGACGGATGGTCCAGGGCCGACCGGCGTACATGGTGGTATGGGGTCCGCGCAGATACGGCGCAAAGCCAGGGAGGGAATCCTGATAGGGCAACCCTTCGACATCGGCTTGGGTGTAAACCGTCTTGATGTTGATTCCATCGGGCGTCGCCCATTCCAGGGAGCTGATGGGCTTCCCTTTCAGGCTTTTCTCCGTTGCGGCTTTCCACTCTGCAAGGCTGGGTTTTTTATATTCGGGCATGGACGTTACCTTTCTCGTTTGAAGGTCACTCTGAGAGGAAATAGATGGTTGGTTTCACAAGTTCAGGCTGCGCCTCCACCCTCGGCAGGCGCCAAACATTCTCAACTTAGGCTGCACGAATGTAATGCATGTTGCCGAAATCGTCATCCCTTTTTGCAATCATTGGTTAAAAAACTTGCACTTCGTTGATAAATGATCCATAAAATCAAATTGTTCACATCAACTAATTTTTATGTGGAACTATGAAGATCATTCACAAGTTTAAAACATTCCCCGGCCATCTCCGTCGTTCTCCCCTGGCTTGGACCTGGGTAGGTCTCTACTTGGCTCTGCACTTCACCCTGGTGCCACTGATTCCCACCGTGGAAATGTGGCTCTATGAGGTGATGAATGGGGTCGAGCATGTTGAAAAAATCGTCAATACCGTTTTAGCCATCGTATTGGCCGCCGTTGTCTTGCTGGTCCTGCTGCGGGCCACACGACCGCTGATGGCTCTGGGATTTCTCGCCATCGCCGCCTTGACCGCCCTGACCATCACCACCAATCCCGACGAACGGGTCCATTTTGTCCAGTACGCCATCCTGGGGATGTTGATTCATAATGCCCACCCGGCGCACAATCGGGAAGGCTATCTGGACATTTTGATCATGGTTGCCATGGTGGGGATGGGGGATGAAATTTTCCAGTTTCTGCTTCCCGACCGTTATTTTGACCTGCGGGATGTCTTCATGAATGTCGTGGGGGGGAGTTTGGGATTGGGATTGGTCGCCGCGTTCAAAAAGCGTGGATGAACTCCCGGCTACCGTTTCAGGACATGTTGACAAAAGAAAAACTATTGAAAGAAAAAAGGGGTCTGGGGGATTGCCCCCAGGGTTTTGCTTTTGACTTT